>CAIWJG010000728.1 GCA_903912925.1 uncultured Verrucomicrobia subdivision 3 bacterium | reverse complement strand
CCTTACGGCATTGCGGGCCGCCGGAGATGGCGCGGTGTCGGGCGCGGAGATGTCCCAGGAGCTCGGGGTAAGCCGCGCCGCAATCTGGGCGCGCATTGAGGACCTGCGCTCGCTTGGCTACGACATCGAAGCGAGCCCGCACCGGGGCTACCGGCTGCTAAGCACTCCGGATCTGCTGCACGCCGAAGATCTAATCTCCCGTCTGGGCAAGACCAAGGTCGTCGGCCGTGATATCCGCGTCTTTGAGGAAACGACCTCTACCAACGACGTCATCGAGAAGCTGGCGCACGACGGCGTTAAGGAAGGCGTTGTGGTCTTTGCCGAGTCGCAGAGCCGAGGTCGAGGGCGCCTGGGACGGAAATGGATGTCGCCAGCCAGACGAGGGCTTTGGTTTTCGGTCCTCCTGCGGCCTGACCTGCGCCCGCAGGAGGCTACGCGACTGACGGTTGCGTCGGCGACGGCGCTGCGCCGTGCCATTGAAGCGCAGACCGGGCTGAAACCGAAAATCAAGTGGCCCAATGACATTCTGCTGTATGGCCGGAAGGTGGCCGGCATTCTAACGGAACTGAGCGCTGAACTGGACCGTGTCAAGTACCTGGTCCTCGGCATCGGTGTCGATGTGAACCTGAACCCGGGCGACTTCCCTGCCGAATTACGCAAGGTGGCAACTTCGTTGAAGGCTGAGTTGGGCAAGCCGGTTTCGCGGCCCGACCTTGCCGTGGCGATCCTACGTGAACTGGACTGCGATTATTCGCGTATTGCCACTGGCCAATTTACCGCATTGGCGGATGAGTGGGAGGAACATGACACCACGATTGGGCATGACGTAGTCATCCGCATGGGCGACCGCCAAATTCGCGGCCGGGCCGAATCGCTGGGGGAGGATGGCGAATTGCTCGTGCGCACCGAGCATGGTCATCTGGAGCGCATCATCGGAGGGGACGTCACGCTCGAAAGATGATTCTCCTCTTCGACATCGGTAATACGAATACGCATCTGGGACTGGCGAACTCCCGGCGCGTGATCAAACAGGCTGACGTGCCGACCGCCGCCTGGTTCAACGGCACGGCTCTGGAGCGGGTGGTTAAGTTCGCCGCGCGGGCACGGTTGGAAGGCGCGGCCCTGTGCAGCGTGGTGCCGCGGGCTACACCATTGGTTCGCAAGGTCGTTCAGCAACGCTGGCATCTGCCTTGCCTGGAGCTTACCCCTAAGACGCTGCGTGGCGTCGGTATTGATTATCCGAACCCGAAAACCATCGGCCCGGACCGGCTCGCTAATGCAGCCGCCGCGCGCCACCGTGTGGGAGCGCCGGTCGTGGTGGTGGATTTTGGCACGGCAGTGACGTTCGACGTCGTGGACCAGGCGGGCGACTACGTCGGCGGCATAATCGCGCCGGGGTTGGCCGCGATGACTGATTATCTGCACGAGAAGACGGCGCTGCTGCCGCGTATCAGGATTCGTGAAGTCAAGAGCCCGATCGGCAAGAGCACGGAGCAGGCAATGCTGGTGGGCGCCGTTCATGGCTATCGCGGATTGATTCGCGAGCTGATCATGGAGCTGAAGCGCGAGCTGAACGTCCATCGTCTGCCGGTGGTGGCAACCGGCGGCTACGCTCAGCTCATCGCCTCCAAACTGCCGGAGATTACGGCGGTGGATCCGCTGCTGACATTGGAGGGGCTGCGCCTGGTGTGGGAGGACAACCGGAAGTGTTCGCCCCAACGCGGCGGCGGTAAAAACCGTTGAAGCGTTCAAGGAGTTAAGGCATCCTGTGCATACATGAATCGCATTGTTGAACGATTCACCCGGCTGGCCCGCGAGGGCCAAAAGGGCTTTATCGTTTATATCGGCTCGGGTGACCCGAACCTCGAAGCCACGCGCCAGTTGGCGCTGGCCTTTGACAAGCTGGGTGTTGATGTGCTGGAGTTGGGTGTTCCGTTCAGCGACCCGCTGGCCGACGGGCTCGTCAACCAACTCGCGGCCCAGCGTGGGTTGGAGTCTGGTACCACGCCGCCGAAGGTGCTGGAGGTTGTGTCCGCCATCCGCAAGGAATCGCAGATCCCCATTGTCCTCTACATCTACTTCAACCTCATCCATCGCTGCGGCATCGAGCGGTTCATCCGAGCTGCTGCTCAGGCGGGTGTGGATGGCATGCTAGTCCTCGATCTGCCCCCCGAAGAGAGTGACAGTTACGAAGCCCTCATGCGCCAGGCCGGGCTTTGCAATATCTATCTCGTTGCGCCGACCACACCCGACGACCGCATCGAACTGATCGTCCAGCGCGGCGCGGGTTTCATTTACTACGTTTCACGCGAAGGCGTTACCGGGATGCAAACCAAGGTCGCGGACACCATCGCGCAGATGACGGCAAAGATCCGCGCTCACACGAAGCTGCCCATCGCGGTCGGTTTTGGCATCTCCACGCCCGAACAGGCAAAGACTGTAGCGGCTAGCGGGGAGGCGGTCGTGGTGGGCAGCGCCATTGTCAATCAGATTGCCCAGCACGGCAAGGCCCCTGATTTGATCCAGCGGGTCAGTGAATTTGTAAAACCACTCGTCCAGGCAGTAAAGCAACAATGAAGACCAAACCCGATATTAACGATCGTTTCGTGATCATTATGGCCGGTGGCCGAGGCGAGCGCTTCTGGCCGGTCAGCCGTGAGAAGATGCCCAAGCAGCTCATCACGCTGCTGGGTAAGCGGTCTTTCCTGCAGCAGGCCGTTGACCGCGTGCTGCCTCTGGTCCCGGCGAAGAACATCCTGGTCATTACCAACGAGGTCCAGGCCGCCGAGGTGCGCCGACAACTGCCGAAGGTGCCGAAGGGGAATGTCGTCGCCGAGCCGATTGGCCGCGACACCTGCGCGGCGGTTACCCTGGGGGCCGCGTTGGTTGGGGCGCGCTCCACCACCGGCGTTATGGCGGTGCTTCCGGCCGATCACGTCATTCCCGAGGAGAAGAAATTTCAGCAGGTCCTGTCCGACGCATTCGACCTGGCTGGCCGCGGGCAGGCTATCATTACCATCGGCATCAAGCCCACGGAGCCGGCCACCGGCTACGGTTACATTCGCGTCGGCGAGACCTTGCCGCCGCCCCGTGGGGGTAAGTCCTACAAGACCCAGTTCCACCGCGCGGAGCAGTTTGTGGAGAAGCCATACTTCGAGAAGGCACTCGAGTACGTGAATAGTGGCCAGTACCGCTGGAACGCCGGCATGTTCATTTGGTCCTTCGTGACGATCACCGAGGGCCTGCAAAAACATCAGCCGCCGATGTACGAGGCCTGCCAGCGCTGGTTCAAAGTGGCGGCGAACCCCGCCAAGCTCAACAAGTTGCTGGCGAAGGAATATCCTGAGATCAAGAAGGTCTCCATCGACTACGCCCTCATGGAGCACGCGCACAATGTCATTGTCGCGGATGGCGCCTTCGAGTGGGACGACCTCGGCTCGTGGACCGCCCTGGCGCGGCACCTCAAAGCCGACCCGGAGGGCAACTGCGCCGTGGGCGACTTCATCCATGTGGATGCGGCGCGGAACATCATCTACGACGCGCGCAGCAAAGACCGGCGTACTCCCATCGCCGTGGTCGGTCTGCGCGACTCCATACTGGTCCAGACCGACGACGCCACCCTGCTCGCGCACAAGAGCCAGTCGCAGAAGGTCAAAGAGCTGGTCAAGCGGCTGGCTGAAGATCCGAAGCTAAAGAAGTTGGTTTAGCCCGGTTGCAGTGGGGCGGGGGGACGGTTCGGTTGCTTTGGTTCAGCTCCGGGTTCTCACCGCGCTCCGTGCTTGCTAAGCCATTTCACAACCATATCGGGGAAGTCGCTGAAGAGCCCGTCTATCTGGGCTTCGGTGAAGAGGACTTCGAGTGCGTCGTCCATCGAATCGGCAAACTTCGGCAGATCATCGGCGCGCAGTGTATAGGGATGCACGCTTAGCTTTGCAGCATGAGCTTCTTTGACGAAGTCAGTGACTTTACGGTCGGCCTTTGAAGTGCCAGACACGATCGCACTGAGCTCCGGGCCGATGCCGTCGGCCACCTTCGCCAATTCCGCCATGTTGGCCCGCGTCAACCACCCCGGCGGCAGCAGTAGCAGGAGGCGTCCTTCCCAGCCCAGCTCAGTTCGGATGCGCTTCACCTCGTCAGGCTCGAAACACTGGATCCAGCAGGGGTCTTGCTTGGTCGCGTACCCATAGCGCCGCAGTATCGGCAGCACAATCCGGCTGATGTCGTGGCCTTGCTTGCGATGCCAGCCGGGCTGCTTGATCTCCGGATAAATGCCCGCCACGCGGCCGCAGGTCTTGTTGAGCCCCTGGATGAGCTGGAGTTCCTCCTCCAAAGTCGGAATCTGAAAAGACGATCGGCCCAGCGGAAAGCGGTTCGGAAAGACTGCGCGGCCGGTCTTAGGGTTCATGCGTTCGTTGGCATGGAGCTGTTTAATCTCCGCGAGCGTGAAATCCAACGCGTAGTAATGCCCGTTGGCGCGTTTGCGGTCGGGAAACCGTTGGGCCACGTCGCTGATGGTATCCAACTGAGTGTCGTGCATGACGATCGGCACGTCGTCCTTCGTGAGCACAACATCCTGCTCCAGGAAGTCCGCGCCCATCGCGTGGGCCAGCACCTTGGCCTCAAGCGTGTGCTCGGGAAGATACCCGCTGGCGCCGCGATGCGCGATGACCACGGGCTTGGAGGTTTGGGCAACCATGGACAGCGCCAGGGAGCATAGAATTGCAGTCAGTATAGTTTTCATCGGCAGATCACTCGGAACGTCGGCAGCGGCTGGACAGACAAGGACCAACATGGACGGACGTGGATTGCAAGTGCGCGGTTGGTGTTTGGGCGGCGGAGTCGGCGGGGTCAATCCAAGCCGGCTTCCTTTTTCACCTGCGACCAGGGGATGCGCGGCTTTTTGCCATGGGCGCTCTTCGCCCGTTCAATCGTCCGGGCATCCTCGATGTCTTCAACCGTCTGGCGTATCTGGCGCAAAAGGGATTTGGCTTGGGTCAATTGGGTGTCCAATCGTGCCCAAGATGCCCGCGATTTATTTGGCACTGTAACCGTGTTACTCATAAATGTCCTTCCGGTCATCCACATGGGTCCAACAGCTTGCAAGCCAGCGGTGCCATTCTCCCAGTGACCGGGGAAAAATGATTCAGCGTGACGTGCTCAAAGGTGCGGCATTTTAACAATGGATCGTTTGAATTGCTAGGAATTCAGAGTGAACGATAGACTTCGGAACGGTGCTGGATGCGGTAAATGCGGACGAGCTTTTTAGCCGGATAAATCCAGTAGAGTATCCGGTAATCGCCAACGCGGAGCTTGCAGAGTTCGGCCAAATCCGCCGGCATGCCGACGAGCCGGCGATGCACCATGCCAGCGGCGTTTTCTGCGAGCCAGTGGATCTTATTGCCAAGACCGCGGGATAGACGACACCGAGCAACCCCTCACCCCGGCCCTCTCCCCTTCGGAAGGGGAGAGGGAGAAGCCTCGGCAGCTTTGGGTGTAGAGTATGCTGCGGACTCCTCAGTACGTTCCACGCCTGCACCCATGACTGTGTCGAGCCCGGCGAGTTGCGCGTCGGCCTTGCCGCCTATTTCGACTTGGTAGGACACGGTTGGTGGCGGGGTTTCCAGGGTTTGAATTTGCCGGCCAAGTCCTCCCGTCGCGCCGCCCGCAATTCCGCCATTACTTCTGGATTCTGCGCGGTGAGCCAGTCCTGAAGTTCGTCCAGCGTCTCGACGGACGAGAGGACAGCGGCGGGGATTTCAACGGTTTCCAGTTTCATGGTGGCAGCTTATCACGGGTTGCCGGGAAAGGTAAGAGTCTTCTGTTTCAGGGCATTCCTACGGAGTTGATTCGATCCGTGCTTAACTAATTCGTCAGGTCCACCTATGACTCCCGTACCACCGCCTGCAAGTGCTGCTTCAACTGCGCTACCAGATTCTCCTGAGCGGCGTTGACTTCGGCGTCCGTGAGCGTGCGCTCTGCGTGGCGGTAAGTGAAGGCATAGGCCATACTCTTTTGGCCGGGCGGCACATTCTTGCCACGGAACACGTCGAACAGTTCCACCCCTTCCAGGTTCGCCGGTTTGGCCTGTTTCACCACCTGCAAGACGGCGTCGTGCGAGGTCGCCTCGGGCAGGATCATCGCCACGTCACGGCGAATCGCCGGGAAAGCCGGCAGCGTGCGGAAGGACTTGCCGGTGTTCCGGCGCGCCAGGAGCTGGTCCAGGTTCAGCTCCGCCAGCAGGACGGCGTCGCGTAAATCGTATTGCCGGGCCAGCGGCGGAAGCAACTGCCCGAGCTCGCCAAGCTGGAATTTGCCGAGTTGAACTGTGGCTGATTCCAGGAAGAGAGACGGAGGATGGAGGACGGAGGAGCAACCCCTCACCCCGGCCCTCTCCCCTTCGGAAGGGGAGAGGGGGAATCCTCGGCAGCTCTCTGGCGAAGCGGGGTTCAGGGGCACGGTGGCGCTGTCCGGCCGACGGGCGTAAGTCAGCCCGCGCAGACCGAACTGTTCGAGGAACTCTTCGAGCAGTCCTTTGAGGTCATAGAGGTCGAACCGGGCCTCGCGGTCGTCTCCCTTCCAGAAGAGGGGGCTGCGCTGGCCGGTCAATGCGATCGCCACGCGGCGTTCCTCCCGGCGCCGGCCGTTGGTCTCGGTGAAGACGCGGCCCACTTCGAAGAGCGCCACATCATAAGTTTTGTGGTTGAGATTGTAGCGCAACGCGTCGAGCAGGCCCGGCAGGAGGCTTGGGCGCAGCACGTTCATGTCGCTGCTCAGCGGGTTGGAAAGCGCGACCAGCGACTCGCCTGCCATCAGCTTGCCGGCGGCGTCCGAAATGAGCGTTTGTCCCTGCGTCTCGAACAGCCCCAGACCTGTCAGGATGCGGCGCGCCTCCCCCAGTTGGTCGTGGACGTCGTCGTAGGGGTTTGAGCCGATAGCCCCGCGCGGGGCGGTGGCCGGGATCTTGTCCACGCCGTAGAGCCGTGCTACTTCCTCAATCAGGTCAATCTCGCGCTTGAGGTCCACGCGGAAGGAAGGCACGCGGAACACCGTCGTGTGCGGCATCCCAGCAGCCGTCGAGGGAGCAGTGCCAGGCGCCGTCTCAATCTCGAGGCCGAGCCGTTGCAGGGATTCGATCTGCTGCTCCATCGGCACGGCGATGCCCAGCACGGCATCGGTCTGCGAGTGGCGCAGGGCGATTTGCTTGGGTGTGAACGGCTTCGGGTAGGCGTCCACCACTCCCTGCGCCAGCGTGCCGCCCGCCGTCTCCAGGATCAACTGCGCCGCGCGCTGGCTCGCCCAATCGCAAATGCCAATATCGGCGCCTCGCTCAAAGCGGTATGAGGATTCGGTGCGCAGCTCCAGTTTCTTGGAGGTGGCCCGGATGTTCTGCGGCTTGAAGTAGGCACTCTCGATCAGCACGTCAACGGTGTTCAGGTTGATTTCGCTGTTCTGACCACCCATGACACCGGCTAGCGCCACTGCCTTGGTTTCGTCGGCGATCAGGAGCATTTGGCTGGTCAAGGTTCGTTCCTGGCCGTCCAGGGTCATGAACTTCTCGCCGTCGCCGGCAGGGCGAATGACGATTGCAGGGCAGGGGGCCCCGGTCTGCTTCGCCAGCAAATGATAATCGAAGGCATGGAGCGGCTGGCCGGTTTCGAGCATCACGTAATTGGTCACATCCACCACGTTACTGATGCTGCGGATGCCGACCTTTTCCAGTGCGCTCCTCAGCCAATCGGGGCTCGGGGCGATCTTCACACCGCGGACCACGCGGGCCGTGTAGCGCGGGCACAACTCCGCGTTCTCGATCCGCACTGCTACTAATTCCTCGGCGCGGCTGCCCGCTTCGGCAAGCTTGATCTGAGGGAGTTTCAGCGGGTTGCCCGTGACAGCGCTGATCTCGCGCGCTATGCCAATGACGCTATTCAGGTCAGGCCGGTTAGGCGTGATTTCCAGGTCATAGACGACGTCGCTGCCGGTCCGGCCGAGATATTCCGCGAACGGCTGCCCGACCGTCGCGTCCTCGCGCAGGATGAGCAGGCCCTCCACCGTGTTGCCCAACCCAAGCTCTTGCGGTGAGCACATCATGCCATGCGACTCGACTCCGCGAATCTTGCCCACCTTGATGGTGAAGGGCGCTTCGCCGGGCTTCGCGGGCAGAGTGGAGCCTGGCAGAACGAGCGGCACTTTGTCGCCGGCCTTGAAGTTCTGCGCCCCGCAAACGATCTGCCGCTCGCCCTTGCCGTCATTCACCCGGCAAACGGTGAGCTTGTCGGCGTTGGGGTGCTTATCTTTAGTGATGACCTGGGCGACGACGACGCCATCGAGTTCACCGCCCAGCTTCACCACGCCTTCCACCTCGATGCCGAGCATCGTCAGCCGGTCAGCGAGTTCGGTGGCGGACCAGTCGAAATCGACGTATTGCTTGAGCCAGTTAAGTGTGACCTTCATACCGTTAGAACTGTTTCAGGAAGCGCACGTCGTTCTCGTAGAAGAGGCGGATGTCGGTGATGCCGTAGCGGATCATGGCGATGCGCTCGATGCCGAAGCCGAAAGCCCAGCCCGTCCAGACTTCCGGGTCGTAGCCGACATTCTCGAACACCTGCGGGTGTACCATGCCGCAGCCGGCGATCTCGAGCCATTCCTTGCCCATCTTGCGCGTCAGCGCGCTGCTGAAATCAATCTCGAAGCTGGGTTCGGTATAGCTGAAGTAGTGGGGCCGGAAGCGTATCCGCGTCTCCTCGCCCATCAGTTCCTTGAAGACAAACTCCACGGTGCCTTTGAGGTCGCCCACGGTCACGTTCCGGTCCACGTAAAGGCCCTCCACCTGGTGGAACGTGGGGTTGTGCGTGGCGTCGGCGTTGTCGCGGCGATAGACGCGACCGGGCACGATGATCCGCACGGGCGGCGGCTGCTTGGCCATTACCCTTATCTGCACGGAAGAAGTGTGGGTCCGGAGGAGGGTAGAGGCCGGAGGGGCGGGGGGCGCGGTCTGAACACCATGCTCCGTCGTCCGGTCTCCGGTTTCTTCATTCTGCATTCTACCTTCTGCATTCCTTAGATAGAACGTGTCCTGCATATCCCGCGCCGGGTGGTCAGCCGGCGTATTCAGCGCGTCAAAGCAGTGATACTCATCCTCGACTTCCGGACCATCCGCCACCACGAACCCAATCTTGCGGAAGCTGCGCACAATGTCCTCGGTGACCTGGGTGAGCGGGTGGAGTTTGCCGAGCGCACGTCGTCGGCCCGGCAGAGTGAAATCGGTGGGTTCCTGCGGCAGCGCGGCCTTCAGCTCCAGTTCGGCGCGCCGTTGAGCCAGCGCGGCCTCCAGTGCCACTTTGGCGCTGTTGACGGCCTTGCCGGCGGCGGGCTTTTCTTCCTTGGCCAGCGCCCCCAGTTGTTTCATCAGCGCGGTGAACTTGCCGTTCGAGCCAAGGTGATTGACGCGCGCCTGTTCGAGCGCGGCCAAGTCCGTGGCCGCCTGCAGTTCGGCGAGGGCCGATTGCTTCACCGGTTCGATTTGGTCGAGGAATCCAGCCATAAATCTTCATCCGCCTTCCCCAGCCCGCCGCTTGGGGCCTGAAATGCAAACGGGCGAGCCGTCGCGGGTCGCCCGTTCACCAACTGGCTATTGGAAGCCAGCTAATGAAACTGTCAAGCCTTCGCGGCTTTGGTCTTCAGCGCGCTCTGGGCGATCTGGACCAACTCAAGAAACGTCGGCGCATCGGTCGCGGCAATATCCGACAGCACCTTGCGGTCGAGCGCGACCTTGGCGGCCTTGAGCCCTTCCATGAAACGGCTGTAGGTCGTCCCGGCGGCGCGGGCGGCGGCGTTGATACGGATTTGCCAGAGCGCCCGGAAATTGCGCTTCTTGGTCTTGCGGTCGCGGTAGGCGTAGGCGCGGCCGTGGTCAACGGCGTCGGACGCATAGCGGTAAAGTTTGGAGCGGCGCATCCGGAAGCCTTTGGCGGCTGTTACCATCCGTTTGCGGCGTTTGCGGGAAGCGGGGGCGTTGGTTACGCGCATGATCTAGTAGTTAGTTGATGGTTGAGAGTGGACAGCAATGTCAGCGGCTGAACATCAGGTTCTGCTTAATACGATACTCGTCGGTCGAGTGGACCGCGGTCGTGCCGCGGAGACTCCGTCGGCGCTTGGCATTCTTGGTCTGGCACAAGTGCCGCCGGCCGGCGCTCGAGCGCATAACTTTCCCGCTGGCGGTTATCTTGAACCGCTTGGCCACGGACTTCTTCGTTCTGATACCTTTTGGACGTCGCATAAATCGTATAACTTTCTTTCGAAAAGAGCGCGCAATATAGGCACCGTCTTGGTGGGAATCAAGAGCTAATTTTGCCTAATTGCACCGCTGCACGGCGCCGCGGCTTACGCACCCAGGAGCTTGGCGACGGCCCGATCGCTGGCCAACGGGCTGACCAGCGTCAGGTTTAACCGTTCGGGGCGGAAGAAATCACGCGCCGCGGCGCGGATTTCGCCGGCGGTGACCTCGCGCAGGCGGCGCTTGACCTGTGCCGGCCGCAGGATCTTGCCGTAGCCGAGCAGTTGCTCGCCCACCCAATTCATCTGGTTATCGGCGCTTTCGAGGCTGAGATCAACCTGGCCAATCACGTAATCCCGCGCGCGGCGCAACTCGGCGGCGCTCGGGGCGGCTTCGCGCAAGCGCCGCAGTTCGCGCAAGACGAGCTGGAGCACTTTCGTGACATTGTCCGTGTCCAACCCGGCGGAGATCACCAGGTCGCCCGCGTCGCTGTAGAAGCTGGGGGTGCTGTAAATGGAGTAGGCCAGGCCGCGGTCTTCGCGCACGACCTGAAACAGGCGCGAGCTCATGTTTTCGCCCAGGATGGTGTTGAGCAGCCTTAGCGCGTAGCGGCGTTCGTCCTGCCGCGAGCAGGTGCGGATGCCGAGCGCGATTTGCGTCTGTTCCGTCTTCTTGGTAAAGAGGCACACCCTTGGTTTTCGCTGCTCGCTGCGCGCGGGGGTGAATTGAGGGCGGGGGGCGGCTGGAAAACGCGACGCATATCGCGCCACCGCCCGGACGACCGGGCGATGCTTCAGCTTGCCCGCGGCGACGATCAGCGTATTTGCGGGCACGTAACTCTCGCGCAAGTACCCGACCAGGTGGGCGCGCGTCATCGCATCCAGCGTTTGCTCCGTGCCAGTGATCGGGCGGCCGAGCGGCTGGTCCGGCCAGAGCGTGGTGTTGAGCAATTCCTGGACGTGATGCTGGGGCTCATCCAGGCCCATCGCGATTTCCTCTTTGATGACCTCGCGCTCCTTGCCGATCTCCACCGGGTCGAACCGCGAGTCGAGCAGCATATCCAGCAACACATCGAGCAGCTCGTCGAAGCGGTCGTGGCAGGCCCGCGCATGGAAACAGGTCATCTCCTCGCTGGTGAAGGCGTTCAGGTAACCGCCAATGCCCTCGACCGCCTGGGAGATTTCCTTGGCCGACCGCTTCTTCGTGCCTTTGAACAGCAGATGCTCGATGAAATGGCAGACACCGTTGAGTGGCGCCGGCTCGTAGCGCGAGCCCACGCCGATCCACAAACCGACGCTCACACTTATCATGTGTGGCATCTCCGCCGTGGCGACAGTCAGACCGTTGTTGAGTTGTGTTACCTGATACATGCGTTGCCCTGCTCAGCTCACCGGTACGAGGCAGACGCGCTCGCCTTTATCGTTGCGGGTGATGCCTTGAGCATGGGGGTCGAGGGTCAGGACCCCATCCACCAGGAAGGCGTAGCGATGATGGCCGTGCTTCAATTCGACGTTCAGCAGCCAGGAACGGTCCGGCGTCTGATTCATTGGATGCGCGGCTGGGTCCCATTGATTGAAATCGCCGACCAGGCTGACGCTCTTGGCCTGGGTCGCGTGGCAGATGAAATTGATGGCCCGCAAGGGCTTTTGGTAGTTAAAGGGGCGCATATTTCAGCTTAGCAAGTTGTGCAGAATGATTAGCGCGGTGTGGCGGACCTGGTTGGAAGTGGTTGCCAGTTGGCGATACTGCTCGACCCAGTTTGGATCCGACTGGTGTTGTTCCCGCCATAGCGCTTTGAGCACCCGCTCAGTCCGCTCGACCTGTAGCATCGTCGACGCCAGGGACTCGCGCCCCTCAGGCAGGTCGGAGATTTGCCCGACGGAAAACCGGCTGATGCCCTTCTTGCCAAACACCGCCTGCAGGAGCATGACGACAGTCTGCTCGTAGGGATACCACCGTTGGCGCAAGGCCTCGCCCAGGAAGCTGTGGCGCACGGCAAGAAACTCCGAACGGGGGCGCTCGGTGAACCGGCGGATTTCCTGCGCTTCGGCCGGGAACCAGTTGTAGAGCAGGGCAAAAGTGCCGTAAGTATCTATAAGCTGCTTGGGGTTGTTATGGTCCGTGGCGATCTCGCCGATGCAGAGGTCCTGGTTCAGTTCGAGGATGATTTCTGGCAGGTCATGCAGCTCGCTGAGGACTTGCTGCCCCACGGTTGTGCCGTAGTCGAAATCGCCGGGGATGAGCCAATAGACATCCTGCGCTGCCCCCCTTTCGAAGGCCGTGCCCAGGCCGGCATACCACATCTGACAGGTATCAACTGCCCAAACGTCCAGCACCTCCGAGCTGCGCTCCACGGTGTTCCGCCGGAAATCGAGGAACGCCTTGTTCGCTTGCATGGAGTAATGCGTCTTGCGATCCAGCACCGTGATCGGGTGGGCGTAGCGGTCTTTGTCCGCCGCCAATCGCCCGACCATCTGATAGAGCGCCCGCAGGTCCGAGTAATCGTCCGAGTGCCGGATCGGGTAAATGATGACGGGGTGGATCCTGGCGGTGGGCGAAGGAGTTTGCTTCAGCGAACGCTTCGCTTTAGCCCCCGGCGCGGTAGTCGCAGTCTTCCTCATAAGTAGTTAGTTTGTCGTGCTTCCGGTAAGTGCGGCACGCTGGCCGGCATTAGCGCCGGGCCAAGCTGCCGAAAGACCAGCTCCGGCAGCGCGTCTTCGGATGAATAGAGGATACGTCGGGGCGGGCAGTCGAGCAATAGCGAATGGCGGTTCAAGAGCGGGACGGGCGGAGGGGCGGACGAATGCCCTCGCCAGGTCGTCAGTGGGCCAGAGAGGAGGCGCCAGGAATCGGAACCTGGTCTAGCGGGTATCAGGCTCAGAACTGCTGGCACCGTGGGAACAGCGTGAGCTCAGTTTCCCCTCACCCCGGACCGATGGAAAATCCGAAATCCGAAAACCGAGATCCGAAGGAGGGCCGAAATCCGAAGGGCGAAGGTTAGCTGACGGGTCGCGCCGCCGCCGCTGATCGAGGGAAAAACCGAGCTGCGGAAGGGTGGGTAGTGGTCCACACAGAAGTTACGCGCGGTGCTTTCGGATTTCGGCTCTCGGATTTCCTTCGGGTTTCGGGTTTCGGACCTCCGCTCCGCCGCGCTCCCGTCACCCGTGCCAACAACGTTGGAAAAAGGTGAGCTGCGCACCGAGTCCTTGCTCTGGGAGTGTTTTGAGTTGCGGGTTTTGGGGGGGATGCGAGACTGGGCCGCGTGAAAATGCCTTCCAAGCACAAAGCGATTCTCGCACGCCTTACCCCGCCCGCTCTTACTTGCCTGCTACTTTTCGCGCTGGCCCTGCCCGTTCGGGCCGGGCTGACCATCACCAGGGGGGGGAGCGCGCGCTGCATTATCGTGCAGCAGCCGGGGGCGTCGCTGGCTGAATCCAATGCCGTGCGCGAGCTGGCGGGGACGCTGGAGAAGATCACCGGGGCGACGTTCCAGATACAGGAGGCGGCGGACGCCACCGGGCTGGACCGGGCCATTATCGTTGGCCCTGGCCCGGTTGCGCGCGAGCTGTTCCCGGAGGTGGCGCTGGACAAGCTGGGGTCCGAGGAGTTGGTGATGAAGGTCAAGGGCGGGCGGCTGTTGCTGGCGGGCGGGCGGCCAAGAGGAACTGTCTATGCGGTGAACCGCTTCTTGCAGGAGCAATGCGGAGTGCGCTGGTGGGCACCGTGGGCCACGACCATTCCCCGGCGCCCGACGCTACGGGTGCCGGCGCTCGATGTGCGGAGCAAGCCGGCGTTTGAGTATCGTGAGCCGTTCTGGTATGCCGGGTTCGAGGCGCGCTGGAAGGCCCACAATGCCGCCAATGGCGAGAACCAACGCATTCCCGAAGAGCTGGGCGGCTGCCTAAAATACAAGGGCTTCTGCCACACCTTCTATGCGCTGGTGCCGCCGGACAAGTATTTCGCGACCCACCCCGAGTGGTACAGCCTCTTTAACGGCAGTCGCACGCACAAGAACGCGCAGCTTTGTCTCTCGAATCAGGAGCTGCGTGACTTCGTGGTCCAGCGGGTGAAGGAATGGCTGCGCGAGGCGCCCGATGCCAGGATTATCTCGGTGACGCAGAACGACTGCGCGGGCAATTGCAAATGTCCCCAGTGCAAGGCCATCGACCAAGCCGAGGGCAGCCCGTCCGGGAGCATGCTATCCTTCGTCAACTACATCGCCGAGAAGATCGAGCCGGATTTTCCGGACGTGGCGGTGGACACGTTTGCCTACCAATACACGCGCCACCCGCCGAAGACTATCGTGCCGCGGCCCAACGTGATCGTGCGGCTCTGCTCGATCGAGTGCAATTTCCGCGAGCCGCTGGACCATCCGTCCAACGCCGCTTTCCTGGCCGACTTGAAGACGTGGTCAAAGATATGCCACCGGCTTTACGTGTGGGACTACGTCACCGACTTCAGCAACTACGTGCTGCCGCATCCCAATTATTATGTGCTGGGGCCGAACGTGCGCCTGTTCAGTGATTACGGCGTGAAGGGGGTTTTTGAGGAGGGGGCTTATGCCGGGCCGGGCGAGGAGATGGCCGAGCTGCGGGCGTGGGTGTTGGCGCAACTGCTCTGGGATCCGCAACTGGATGACCGGGCGCTGATCGGGGAGTTCCTGCGGGGCTATTACGGGCAAAGGGCAGGGGAGCTCATCGAGCGTTACTTGGAGCTGATGCACGAGGCGTCGAAAGGCTATTACCTGGCGTGTTTCCTGCGCAAGAATCCGCCGCACCTCCGCTTCCAGCCGCTGGCGGCCGCGGAACGGCTCTGGCAGCAGGCCGAGGAGGCCGCCAGCCATGATCCCGATCCCGATAAGTTGATTCGCGTTCGGATGGGGCACTTGCCGGTGCAGTACGCCTGCCTCGGCCGCTGGGTGTCGCTGCGGAAAGAACGCTGGGAGCAGAACGCGGCCTGGCCGTGGCCCGAGTCGCGCCAAGCGCTCGCGGACTCGTTTGGCGCGATGTGCCAGGGCGTTCCGGGGAAGGATTGGACTCCCGTGTCCGTGCTCAGTGAAGGGGGGCGAAAGGTGGATGCTTTCCTCAAGGGGTTAGCGGAGGACCCGGCCGATACGAATGGGCCACTGCCGCCGCCGCGATTGCTCCGCCCGCCGCCGCCGGCGGACCTGGTTGGGCTGAAGGTTGGCAAATGCATTGACCTTCAGGACAACCTGTCCGGGCAATACAAACCGGGCGAGTTGGCGGAAGTGCGGCCTGACGTGGCAGCTTCGGACCGGCGCGCGGTTTGGATGCTGGGCAATCGGCAGGGCTGGACGTTCCGCGTTGCCGGCAAGGAGCTGCCGCCCAAAGCGCGGACGGGCCAGTGGAAGGTCTATGCAGTGGTCCGGGTGGAAAAGGATACGGGTGTGGCGACTGACGGCGTCGCGTTCACGGCGGGAGTCTATGACAATCAAGCCCGGACCAACTCTGTCGAGATTGAGGCGCGCCTGGCTGACACCCGTGAGACTTATCGTTCCTACTTGCTGGGGACGGTGAAAACCAGTGGCGACTGCGATCTTTGGGTGACGCCTGCGGGGAACGATGCGGTGAAGGGCATTTACGTGGATCGGTTCTATTTGGTGCCAGCGCGGTAATGAGGCAATGAGGCAATGAATGCAGAATGCAGAAGGAAGAATGCAGAATCCTGGCCGGACGCGGGCTCTGCGGCGGCGTTTGCTGGCATTCTGCCTTCTGCATTCATGGGGCGGTCCGGGGGCGGTCTGGGGATGGTCTGGGGGCGGCCTGACGTGGGTCGCGCAAGGCTCTGATATAAGGCGATTTGCCAAGTTAGCAATGTGGCTCTGGGTGCGCCTGTCTGCCCCGTGCAGAGACGGCGAGGGGACGGTGTGAGCCCGGCGAGTCCCTGCCGCGTGCGTGCGGGAACCTGCTGCATAGCAACGACTTTGGCTGATGCCGCCCGCTCCTGAGCGGCTGTTGGAAATGGCAGGAGAGGTGGCCAGAGGGTGGCAAGCTGAAAGAAGTGGTCGAATGGGCTTTACAGCGGGACCGGCGCGGGGGTAAAGGTAGCCTTGATGATGGGAAGATTTTCATCCGCGACGGGGAGCTGTTCGGATAACACCCCAAAATGGGTGGATATCCAGACCTGTACAATCAATTGTTCGGCGCACTAGCACGCTTATGGGACGAAATCACACATTCATGGACAGAGAGTTCGGTGGCTCTGATTATGACCCGAATGACCAAGGCACTTTTGAGCGTGATTTGGTTTTCGTTATCATGCCGTTCAAAGGTCAAGAGATGACCGATGTGTATTCGGCTGTCAAAGAGGAGTGCGGCAAGCTTGGGCTCCACGCCAAGCGTGTTGATGAAAACGTCGGCTCTGGATTTGTTGTTCGCGAGATTTCAGAGTTGATTGAGCGAGCCGAGTTCCTCATCTGCGATCTCACCCTTGAGCGCCCCAATGTTTACTACGAGCTTGGCTACGCTCACGGTGTCGGCAATGAGGGAGCGGACATTTTGCTCATCGCGCGCGAGGGCACAACGTTGCACTTCGACATCGCACCACTGCGCGTCCAGTATTACCATTCGACCGAATATTTGCGCTCGATTGTTTCGTCGAGCCTCAAAGAAATGATGAGGTTGACCAGACGATGACCCGTGCGCCGAACAAAACGCTGGACCGAATGACGAGGAGCGCGGCCAGCCGCCTCTCTCAAACCGGGCGCTCGTGGCGCGCTCCTCGTCATCGGTCAGCTTTGCGTTGGGCGACTGAGCGCCAGAAAGGAACGACATGAAGATAAACCAATCCCTTGCCGGCACGACATTCGGCTTCGTGCTCTTTTTCGCGTGCCCCGGCAATGCGGGGGCACAAACGCTGTTCTACGACGATTTCGAGCAATTTGCAGGTGGGACGGATTTGACCGGCACCAGTTACGTACCGGCCTCGGGGCCATCATCTGCCTCTGTGGTCACCTCGGTCCAAAACGGCACCCCGACCATCAAAGCGACCAATTTTCTCGGTAGCTGTTGGGCGCTTTTTGACAACTCAGCCGCGACCAACAAAAACCAATACAAGGGGAGTTTTCCCTCGGTTCAAACCAACCAACCACTCCAAGTGACCTGGAAGATGTGGATTCAGGCGACCAACCCCGGCCTGGGCATGTTTCTGGTTTCCATCCCGACTTCCGACCCCACCGCAAACTTCAACCCTCCACTTGCTTTTATGGATACGGGTTGCATCGTGGCACTCACCAACGGAACGAGCGTGCAAACGCTGATCGGCACCTGGGGACCCTTGGCGGGCACAATAATGACAAACGTGCTGATTCTCGATTACCCCGGTCGCACGTTTTCCTACTCACTCAACGGTCAAAGACTCGCCACCTTCCCTCTGGGGCTTTACTTCACCAATGTTGTTGGAGCCGTTTACTTCAATGGCTTCGAGCGTTCACCAGGTTCGCTGGGCAATCGCTTTGCCTTGGATGAAGTGAGGGTCGAGTTGGGCCTTCCGCCACTCACGCTGGCGATTGATTGGAGCAACTCCCTGCCCAGGCTGAGTGTCTTCGGTGAGATCGGCAGTCACTTCGCGCTGGAATACGTCTCGGCGTTGGCCGCGAGCAATAGTTGGCAGAGTCTGTTAACCAACACGCTTAGCAGCGGTCCGCTCATCCTGACCGATACGAACGCCAGCGGAGTTTCGAGCCGCTTTTATCGGGCCAGAGGCATGCCGTGAGCTAATTTGTCCTTATGGCAGCCCAACTACCGTGCTTCACTCGACGCCGGGCGCACGTCCAGCCTCCATATCTGGCGTCACTGGCCCGGCGCGAGTGACATCACTGTTAGTAACTTTCCCCGCACTGCGGTGTTTAAGAGCACAGGTATGAAAGGCAAATTGGGAGCATTTCTATGCAGCCACATCATTCTGCTCGTAACGGTCTGTATTGCTGGGTTTGTGCTAGCCGCAGACCAGGATGAACCAACCTACCAAGGGCGTAATCTCTCTGCCTGGACCCACGACCTCGATCCCCACACGATAGTCATCGTGGGTCACGAACCGGTCGCCTGGAAGGCCATCGGCCACATGGGCACCAACGCCATTCCGACGCTCCTCAAATGGATGTCCGAACCGGACCCCCCCGAGCCTTTCAAGACCAATGTCCCTCCATGCTTCAACACGGCTCGGAGCTGGCGGGCCGGGGTGGCCCTTAGCCTCCTTGGAGAAACCGCACGTCCAGCTATTCCTGAGCTTACCCGGCTCGCCCGCATGTGGTCCGAGACGAACCGGGCCTCGTGGGACGACCCGCACCGGGTCTTGGGTTGTGCAGACTCCCTCGCTGAAATCGGGCCGGAAGCTATTCCGAGTCTCCTTTCCTTGGCGACCAACGCCCCGCCTCTTACGCGCTGGTGCGCATTTCATGCGCTGCAGCGTTTCGACAAAGGCCCAGTGGCGGTGGCGCTTGTGCCCGTGCTCATAAGGTGCCTCGGCGACGAGCGTGAGGATGTTGCCAACGAAGCAGCAAGTCTTTTGGGCGAATTTGACCTGCCTGACCTCGTCGTGCCAGCGCTCACGAATGCGTTGCAGTCTTCCTCGGCTCTGACCCGGTCGTGCGCGGTCTGGTGCCTGGCCGGGCACGGCGAGAATGCCGTCAGCGCGATCCCCTTCCTTCGTGCGGCGATGCGTGACCCAGACTACAAAGTTCGCGTTTGTGCCACCAACGCGCTGCGCAGCATGGGTGGATGGCAGTTGGTCGGAGAGCAGTGGAGTCGGGATGTCTGGGTCTTCCATCACGGCACGAACACATGCCACGGAATCACTCCTGACTTTTTCACCGACGCCCCAAGTTCTAATCCGCAGGGTGGAGCGAACGGGAGGCAGCCGTCTGGTTCGGAGACAAATCGGGCGTCAGAGGCGGCTGCCTCCCGTCGCTCACCCTGATCGTTCGGCGGTATGAGGCCAGAGACCTCGCGCTTTCTCGCGATGAGGTTAGCACCCAACTTCAGTTGGGTGCAGGGTGCTCCCGCACTGCGGCCTAACCATTTCAACGGTTTCCTGTGACTACTGCGGTTGGTATCCGCGTGAATGCGCGCGAGCATGCGGGAAGGAGAAACCGCTGAAGCGGTTCCATCTCCTCTCCGCCCGCCGTCGTTCCACATACTAAAGCCGGTGCGCCCGGAGTGACGCGCCCAACCCACGGCCGGCAGGGCGTCAGTAGTGGTAGCGGCAGGAGAGTATGATGAGCGACTCGTCGGTGACCTTGTAAACGAGGCGGTGTTCGTCGTTGATGCGGCGGGACCAGCACCCTTTGAGTTCGTGCTTGAGCGGCTCCGGTTTGCCGATGCCGCCGAACGGGTCGCGCAGAGTTTCGACGATCAGGCGGGTCAGGCGCTCAAAGAGTTTGGGGTCGCGCTTGGCCCAGTCGGTGTAATCGCCGAAGGCACCGGCGTGGAACGCGACCGCCCGCATCGGAACGGCGCTTGGTCGGGCGTGACGAGGTTGCGACCGGCTTCGACGTCCGCCAGAGCGCTCACCAGATGTTCCCGGTTGGCGGGCGCGCGCAGCAGATAGTCGGTCTCATCGGATTCGGAGACGGCAATCTCGATCTGCTTGTGGCCGAAGGCCGACTTCAAGCTTTCAAGAAACTTGCTGTCGAGCTCGTCCGCATTGAGCCGGTAAATGGTGTACATGGCGCGTGATCTTATTGACCGTCACACCCTAACCGCAGTTGCTGCGGCTGGCAACCCCAGCAACGCCCAAGCCGCGCCGCGGCGGCGCGGAGATCCGAAACCCGAAATCCGAAACCCGAAGGAAATCCGAGAGCCGAAATCCGAAAGCCGAAAGTGAAACGTGAAACGTGAAACGTGAAACGTGAAGGAAAGGCGAATGACAGGGCACGCTCCCCAGCTCACAGCTCACGTTTCACGTTGCTCCATCGCGCCGGGGCGGCGGCGCGACCCGTCAGCTAAAGTTCGCCCTCGGATTTCCTTGGCCCGTGAAGTCTTCCTGCTACTTCACTGGGCGGATTTCGGTTTTCGGCCCTCCTTCGGTTTTCGGATTTCGGATCTCGGATTTTCCATCGGGGTGAGGGGGAACTGGGCTCTCGCCGTTTCCACGGTGCCAGCAGTTCTGGGCCTGACACCCTCCAGACCAGGTTCCGATTCCTAGCGGCATTGGACAGGAATGTCCGCGCGCCGTCCTGGCAGTCAAACTCGTGGCGGGCTGATGTGCGGAATGGCCTCCCGCCCAAAACGCCGATACACGGCAAAGTCCTTCGCGTCTAGGGTGACGATGGTGGCATCGCGCCACAGTTCGGACATCCGCACGAGGCACGCATCGGCCAGGGAGACTTTACGTCCGTGGTAGGCGCCGATAATTCGAGCGAGGTCGGGCGCCTGGTCGGCGAGTGTGAATGGGATGAGCAGTTCGCCCGCCTCCACCATTTCGACGAGTGGCCGGGGAGTCCGCAAGAAATGGGCGGCTTCGGTCAGCACCGCCTCGCAGGTGCAGAGCGGCCACGGCAAGACGGAGAGGGTTTCGACTGCCCAGCGCCGGAGGGCGGGCGTCTCGTTTGCATCGAGAAACGCGACGAGCGGCCCGGTGTCCAGGAGGTATTTCATCGGCCCAGAGCTTTGGCGACCGCCGCATTGGTGGCGGTGACGCCGCTGCCTTTGACCTTGCCGGCCCACTTGGCGGCGACGGACGGCAGGCCGCCGTTGGCGGCTTTCATGCGTTCATCCAGCGCGTCGCGGATGAGGTCGGCTTGATTGAGGCCGGTGCGCTTGAGGAACTTCTTCCAATTGCTTGCCCGCTGGCCGCCGAGCCGGATCTGGATGACGTCGTTCATGCCGGCACTGTACTACAAAGTCCGACTGATTGCAATACATTCAGCCGGAGAAGTGTGGTGTTAATGAGAGGCACAGGCTCCCAAACGTCCGATGCTTTCCGGTGGAGCAGGTTGGCAGCCGGACAGCGGGTAAATGCCAGTGGGGCGGTTAGGGGGCGAGGGCCAGGCACCAGCCAACTAGTCCGCAGGGCGTCCGAATGGCATCCGAAGGGTATCCGAAGGGTATTCGAAGGGGCCGATGGATCGCTGCGGCGGTTTGGCGGGGCCGAGGTGGCGGAACTTGTAACAGTGTACTACGCGGCCGGCTGGGCGGCTGCGGCCAGCCCGTCGGCCCATTGCTCTATTCTACCACGCCGTTGCTGTGTTTCCAAACCCCTCACCCCAGCCCTCTCCATGAACCGTGGAAACATCCAACATCCAACATCGAACGCCCAACATCCAATGATTGTGCGGGCGCCGATCCTTGCATGTTCGATGTTGGATGTGGGATGTCTGGTGTTCTCCTTGCCCGGCTTCCGCCGTCCCGGTTGCGCGGGCTGGACGAGAGCGGGGCGATATGAGAACCTCTGACACGCAAGTCACTGTGAATCAATTGACCCTATGAATACATTGCTCAGAATCCCTACTGTCCTACGCCTGGTTTCCGCGCGGCGGCTTCTCACTGCGCTGCTGATGATCTGCGCGGCGGCTACTCTTGCGCCGCTGGCGGCCTCGGCGGTCGGCGTGGGGCAACTGCGCTGCGAATTTCTGAGCGACCCGTTGGGGATTGATACGCCGCAGCCGCGTCTGAGCTGGGTTCTGGGCGCGGAGAAGCACGGCGCGCGGGGCGAGTCGCAAAGCGCTTACCGAATCCTGGTCGCGAGCAACCGGAATGAATTGGATGCGGACCAGGGCGATCTCTGGGACAGCGGCAGGGTGGCCTCGGACCAATCCATCGAGGTGCGCTACGCGGGCAAGCCGCTGTTCTCCCAGGAGGAGTGTTTCTGGAAGGTCCGGGTATGGGACGAGCAGGGCAGGGTCTCAGGATGGAGCCGGCCAGCGCGGTGGTCCGTGGGCCTGCTGCAGCCTTCGGATTGGCATGGCAAATGGATGGGGCTGGACGAACCCGGCCGGTCCCAGGCCGCGAAGAAGGTGCTCGGCGACGCGCAGTGGATCTGGTTCCCCGAAGGGCAGCCGGAGAAGGATGCGCCGGTCGGCACGCGGTATTTCCGCCGCGCGATCACCCTCCCAGCCGAACGCACCGTTAAGCAGGCAACCCTGTTCTTCACGTCCGATAATGGCGGCGATTTCTTCATCAATGGCCAGAAGGTCGGCGGGGCAAGCGATTTTCACGCGGCGGCTCAATTCGACGTGACCGGGCAATTGCAGCGCGGGAAGAATCTGCTCGCGGCGTCGGTGCATAACGACGGGACTGACCCGAATCCGGCGGGGCTGATTGGCCTGCTCCGGATTGAATTCACCGCGGGTGAACCGCTGGTCGTGGTGACGGATGAGAGCTGGAAGAGCGGGCAGCAGGAGACGGCGGGCTGGAAGGACGCGTCCTTTGACGATTCGGGCTGGGTGGCCGCCCAGAAGCTCGGACCGGCGGGCATGGCGCCGTGGGGCACAATCTCGGGGGCCGAGGACTTACGGTTGGCCGCGCGGATGCTGCGCCGAGAGTTCACGGTGGAGAAGAAGGTTCGGCGCGCGATGGCCTACGTGTGCGGCTTGGGTTTAAGTGAGTTCTATCTGAACGGCAAGAAGGTTGGCGACCAGGTGCTGTCGCCGGCGCTGTCGGATTATACCAAGCGGGAGTTCTACATCACTTACGATGTGACGAAGGAGTTGAAGAAAGGGGCGAACGCTGCCGGGGTCATGCTGGGCAACGGGCGATTCTTTGCCCCGCGCTCGACGGTGCCGACGGGCACGGCGAGCTATGGCTTCCCGAAGCTGCTGTTCCAGTTGCACATTGATTATGAGGACGGCACGGCGGCGGAGGTGGTCAGTGACGAGAATTGGAAGCTGACCACTGCCGGCCCGATTCGGGCGAACAATGAGTACGACGGCGAGGAATACGATGCGCGGATGGAAATGCCCGGCTGGAGCACGGCGGGTTTCGATGACGCCCAATGGCAAATTGCACAAGGTGTCGCCGCGCCCGGTGGGCAGCTCTCGGCGCCGATGATCAACCCGATCCGGGTCATGCAGACGCTCAAGCCGATTGCCCTCACCCAGCCGAAGCCCGGCGTGTGGATCTTCGACATGGGCCAGAACATGGTGGGCTGGTGCCGCCTCAAGATGTCCGGCGCGCGTGGCACGGAGGTCCGGCTGCGGCACGCGGAGACGATCAAGTCCGACGGCACGCTTTACCTGGACAACATCCGGGGGGCGAAAGTGACGGATACCTACACGCTGAAAGGGAAAGGCACGGAAGTGTATGAGCCGCGATTTACTTATCACGGCTTTCGGTTTGTTGAGGTGACCGGCTATCCGGGAAAGCCTAGCCTGGGATCAATCGAGGGTCAGGTGGTGCATGACGATGTGGAGACGGCGGGCGAGTTTGCCTGCTCCAACCCGCTGCTGAACCGTATTTACCAAAACATCGTGTGGGGTGTGAGCGGCAATTACCGGAGCATCTCGACCGATTGCCCGCAGCGCGACGAGCGGCAGGGCTGGCTGGGCGATCGCTCCGCCGAGTCCAAGGGCGAGACTTACCTCTTCAACACGGCCGCACTCTACGCCAAGTGGCTGCAGGACATGGCCGATGCGCAAAAGGAGAGCGGCAGCGTATCGGATGTCTGCCCCGCATACTGGCCGATCTATTCGGACAACGTCACCTGGCCGAGCAGCACGGTGATTATTCCCGGCACCTTGCGCGAGCAGTTTGCCGACTCCGCCATCATCGCGAGCCATTACGCCAGCGCGAAGAAATGGATGGACTTCATGGGCGGCTTCGTGAAAGCGGGCATCATCGACCGCGACTCTTATGGGGATTGGTGCGTGCCGCCGGAGGACCCGAAGCTGATCCATTCGAATGATCCCGCGCGCAAGACCGACAAGGCGCTGCTGGCGACCGCTTATTTCTATCACGACGCGACGCTCATGGTCCGATACGCGACCTTGCTCGGCAAGGCGGAGGACGCGCAACATTTCACGGAGCTGGCCGAGAAGCTGAAGGCGGCCTTCAACCAGAAGTTCTTCCGCGCCGATAAGGGCCAATACGACAACGGCTCCCAGACTTCGTGTGTGCTGCCGCTGGCTTTCGGACTGGTTCCCGACGGCGAGCGCGAGCGGGTCTTCAACCAACTGGTCAGGAAGATCACCAACGAGACCCACGACCACATCGGCACCGGCCTGATCGGCGGCCAATGGCTGATGCGCGTGCTCACGGCCGGTGGGCGGGCGGACCTGGCCTACACCATCGCGGCGCAGAAGACGTATCCAAGCTGGGGCTACATGGTGGAGAAGGGGGCGACGACCATCTGGGAGCTTTGGAACGGTGACACCGCCGACCCGGCGATGAACTCGGGCAACCACGTCATGCTTGTGGGCGACCTGGGCATCTGGCTCTACGAGAATCTGGCCGGCATCAAGTCCGACCCTGAGCAGCCCGGCTTCAAGCACATCGTCATGCGGCCGGAGCCGGTCGGGGATTTGCAGTTCGTGAAGGCGTCACACCGCTCGCCCTATGGGCTGATCGCCAGCGATTGGCAGAAGAAGGATGGCGTGTTCCGCTGGAACGTCACCGTGCCGGCTAACACGACGGCAACGGTCTATGTGCCCGCAAAGAACGCGGAGAGTGTCACCGAGGATGGCAACCTGGCAGCCCAGGCGAAGGGGGTGAAGCTGGTGAAAATGGAGAATGGCCGCGCGGTCTTTTCGGTTGGTGCCGGGAACTACCGCTTCGAGAGCCGGTAAGCCGACTGAAGGGTTTACTGAATGACCCCATGCCTGTTATGAACTTCAACGCTCGGCTGAAGATCGCCATCACTCTTGCCTGGGTCGCCGTGGCGACGCAACTCCCCGCCATTGCCGGGGGCACACTCCACGTCGCGCCCACGGGCAGCGACGCTAATTCGGGCACTGCGTCTCGCCCATTCGCTACGTTGGAGCGTGCGCGGGATGCTGTGCGCGTCCTCAAACGCAGCGGCAAGCTCGGGGCCCGTGGTGTGACAGTCGAGGTCCGCGGCGGCATCTACGAACTCTTGAAGCCGCTGGAACTCGCGGCCGAAGATTCCGGCGGTCCGGGTGCGCCTATTGTGTGGCGATCGAGCACGGCTGGCGCTGCCCGGCTGGCGGGTGGAAGGTTAGTCAGCGGTTGGACGCCGGTTACCGATCCGCAACTTCTCGCACGGCTCGACCCGGCTGCGCGCGGCCACGTCTGGCAGGCTGATTTGCGCGCACAAGGCGTTGC
The DNA here is from genome assembly GCA_903912925.1 of uncultured Verrucomicrobia subdivision 3 bacterium. Lineage (GTDB taxonomy): Bacteria > Verrucomicrobiota > Verrucomicrobiia > Limisphaerales > UBA8199 > PALSA-1440. The sequence goes on along the minus strand of CAIWJG010000728.1, from coordinate 9,793 downwards.
CAGGGAGGCCGATCTCGCCAACCCGCCCGGGCTTGGCGGCTCAGACCCCGGCCTCGAGGTCTTCTTCAACGAGCAGCCGATGACCATCGCGCGCTGGCCGAACGAGGGCGTTGCTTACATCAAACAGGTAGAGGGCGGCGAATACGACCATCGTGACGCGAAGGCCGATCCCACCCCACGGTTCGTCTATGAAGGGGACCGCCCGCTGCGCTGGGCCGGTGAGAAGGATGTGATGCTGCACGGCTGGTGGGTTTGGGACTGGTCTGATCAGCGCGTGCGGGTGAAGTCGTTCGATACCGAGAAGCACATTGCTACGCTCGACCTGCCAAGCCTCGGCATGCGCAAGGGGCAATGGTTTTACGCCTACAACCTGCTCTCGGAGCTCGACCAGCCGGGGGAGTGGTGCATGGACCGCCAGAGTGGTGTGCTCTACTTCTGGCCGCCTTCGCCAATCGAGACCGGCCATGTCATGGTATCCCTAAGCCCCAGCCTGGTAACCATGACAGAGGCGTCGCATGTCGTCTTGCGCGGGTTCGTGCTGGAAGGCTGCCAGGGCATCGCGGTTTCGATCAGCGGCGGCAGCAATAATCTCGTCACGGCCTGCACGATCCGTAACACGGGTGGCTTCGCGGTGAACGTTTCCGGTGGCATACACCATGGGGTCGTGGGCTGCGACCTGTACGGGATGGGCGATGGCGGCATCGCGCTGAAAGGCGGCAATGAACAGACACTCGCGCACTGCGAACATTATGCGGACAACAACCTGATTCATCACTATAGCCGCTGGCACCCGATGTATCGGCCTGGCATCCAGATGATCGGTGTCGGCTGCCGGGCGTCGCACAACCTGGTCCACCACGCGCCGCATATCGCGATCAGCTTCTTCGGACAGGAGAACGTGATCGAGTACAACGAACTACACAACGTCGTCGAACATGCCAACGACGCGGGCGCCGTCTATACCCAGCCAGGCATGGACGAGGACTGGAACGAGCGCGGCAACGTCGTCCGCTACAACTACATTCACCATGTGTACGGGTTCCAAGGCAAGGGCTGCGTGGGAGTGTATCTGGATGACCTGTTCTCTTCGATGCACTGCTACGGCAATGTGTTCTACCAGGTGCCCCAGGCTGCCTTTATCGGCGGGGGGCGCGATACCATCGTCGAGAACAATCTCTTCATTGATTGCAAGCCGGCGCTTCATGTGGATGCCCGGGGGCTCGGGTGGTGTGCGGGCATCGAACCATACCTGCGCAAGCGCCTGGCGGAGATCCCTTACACCCAACCGCCCTGGAGCACCCGCTATCCGGAAATGCAGACCATCCTTACCAATAACCCTATGGCGCCCGTGGGCAACGTGTTCCGCCGCAACGTCTGCTGGCTTGGCCGCTGGGACGACGTTGAAAAGAAAGCCCAACCCTTCCTTACGTTCGAGAACAACCTGGTCGGCACAGACCCGCTTCTGGTGGATGCAAAGCGCCTCAACTTTCGCCTGCAGAAGAAGTCCCCGGCGTGGGCGATTGGTTTCAAGCCGATCCCGATCGAGAAGATTGGCTTGTACAAGGATGCCCTCCGTGCCTCCTGGCCGGTCGTTCACCCTGCCGACCCGGCGCCGGCGAAGGACGCGAAACGGTAAGGCAGCGTCCGAGGTGCGCATCCCGGCACTGCCACCGTACGGTAGTAGCGTAAGCCTCCGGCTTGCGTTGTCCCGACAAGCCTCTGGCTTGCTGGGCCCAGCCGCGCACTTACCGCCCAGCCTGCCAACCCAGAGGGTTAGCGGACTTGGCAAGCCGGAGGCTTACCCCACTACTACATGGCGGCAGTGTCCGGATGCGCCGCGTCCGCACAGGTCAGAAGAATCTCTTTGATTTCAAGGTTAGTGGATAATAGGCTCCGTCGGTATGAAGCTTGGGCGCGAGAAGCCCGGCACTAGAATATGAATAATAAGCCACTGAATACCCCTGAGAATCAAACCACCCGGCGAGATTTCCTTCGCCGCACTACTGCCACCATAGCCGCTTTTTCCGTTGTCCCAGGCTACGTCGTCGGGACGCGGGGCCAGACTCCGCCCAGCGGCAAGCTCAATATTGCCGGTATCGGCGTGGGGGGCATGGGGAAGAACAATATCAAGAAATGCGCGGGCGAGAATATTGTGGCCCTCTGCGATGTGGACCAATCTTACGCGGCCAAGGTCTATAAAGAGTATCCGCAGGCGAAGGTGTATCGCAATTTCCGGGAGCTGCTGGAGAAGCAGAAAGACATTGAGGCCGTGATTGTGGCTACCCCCGACCACACTCATGCCGTCATCGCGATGGCGGCGATGCAAGCGGGCAAGCATGTTTATGTCCAGAAGCCCATGACCCACTCGGTCTATGAGGCGCGTAAGCTCACCGAGGCGGCCCGGCAATACAAGGTCGTAACGCAGATGGGGAACCAGGGGCACTCGGGCGACGGCACCCGGTTGCTGTGCGAGTGGATTCAAGCCGGCGCCATTGGCCCGGTGAAGGAAGTTCATGCCTGGACGAACCGGCCGGTTTGGCCCCAGGGTATCGAAGTCGGGCGCCCCAAGGAAACTCCGTCCGTTCCGGAAGGTCTGGATTGGGACCTATGGATCGGGCCGGCGCCCATGCGCGCCTATCATCCTACCTATCTGCCCAATAGCTGGCGGGCGTGGTGGGACTTTGGAACGGGTTCGCTCGGCGACCTCGGCTGCCACATTCTGGATTGTATCTTCTACTCGCTCAAACTGGGCCAGCCCACCAGCGTGGAGGGATGTATCTCCACCTACTGGGAAGGATTCTGGAAGAAGACCGAGCCTAAGAACGAAACTTACCCGCGCTCGACCATCGTGCGATACAAGTTCCCGGCCCGGAGCGAAATGCCCCCGGTCATGCTCACCTGGTGGGACGGCGGGCTGCTGCCGCCGCGTCCGGAAGAGTTGGAGGGAGGCCGGCGGATGGGCGACTCAGACGGCGGCGTCCTGTTCCTGGGAGAAAAGGGCACCATCATGTGCGGCTGCTACGGCAAAGATCCCTGCCTGATTCCTGCTGCGAAGATGAAAGAGTTTCAGCCGCCGCCGCAAACCCTGGATCGCATCCCGGGCGGCATTGACGGACACGAGAAGGATTGGGTCCGCGCGTGCAAAGGCGGCAAGCCAGCCAGTTCCAATTTCGACTATTCGGGTCCGCTCACCGAAATGGTTCTGCTTGGGAATCTGGCGGTCCGTTTCCCCGAACAGCGCCTGCTCTGGGACGGGCCCAACCTGAAGGTCACCAACGACGATGAGGCCGACGGCTACGTGCGCCGGAAATATCGCGAAGGCTGGAGCCTTTAGAACACCGGAAAGGGGGCAAACCGGGGTTGCCTTTCTCAGCCCCGCATTTATAGTGTTATCATGCAAAACGCACATGGCAGCATGATCCTGGACGAGATGCTGGAGCCGGTCAGCCGTTGCTTCGGGTTGGAGACAGCCCGCGCGCTTGTCGGGCTGCGCGCGAATGAGCAGACGCGTACACGGGTGGAAGCGTTGGCCGGAAAATGCAACGAGGGCCAACTCACCTCCGAGGAGCGTGCCGAGTACGAGGCCTATGTGCAGGCCAGCACCTTGATTGGGATTCTTCAAGCCAAAGCTCGACGGGTGCTCGCCCAAGCGAAAGCCAGTTGATGGACGCGCGGCTGCGCCAGTCGGTGAGGGGACGGGCCGGCGGTCATTGTGAGTATTGCGGTTTGCCGGAGGGGCGAGAACCGTTGCCGTTTCACGTTGAACACATTGTTGCGCGGCAGCATGGAGGAAAAGACGCCGAGGCAAACCTCGCTCTGGCGTGCCACCACTGTAATCTCCAGAAAGGCCCAAACCTCTCTGGCTTGGATCCGAGAAAGGGGGCAAACCGTAGATTGCTCACTTTAGCCGCTGCCTCCATGTAGAATCTACGTTTTGACCCTTTTCGTAATGAGCGCTACGCGGATGACCCGATGCGAGCATGGCAATTGGGCAAAAAGCTTAGGACGACACATCGGCGGAAAGTAAGGTGAGGAAACCGTGCTTCACAACTGGCTGCGAATCGGCTTGGCCATCGTCCGGGCAGATTACCCTGCCGCAACCCAGCCGCTCACGCCAAATATATCACCTTTCCGGGACCCTTTAATTGATATTGAACTCTTACTGCCCCTGCGAAGCAGCCACAGCCCGATAGAACCGCTGGCCGTTGTACGGCGCGTAGTAGTCGGTGAAGTACCCAGACCCATTCGTCAGCACCAGATATTGGGCGGGCTGCCAATCCACCAGGTTCGTTGACGCCTGTATCAGGTAGCCGTATCCCGCCGTGCCCTGCAGCTCCAGCGCAAAGCCATCCGGTAGCACACCAGTGCCCGGTCCCCACCCAAACCACGCAGGCGCAGCGCTCAGGACGTAGGTTCCTGAGAAAACCTGCCCGCTCCCGCCACCCATGCTCAAGACGCCTCTGACAGCATACGACCCGGGTGCCAATGTGCCCGGCAAACTGTAATTAAGGCTGACGCCCGCTAAGCCGCCCACCGAAACGGATAAAGAGAAGTTCGTCACCACGGTCCCGTTGGTATCAGTCAGAGAAATAACTAGCGCCCCCGCCTGGCTCACGGCGGTGAAATTAGTCACCGTCAACTGCGCCGCCGTATCCACACCCCACCTCCCTGCGGGAACGAAACCGTTCACCCCAACCGGTAACAACCCGCGGAAGCCGGCCGCAACCGCCGTCATCGTCAGGCTGTTCGTGCCAGTTCCATCGGTGAACACGACTGTCGGCGGCGGCAGGTTCGTCTCAGCGCCAGGTGACACAGACAGCGTAAAGCCGAACGTATGCTCCACCACTCCATTTGTCGCAATCGTGTTCGTCCAGACGATCCACCCGCCCCCCACCGAGCCATCTGTGCTGACCACCGTAGCGCCCGGAGGCAGAGGCTGTGCCACTGTCGCCAAGAGCGGAATCGCGAACGGATTCACCACCCAAATCTGCCCCTGGTAAATCTGGTTGGTCGGATTCGGGAAGACGAACGCCTTGATCGGGGTCTCGAGACCAAACATGTTCGTGGCCCCGTCGTCGGCCTTGGGTTGCGCTCCCCCCATCGGCCTCGCCCCAGCAATCCACCCACCGCCCCCAGCCCGCTGCCACCGAATCGCGGACGTAATCTGATCAACGGCGAACAACCCGCCGTTTCCATCACTACCCAGCACTTGGAGCGTGATGGGAGAGCCGTCGTCCGGTAGCGCACCGTTTGATCCGGGATAATAATCCACCCTAGCCACGACGGACTGGCCCTCACCAATGTTAGTCACCACTGACGACACCATCGGGAGCACAATGGAGATATTGTGAATCCCAAGCGGGTCAGACAGCGCAAACGTGTGCGAATAGAAAGCGTTAATCATGAATGCCGCAGCCCGCGAGCTCGTGTTCCTGATCGTGACCAGAGAATAGGCGTTATCCACGTGAACATATTCAGTGTTCGCGAAGATTTCCCCAGCCCACGTAGTCAAATCCCCGAAGATGCCCGAAAGCGGCTCATAGGTCTTCACCGAGTCCGCGCTCACGATCGTGCCGGTAACCGGGACCGGCTCCTGCCCCTGGGCGATCTGGTGCAAGGCTGCTTTCGTGTTGCCATCAACCAGGCTCGACAGGTAGTAGCAATTGGCGAGCGATATAACCGCTGTATTATATCCCTGCTGGTCGTTGATCAGGTTCTGCTGGTTCACTGCGTACGTGTCCAATCCCTCTGCGACCCCCAGCGCTGTCATCGCCGCCTTGCCGCCAACCGGCGATAGCGTGACAATCGTTCCCGCCGCTATGACCACCACATTGATGTCCTTGAAAACCTTCCCTAACAGATCCGACTCCGCATGCCCCACCTCTGAATTCTGCTGCAAATCCAACAGCAGACCCCGCTGCGCCAGCAAAATGAGGCGCAGCTCGTTGTTCGCCTGCGCCCTAAGAGCCACGTCATTCTGGTAGGCGGCCAGATAGCTGGCAGTGCCTGGCGGCACCCCGGCCAATAGCTGTTGCATGGACTGCAACTCCGCCTGCTGCAGCGCGGCATTATTGCCATCAATCTTCTGCCCCACGCGCGTCAGCCCCGTGCTGCTCCCGGCGATCGTATCCAGGATGAGCGACAGCGCATCAGGAGCGTAGTCCTGACCCAAGTCCTTCGCTACCTCCCGCCAGAGGGACTCGCCCCCTGACCCCAGCGCCTCGCCGCCCGCCTTAAGCAGCGGCAGCAGCGAAAACACAGCCCCAAGACCCGTAGCAAGCGCATTGACCCCTTGCTCTCGCTTATCAGCCGTGAGTTGACTCTGAAACCAGTCCCCATACCCACCCTCGTCCGTTGCGATGCCAGCGATGGAGTGGGTCAGTAAATTGCTGCTCGAATTTGCAAGTTGCACTATCGCGTTGGCCAAGTCCGCCGCTGGTGGCACCAGCGCCGAGCCGAACTGCACAGTTGGCTGCCGTGCCAACACAACGCCATCCGTGACGTCCCGGACCGAGATTATCGCCGTGCCAGCCCTCGCCGACGTCACAGTCGCCGTCGCTCGCCCGTTCGAGTCGGTCGGGCTGGCAGGTTGAGTCACACTTGAAAGCGTTGCCACTCCGCCGGCAGACAACTGTTCCACAGCGCTCACGCTGACCCCTTTCCCGACAACAGGGGTCCCATTCCCGTCCACTAGGGTCACGGTCACGGTCGCCGCACTCTGCCCGTCCGCCGGAACCGAGCCGGGAGAAACCAGAGCCTGCGAAAGGCTCGCACTGACCCCCGGATTCACGCCATAAAGCGCCTGAATCTCGAAAGCAGATAGGGCACGATTGTAAATACGAATATCGTCTAGGCTGCCATGGAGACTCGAGTACTGGCCTGAATCAAGAGGATTGCTGCCAAATGACAAGTACGATCCTGAAAGCGAAATCCTATTTGAATCAGTAACCTGCGCCGACAGTGTTCCGTTGACATACATCTTAAAATCCGCGTCGCTTCGCACAATGCACAGGTGGTACCAGGCGTTCGTCGCACATACATTGGTGGTAATCATTTCCCCTTGCCGATAGATTCCTCCTTCGGGGTAAGGCTGAGCCTGTTGGTAGAACGCGATCTTCTGTTGAAGGTTTGGCGGATATGCTGGCCCCAAGCCACTGCAGTGGATATAATAAGTATCTCCCGTAACGATTTGGGGATAATAGTTGGCAAAATCCGCAAAGTTGACCCACACGCTGAAGGTGAATGCTGGCTTAAAGAATTCAGGCCCGACATTTACGCGAATCCAATTATTCGTTCCGGCAAATGAATACGAGGAGTTCGGCTGCCCAAATCTGTCAGCTCCGAGAACAGCTCCGTTCACGATTCCGTCATACCCGTTGTCAGTTGCATCATTCGCATTACCGTTAAATGGGTAGTAGGCCACCAAGCCAACATTTAGGGAGGACCCTTCGGCGTTTCCCCTCACACAACGAAAGCCGAAGCCGTCGGAGGTGGTGGCCGGAGAAAGGTAGCCACGATGTGCGCACCGCGCGTAGGCAGCGTAGTCGTACCACGCCCCCCCTCGCAACACACGGACGCCATAAGGGCTGGAAGCGGGTCCACAAGGGTCGCTCCCAGGCGATGAATTGTAGTACCCACCGTCATACCAATCCCAACACCACTCATACACGTTCCCCGTCATATCATACAACCCATACCCGTTAGCCGCAAAATAGCTCACCGGACTCGTGTATGGACGAAGCCCATCGTTAAACGTCGGGTGATACCCCCGTGTCGGGCTGACGTCGTAAATAGACCCGCTGTCGCTTCGGTAGTTGGCTTGGCTATGCGTTATCGTGTCCACATTAGACCACGAGAAACGACGCCCGCTGGCCCCGCCCCGAGACGCTTTTTCCCATTCCGCCTCAGTCGGCAGCCGGTAGCCGTTGGCACTCCAGTTCACACAGGAATTGTTCAAGTCAAGTTGGCCGGACCGATAAACCGCCGTTCGCGTGGCATCGGTGTAATAGCACGGTGTAAGCCCCTCTTTTTCCGAGCGTGCGTTGCACCACTTCGCTACATCATACCAACTCACCGTTTCCACGGGATGGGTGGCAGCCTTGCCCGCCCCCGCGTTGTCAAAACCGTAACCGTGAGCGATAGCCCACTGATAAACCCCGACCCACACGGCTTTCGTTACCAAATACTGATCCATGTAGAACGCACTCACATAAACCGCATGTGCCGGAAGTTCGTTCGAATAACCATCGTTCAGTTCGTCGCCCATCTGGAACGAACCAGCAGGAATGACCACCGTGCCGACTGGTGCGGCACTGATCGGCCTAGCCATGAACAGACCCCCAACCAGCAAGCTGGTACAAAGCGCTAGGGAAGAAAGCGCGAAACCTCCTACCGACCACTGCGTTGCATTAGTTCTCATATACCTGCTCCTGCCCAGAAACCCCTTTGGTTTCTATGGTGAGGTTTCTACCCCCCCTTGCCCACAGGAAGCAACACTAATCGGCACCCCAAATCGTCGGACAAAAATAACCGCAACTGAGGGCATCATACCGACCAGCCAGGAATGACACCCTCAGTTGCTTTCAGGGTGAAATCCCGATTCGCCCGCCCTTGTGCATGTTCGCACCCCCTCGCGGCCATGTCGCGCCTCACCGCCGCAAACGGAAAAAACCGTAGATTGCTCACTTTAGCCGCTGCCTCCATGTAGAATCTACGGCTGACCCATTTCTGGAAACATTACATTCTCACGCCCGCTGCATTCCTTTTGGGCCGCCTTGCCAAGCCGTCGGGGAATACGTAAAGTGCCTATATGAGCAAGACAAAGAGCCGCACAGTGGAAAGAGTTGAGTTAGGCCGCTACATCGTTGCCGATCCGGCAATCTGCCACGGCAAACCAACTTTCCGGGGCACGCGCATCTTTGTGGCGGACGTGTTGGCGGATGTCGAGCGGGGGTTGTCCTGGGATTTCATCCTGCAGCGGTGGGGTGCAGGCAAGATCTGCAAAGCCGCCGTGACCGAAGCGGTGAAGCTTGCCCGCGAAGCTCTGCTCGATAACCAAGGGCGCCTGGCTGCGCTCCCCAGGGCTGCGTGAACGTTCTGGATGAGAATATTCCCATTGACCAGCGCGACCTGCTGCGGACCTGGGGCGTCCACTGCCGGGTCATCGGCCAGGACATCGCGCCAATCAGCATCGGGGATGACAACATTCTGGCGCTGCTGCACCGCCTCAAGCAGCCCACCCTCTTCACCCGCGACGAGGACTTCTTCAAGCACCGCCTCTGCCACCCCGCCTATGGCCTGGTGTGGCTGGACGTGGCCCCTGAAGAAGCCGCAATGTTCATCCGCCGCGTTCTCCGTCATCCCGGGTTTGCCACCAAGGCGAGCCGCCTGGGATCGGTGATTCGCGCTCACCATGATGGCCTCCAGTTCTGGCAGAAGAACCGCCCCGCGCCTCAGCAGGCGGGTTGGACCTCCACCCAGTGAAACGCCGTGGCCGTCGGGCGCGCCGCGCAATAGACCTGTGGTCCTGTCGTCCGTGGTCCCGCTTCTGTTTTCTACTTCCCGCTTTACCCTTGGTTACTGACTACCCTAAACAAAGCAGTTGAACTAACGCAAAGGCGCAGAGACGCCAAGGGCGTCATTCATACCAGCCTAGGGCAACGCCCTGGGTTCATCAGCGCAAAACCCCATGAGCGCTGAAGGCGCGATTCATCCTTCGCTATGAAGCAGGCCGTTGGCCTGCAACCGGATGACAATTGGACGATGAACCCAGGGCGTTGCCCTGGGCTGGTAT
>CAIWJG010000727.1 GCA_903912925.1 uncultured Verrucomicrobia subdivision 3 bacterium | reverse complement strand
CAGCTCTTCCAGTATTACAATATCCAGTCCCTCGACATCGTCATGATGCCGCGCGCGCCAGTGGACTATGAGGCCTTTGAGAAAGCGCTGTTCTTTAACGGCACCTCGAACACCCTGCATCACCTGACCCGCCGCTGGCAGCTTACCAATACGCGGTATCTCCTCGGCGCCGCCGGGTTCCTGGAGACGCTTAACCGGGAAATTGATCCGCTCCAACACCGGTTCCGCTTTGCCGCCCGGTTCGACATCGTGCCGAAACCCGGCCTGCTGAATCCGACTGGCCTGGAGGAGCTGAGCGCGGCGATTAAGCCCGACGGCCAGTACGCCGTGTTTGACTTCACGGGCGCGCTGCCGCGCGCCAAGCTCTACGTCAACTGGACGGTCAGCACCAACGATCAGGCGACGCTCACCACGCTGGCCAGCGCTGATTTTGATCCCGAGCGGACGCTACTGGTTGCCGATCAATCGGTTCCCAACCCCTTGCCACAATCAACTATCAACTCTCCACTATCAACTAATTCGGTGGAGTTCACCAGCTACGCCCCCAAACGCATTGTCTTGCTGGCGAAAGCCGCTGCTCCTTCGGTGCTGCTGCTCAATGATAAATTCAACCCGGACTGGAAGGTGTCAGTGGATGGAAAACCCGACACGCTATTGCGCTGCAACTACCTGATGCGCGGCGTGCTGGTGCCGCCCGGCGAGCATGTCATCGAGTTCCGATTCGCCCCGCCGATAAACACTCTCTATGTCAGCCTGGCGGCTGTGGTGCTGGGCCTGGCCTTATGCGGGTTCCTGGCTCTATCTGCCTGGAAACAGTCGCCCCCTGGCGTTCAGGGGTGACCCATTGCCGATGGCCAAACTCTGGCGCAGTGGCGTGATTCTGTCCGCTGCTGGCCTGCTGGGCGGATTGGGCAACTAGGCCTTTCAAGCCATTATTAGCTGGTGCCTGGACAAAGCGGAATACGGCTACGTGAACAGCACGCTTGGCTTCATCGGGTTGCTGGGCTTGCCGCTGGCGATCGCCAGCACGTCAATCATTACATCGCCCACTTCCACGCGACGGGCGATGAGGCGCGGCTGCAAGGGCTGCTTTTCGGCTGCCGAAAATTCCTCTTTCGCCCAACCCTGGCGGGCTCGGTGGCTGCGGCGTTGCTCTTTGGGAAATATACCCCCGAGGCGGCTGCGATGGTTTCGCGCCTGGCGGTAACCATGGCGTTCATCGGTTTGATGCAGGCGGTGGGCATGTGGGCGCTGGCCAGCCGCTGGCTCAAGGTGGCTCTGCTGTACGGGGCCTCAGGGTTGGTCTATTGGCTGGTGCTGCTGGCCTGGGGCAAGTCGCCGCCGGTCATGCTGCATTTGATGCCAGTAGCTGCGGGATCGGCCTTCGGCCTGCTGTTCGTCTCGTGGCTGGTCGCCATGCGCAGCACGCCAATTCCTAGTAACAAACGGTGAACCCAAAAAGGGCATTTAACGCAAAGACGCAGCGCGGCCAAGCCGCAACCAAGACCAAATCGGGCTTAACGCAGAGACGCAGAGGAACGCGGAGAAACGCAGAGAAGAAGAACTCTCTGCGAATCTCTGCGTCTCTGCGTTAAATCTTCGCCGCCTGCGAGCAAAGCGGGATATAGCAGTGCAGAGGTGCAAAGGCGCTTTCCAGAAAAGCTTGCCCAGGCAAGAGCCAAGCGCGGACGTTCACCAGCGAGGTGAGTTGGCGGCGATTAGTAAAGCCTTGCGCCTTTGCATCTTGGCGTCTTTGCGTTGATCCGACTCCCGTTTCCAGGGTGAGCAGAGCCTACCGGCCCACCACGCGGTACAACCGGGTCGGATACTTGTCCGCGTCTGGATCTATGAATCGAACGCTGCCATCGGTATCGGTTACACAGAGGCCGATGGTCACCCAATCCGTCACATTGCTGGATGCCTGGATCGCATACACTCGGCCTGGAGCTCCCCTGACCTCTAGTTGCATCGCCGCGCCGACCGAGCCGGACGGGACCACGACCGCAACCTGCGCCGGCTGAGCCTGGGCCTGAGCCCCTGCCGCAGCCAAACTAATCTGCATCCCATTGAGCTGGGCATCACCGGTTGATCCAGGATGGGCTTTGATCGTCACCGGCGCGCCCCCGTTGGTCACGCCCACGTTTCGGTACACCACATACTGCGCGCCTTCCACAAAATTGGTCAAAGCCGCGGCCGAACTCGTCGAGGTGGGCCGGTTCCCGTAGTTTGTCCCACCCACCAGGACCTGAAACACGGTGTTTGCGGTAGCGGCTGCGGCATGACCATAAAGATAGAAGTCATATTGGCCGCTGGGTAGATTGGTGACCGTCACGGTGATGTCGCCATGGTTCTGAGAATAGCAGTAGCAGTTATACATCAGGTCGGGATGAGTAAAGGCCCAGTGCCCAGCCCCGTTCTGAACTGTCAACCCCACGGTTGTCGGGGTGCCGTCGGCCATCGTCAAATTGCTCAACGATGCCAGTGACTGGAAGGGAGCGGTGTAGTTGTTCCAGAAGTCAGTGGCGGTTTGGCCCGTGCCGGCGAACCCCACCTTCACCTGGGTATAGGCCGCGAAATTCACATTTAGAAGCGTCGGCGAGGTCTTGCACTTGCCGGAGCTACCTGCATTGTAAATGGCGGTAATCTCGGCGGCGGACAGGGCCCGACTGTAGACCGCCGGCTCGTCAATCAATCCGTCAAAATAGCAGTGAGTGTCCGCACCGCTAATGCGTAGATCACTGGTCGAAGTCGCAATGGCGTGAGCCCCGATGACGTTGGTTGCCACCGGTTGGCCGTTGCAATAGAGCTTCATGGCTGACTGGTCGTAGGTGTAGGCCACATGATACCAGAGGCCGGTAGCGATAATGGACCCGGACGAAATGGTGGCCGAGGGCCAGCCCACCCCAGGGCTGTTGAACAAGCCCTGAAGCGTGGTGCCAACCAAGCCGAACTGATAGCCGTTGTTGCCGGTCGCGATGCCGAGCTTGGAGACAATAGCGTACCCGCCGGGACCGCTGAGGGTGCGGGCGTTAATCCAGGCCTCGATGGTCAACTGGTTGGTCAGCCGCAGACTGGCTGAATCGGGCGCGACCACGGTGCCGCTGGCTGGGTCGAAATTGAAAGCTTGGCCGACCTTGCCGGGGCTGAGAGTTGCGCCGCCCTGAAGCACGCCGTTATTTGAACCGGCCGAGTCCAGAGCATTGCCCTCAGCGGCCCACCAACTCACCAAGCCGGCAGGCGGCGTCGCGCACAGCGGCGCTGGCAGGACAGTAAGCACTGCGTTGGAACTGGTTGCCGAGCCGAATGGGTTGCTCACAACCACCCGGTAATGGCCGGCCTGGCTATCCTGCAAGTTGGTTAGGACCAAAGAGGTCCCCGTGGCCCCCGCTAGCGGAGCGCTGTTGAGCTGCCACCGGTAGCTCAGGGGCGGCGTGCCCGAGGCCGACACGGTAAAGATCGCGTTGGCGCCCGCAGTCGCAGTCTGACCTTGCGGCTGCGTGAGAATGCTTGGCGGGAAACCGCACTTACCGGAGCTGCCGGCGTTGTAAATGGCGGCAATCTCAGTGGCCGAAAGAGCACGGTTGTAAACGGACGGCTCGTCAATCAATCCGTCAAAATAGCATTGAGTGTCCGCGCCGCTAATGCGCAGATCGCTGGTCGAAGTCGCAATGGCGTGAGCCCCGATGCCGTTGGTTGCCACCGGTTGTCCGTTACAATACAGCTTCATGGCCGACTGGTCGTAGCTGAAGGCCACATGATACCAGACCCCGGTAGTGATCACGGACCCGGAATCAATACGGGCCGAAGGCCAGCCTTGTCCTGGGCTATTAAACAGCCCCAGAAGCGTGGTGCCAACCAAGCCGAACTGATAACCGTTGTTGCCAGTCGCGAAGCCGAGCTTGGAGACAATAGCGTACCCGCCGGGACCGCTGTAGCTGCGGGCGTTAATCCAAGCCTCAATGGTCAACTGGTTGGTCAGCCGCAGACTGACTGAATCGGGCACAACTACGGTGCCGCTGGTCGGATTGAAGTTGAAGGCCTGGCCGACCTTGCCGGGGCTGAGAGTTGCACCGTCCCGAAGTGTGCCGTTATTTGAATCGGCCGAGTCCAGAGCATTGCCCTCAGCCGCCCACCAACTGACCAAACCGGCCGGCGGCGGTGTGCATTGCACAGGTGAGTTGATCGTCAGCACCGCGTTGGAGCTGATGACAGAACCCACGCTGTTGGTCACCAGCACAGAGTAGGAGCCTGCCCGGGCCGGCTGGACATTGCTCAAGGTGAGCGAGGTGCCGGTCGCTCCAACGACATTAGTCCCATTGGCGCGCCATTGGTAGCTCAACGGCGGCGTGCCGGCGGCGGCGACGGTGAAGGTGATGTTGGCGCCTGCAGCGGCCACCTGGCTTTGCGGCTGGGTCAGAATGCTCGGCGGCAATCCGCACTTGCCGGCGCTGCCGGCATTGTAAATTGCCGCAATTGCGGGGGCGGACAGGGCACGGTTGTAGATGCCGGCTTCATCAATTTGACCCTTGAAGAACCGGTTGGCAGTGCAACTTTGGCAGACGAGCCGCCCTTCCTCCGAGCCGATGCACACAAAGCTGTTCGGCCCCATAGGCGAGATGAGCCCGGAAGCCACTATCGGGATGCCCCAGGGCTGGCCGTCAATATATAACTGCAGCTTGGTCCCGTCGTAGGTGCCGGCCACGTGATGCCACACCCCGGGCGTCACAGCCGCGCCCCCGCCGTTGGCGGCAATGGCGGTCTGATAGTAAGTCGCGCCGCTGTCGGTACTGATGCAGAAGCTGACGCCGACGTTGGTCCCGGTGCCGCTGGAGAGTTCGATGTGGTAGAAGTCGCTGGTCACCAGCCCCTGGCAGCAAGTGTTCATCAAGTTTGCGGGGTCGGGCTTCATCCAGAACTCGACGGTGACCTGGCTGCCGACATCCAGGCTGGGCGACTTGGGAATCTTCACATAGCCATTAACTCCGTCGAGGGTGAATGCACGCCCCACCAAGCCGGAGGCATAGCTCGCTCCGCCCATGAGGGTCCCGCTGTTGGTTCCCGCTGAGTCCAGAGCATTGCCCTCAGCCGTCCACCAACTGACCAAACCCGCCGGCGGCGGTGTGCACTGCGCAGGAGAATTGATTGTCAGCATCGCGTTGGAGCTGATGACCGAGCCAACAAGGTTGGTCACCATCACAGAGTAAGAGCCTGTCTGGGTCGGCTGGATATTGCTCAATGTTAGCGAAGTGCCGGTTGCCCCGGCTATATTGGTTCCATTCCAACGCCATTGGTAGCTCAGCGGCGGCGTCCCCGTAGTGGTCGCGGTGAAGGTTACGTTGGAACCGGCAGGGACCGTCTGGCTGGCCGGTTGTGTAATGATTGAGGGTATCACGCCTAGCGGACACTTGCCTGCGCCGCCCGCGCTGTAAATGGCGGCGATCTCATCAGCCGAGAGGGCGCGATTGTACACCGCCGGCTCGTCGATCAACCCGTCAAAATAGCCATGGTTGTCCGCGCCGCTGATGCGCAGCTCGCTCGGCGAGGTCGCGATAGTATGGGCACCGATGACGTTGGTCGCTACCGGCTGTCCGTTACAATAGAGCTTCATTGCTGACTGGTCGTAGGTGAAGGCCACATGATACCACACGCCAGTGCTGAGGATGGGCGCCGAGATGATTCGCTGCGAAGGCCAACTTGTGCCCGGGCTGTTAAACAAGCCCTGAATGGTGTTGCCGACCAGGATAAACTGGTAGCCGTTGTTGCCGCTGTTGATGCTGATCTTCGAGAGGATCGCGCACCCGGTTACGCTCTCAAAGCTGCGGGCATTGACCCAGGCCTCGACGGTCAACTGGTTGGTAATCTGCAAACTCGGTGAATCGGGCACGACGACAATGCCGCCGGATGGGCTCACGTTGAAAGCCTGGCCGACCTTGCCGGCCGCGAAGGTCGCCCCTCCCTGCACGGTCCCGTTGTTTCCGCCGGCGACATCATTCGCGTTGCCCTCTCCGGGCCACCAGCCCACCAGACCCGAGGGTGGCGGCACGCAATTCGCCGGAGGAGTAGGAGGACACTTGCCCGCACTGCCAGCCTGGTAAATGGCCTGGATTTCGGAAGCGGACAGGGCGCGGCCGTAAATGGCCGGCTCATCAATCATCGTCGAGCTGTAATAGTACCAGCCGGTGTGCGGATCAATCTGCGCCCCGATGTGCAGCGGGCGCGTGGACGCGGTCAGATTCATCGTTGCCCGACCGCCGCGCATGGCGACCGTTCGCGGCACACCGTCAACGTAAAGGATGGGATCCGACTGGCCGCTGACCGCGACCGCCGCATAATGGTGCCACGCGGTGTCCGGCGTGACTCCGCAGCCACGCCAGCCGCCCGCAAAGGAAAAGCCAAAGTGCGCACCGCCCGAATCGGTATCATTCAGCCCGATCTCGAAATCGGTTTGCCCGCCCGTCCAATCGCCGCCCTTTTCCACCAGATTATGCACCTCGGAAGTGCTCAAGCGTTTGGCCCAGCATTCGATGGTCAGCGCGTTGGTGAATCGCAGTGTCGGGCTGTCCGGCACTTCCATGTAGCTGTTGCTGTTACCAATGAATCGAAACGCCTGACCTACCATTCCCACGTCAAACCCGGCCCCGTTCAACAAGACGCCGTTATTGCCGCCGACCTGATCCAGGCCGTTGGCCTCCGCCCGCCACCAACTGACCAGGCCCGAGGGCGGCGGCACACAGGACGGGAGCGGATTAACCGTCAGCAGCGCACTGGAGCTCGTAATCGAGCCAAAGGCGTTGGTCACCAGCACAGCATAGCTGCCCGCCTGGGCGGGCTGCACATTGCTCAGCGTGAGCGACGTGCCGGTCGCCCCGGCAATGTTGGTTCCACTGAACCGCCACTGGTAGCTGAACGGAGGTGTGCCCGCGGCGGTCACGGTGAAGGTCGCGCTGGAACCGACAACGGCTGCCTGACTGGCAGGTGGCACGATGATCGTCGGCGCCACCCCTGTCGTGCACTTGCCCGCACTGCCAGCCTGGTAAATGGCCTGGATTTCGGCAGCAGATAGGGCGCGGCTGTAAATGGCCGGCTCATCAATCATCGTCGAGCTGTAATAGTACCAGCCGGTTTGCGGATCAATCTGCGCCCCGATGTGCAGCGGGCGGGTGGATGCGGACAGATTCATCTTCGCCGCGCCGCTGCGGATGGTGATCGTTTGCGGCACACCGTCGATGTAGAGGAGGGGATCGGTCTGTCCGCTAACCGCGACCGCCGCATAATGATGCCACGCGGTGTCCGGCGTGACCACGCACCCACGCGAGCCGCCGCCAGTTGAAAAACCAAAGTGCTTACCGCCCGAGTAGGTGTCATTCAGTGCAAGCTCGAAATCGTTGTGCCCGCCCGTATAATCGCCACCCTTTTCCACCAGTATATGCACCTCGGAAGTGTTCAACCGTTTGGCCCAGCATTCGATGGTCAGCGCGTTGGTGAATCGCAGTGCCGGGCTGTCCGCCACTTCCACGTAGCTGTTGCTGCTGGCATTGAATCGAAACGCCTGACCCACCATTCCCGCCTCGAAGCCAGTGCCGTTCAACAAGACGCCATTATTGCCGCCGACCTGATCCAGGCCGTTGGCCTCCGCCCGCCACCAACTGACCAAACCCGAGGGCGGGGTTGCACAACCCGAAGCCTGATTAACCGACAGGACGGCATTCGAGCTGACCGCCGAACCGTAAATGTTCGTTACCCGTATCGTGTAATTGCCCGCCAGGGCCGGCTGCACATTGCTCAACGTGAGCGACGTGCCGGTCGCCCCGGTAATGTTCGTTCCATTCAAACGCCATTGGTAGCCCAGGGGCGCCCGGCCGCTGGCGGTCACCGTAAACGTCACGTTCGAACCCGCCGACACCGTCCGGCTTTGGGGCTGTTGCGTGATAATCGGATAGTCGGGCGGGGTGGCTTCACACTGATAAAGGGCCTGGACTTCGACGGGGGACAGCGCGCGATTGTAGATGCGCACGTCATCCATTGCCCCGCTAAAACCGTTGTATGGCCCGGGGGCGTAGTCATAATTCCCAAGCGATGAATTCAACGGGAAAGCGGGATCGGTAAACAATGCGTAATTGGGTATGGCATTGCTTTCTGCCAGGGAACCATTGACCCAAAACTCGACGAATTGCCCCTGTTTGTAAACGGCGACGAGGTGAGTCCATACGTTCGTAATCACCGTGTCGTCGTTGGCATAGTAACCCTGTGGGTTCGAGTTCTGGAGTTTGACCCAAAAGCCGCACGAACTGGCATTCCAAAGTGCGATGCCACCCTCCCCGGTTCGGCTGCTTAGGTGGATCAGCCATGCCCCTGCGTCGTACGGTCCGCTGTCTGCTAGAACCCAGGCCGAGAGCGTCAGCCCCGAGGGCTGGGGAGGTTCGACCGTATCAGGAAGCTGAATCCAACTTGTGCCGTTGAAACGATACGCACTGTCAGGCGAGCCAAACCGGTCCGCCGTCAATGTGGCGCCATTCACCGTCCCGTCATTCCCGTTTCCGCTCGCATCGTTGGCGTTGTGGTTAAACGGATAATAAGCCGTCAGGCCGTTCGTGAGCGAACAGACCGTCAGCAGCGCATTGGAGCTCGTAATCGAGCCAAAGGCGTTGGTCACCAGCACCGTGTAATTGCCCGCCTGCGCCGGCTGCACATTGCTCAACGTCAGCGAGGTGCCGGTCGCCCCGGCAATGTTGGTTCCATTCCAACGCCATTGGTAACTCGGCGACGGTGTGCCCGTAGCGGTGGCGGTGAAGGTTACGCTGGAACCGGCAGTCACCGTCTGACTGGCCGGTTGCGTGGTGATCGACGGCGCGCTGCCGGCTGAGCACTTCCCGGCGCTGCCAGCATTGTAGATGGCCTGAATCTCCGCCGCGGCCAGCGCCCGGTTGTAGAGGGAGACCTCATCCAGCAAACCATCAAACGCGACGAACGGGGCTTCGGAGATGCGTTTGCCCAGATACAGAGGGACGCTGGTTTGCGGGCTGAAGCTGCCCAGCCATGCCAACGCCACCAGCGCCCCGTTGTAGTATAGCGAGGTCATGCCGCTGGCCTTGTCGTAGCTCAGGGCCACATGCTGGAAGCTGTTGGTGTTAAGAATGCCGGCGGCCGTGCATAGCGTGTGAGATGCGCCCGCCGTATCAATCAGGTTGACATAGATCGAGCCGGAACCGCTGCCATAGGGAGGGGGCTGGGAAATCCAGAGGTGAAGACCGGGGTTGGCCCCGCTGTTCCACTCGACCAGCGGCTGCGCGTCGGCGAGAGCCGCGGGCTTGATCCAGCATTCAAAGGTCAGCCCTGTGCCGGCCCCAACGTCGAGGCCGGCCGAGGCTGGCATTTCCACGTAGCCCGAGCCGCCATTGAACTTGAAGGCCTGGCCCGCTTCGCCCGAGGCAAAACTCATGCCTCCGTACAAGGCGCCGTTGTTCGTGCCGGCGCTGTCGTTGGCGTTACTTTCGCCTGCCCACCAGCCCACCAGGCCCGGCGGGGCGGGGACGCAGGTGGTGACGTCAGCCAAAGCCGTCAGCGCGATGGTGGAGGAGATGAATGTTACCAGAAGGACACCAGGGGTTGAAACCCGGCTTCTCAGCGTGGTCATAGTCTTCATAAGCGATTTCTCCTACGGACGGTGCAGCGCCATCCAACTAACCACCAATTAATCAAAAAACAAGCTTCTTGTCAACGCTTTTCCATAAGTATAATAAGGGATAATCATCTCATAAGCCCTTGGCGGGCTCCCGGGGCTTCATCCGGGTGTGGCCGCAGACGAACCAGCAATTCTCATTATGGGACGGATGGGACGGATGGGACGAATGGCGGATGATCCCATGAGGCCTCGAATACCCTCAAGGGTGGACACCAAACATCCCAGACCAGCCAAAATGAGAACTGCTGCAGACGAACGGTTGGGAGCACGAGTCGGGGATGTTCCTCGCCAGCGCCTTGGTCCCGGTCAGTGGGCGCGGGGCGCCCGGGGAACCGCGGCGGGCCCTCCGCAATCCGCGCCCCAAGCCCCCGGGCACTAGTGGGACACTAGCCAGGCATCAGCCAACCAGTCCGCAGGGCATCCGAAGGGTATCCGAAGGGTATCCGAAGGGTAGAAGGAAGAATGAAGAGGGAAGAAATGCCGCACAGAACTGCCCGGCGGGCATCGCGCCCGAATTACCGGGTTGTCGCACTCGCGAGTCGCGTTGCAGCAATTCTCATTATGGCCCTGTCACCCCCCGCCGGGTGAGGGAACCCGGCCTACAAGAGGGCGGTGTT
>CAIWJG010000726.1 GCA_903912925.1 uncultured Verrucomicrobia subdivision 3 bacterium | reverse complement strand
GAATCGCCCACCAGCACGGCGCGGCCCTCATTGTGTGCAGCGCCTGGTTCGGCGACTCTTCCATGGTTGGATCTGTTCGCGAAGCTCACCTATGGCATTAACAATCGGTTTCCTGCGCCGGCGTTTGTCACCGCTTCACGCAGCCGAGAATTGCTGAACCCCTGCACGCTGCCATCGGCGAGCCCTACGTTTCCTTGACATGAATGCAACTCATGGGTCCACCCGGCCGCGAGGTTGGTGGCCAAGAAAAGCACGGCATTTGTTACGGCTAAACCATTGGTGAGATTTCTGTCGCCGGCCAAAAACATCTGCGGCGTGGTCTCAGATGCATCCAGCCCAACAAAATAGCTTATGTTGGTATTGTTTAGCTTACTGAAATCCCGTGTAAGCGCGCGCTGCGCGTCTGCCGGGCAGCGCAGAATGTATGGTGTGGACAACTCGTTCGACATTACCAAAAAATGCAGGTAAGCGTTTGTTGCTGCTTCGGCTCTCAGCTCCCCCGCCGAGTTTGTCAACACCTTCCCTGGATACAGGTCCTTATGGTCCAGCGCCCAGGTTCTGTAACCCAGACCGATTTGTTTCAGGTTGGAAGTGCATGAAATCCGGAATGCCTGCTGCCGCGCACGCCGCATTGCCGGCAGCAAAAGGCAACTGAGGACTGCAACGATAGCCAGGACCACCAGCAGTTCAATCAGTGTGAATGAGGGCGTCCCGGTTTTCGGTCGCAAAATCCTGCCAGCGGTCATCTTCAAGTACGCTTTCTTCGCCGAACGACCTCCCTCAGCCACAGCCGCCGGGGAGCCAAGCTCCGCCGAAGCCAAAGAGCAGCCAATCACCTCCCGCCGTCGAAGGCAGAAAAGACGGCGGCTGTTGGCTGCAGGGAGCGGGTTAGCGTCCACAGGCCTCGATTGTTGCTGCGAGTCCATAACACAGAAGCCCCACCAGCAGATACCTCACCAGCAGCGGCAGCCTCCCAACCAGCCTGAAGAAGCCACGGCGAGACTCATTCCCGGTACGCGGCAAGAGCGCAAGCAATCCTGCGACGAGAGCAAATGCTGGAAGCAGGGAGAGAAGCGAGGCTGTCGCCGGATGTCCGGCGCTCCGCAAGCGAGCGGCATTGGGCAATGTGATGTCAGCGGTTATCATCGTCAGCGCGACCACGAGCACCGATGCACTCAGCCAGTGTTCCCGAGCTGTTAATCTTCGCAGAGCAATCTGCATAGCACGCTAACGCCAAGCTCACTGGCCGGGAGCAGCCGACAGCGGCGCCGCCATTGGGACCAAACTGAACCGGCTGCTCCCAGTCCAGTGGAGCGACAAGTTGGGCAGCATCATTTCGACGCCTCCCGTGTCCTGACGCGAATTGTAGCGTTTGTAGCTGAAACATTGGTGCCGTTGATGGTGGTGGCTCCTAAGAACCATGTATTACTACCATCGGAAACCGCTACCGCGTTGCTGCCAGGCGGTGGCGTAGTGGAACCACTCGACGGCTCCTTGCTGCAGCCGACCATTACAATGGTAGCTGAGATGACTGCTATGATGATTGCGTTTTTCATGAAGCGTGATGCTGCCCAACGTTCAGCATGAGCCGCCGGAGCCAGCCGCCGGTGACACACGGATCGAAACTCGCCTGAACGGCTGGCTCCGGTCGGCTCAATGCTGTGGTTCGGCTGTGCCTTCAAGACTCTTCTGGCCGTTTCCCAAAGAACTCAAGATGGCTGCACTGGCAGCACTGTAGAGCATAACCCTCGATGAAGAGGGCTTTGTATCTTGTGCCAAACGCGCCATGTCCATGCCACTGGAAGCCGTCACTGCTACATTGCGAGCAAATGACCGGCTTGCCACCAGCCTGAAACTGACGTGGGCGGAGGGTCTCTTTCACTGCTGCTTTTACTCCGCGTTTAATTGCTGTGATGGTCTTGTTCATAATTGTGTCGAAGTCGCCGAATGATCAGCATCAGCGGTGGGAGCCAGCCGCCGCTGAGCGACGAATGCTCGCTGACCTGAACGGCTGGTTCCCATCCGCTGAATGCTGTGGTTATGCCTTCTCATTTCAGTTTTGCCACGCGCATGCCTCCCGGGAACCTCGCAGCGAGCTTGGGAAAGAGCCTTG
This sequence comes from uncultured Verrucomicrobia subdivision 3 bacterium, assembly GCA_903912925.1. GTDB lineage: Bacteria > Verrucomicrobiota > Verrucomicrobiia > Limisphaerales > UBA8199 > PALSA-1440. Next base: position 1,953 of record CAIWJG010000726.1, on the reverse strand, counting down.
CTACGTCATGATCTGCGGTGTGGAGCAACTCTGGGTTCTTCAACACAGGCGGAGTGCGGCGCGGGCGTAAGGCTTCGTAACGCTGCAGTGCCTCAAAGTCGTAACGGTCTCCACCAATTCGCCTACAATAGGCGCTGCTATCCACGGAAAGCATAGGTTCCAACCGCGGGTATCCCTCATCACCGTCAAAGGTCTCCAAGTCTGCTAGCGAATCCGGATCGGTAAGGGCCGCCTCGAAGACCGCACGCCCCTGGGCGACCAACCAGCCACGAAAATAGTCGAAGCTGTCATCGCCGCATCCGCCCAAAATGGCGACTGCCGCCAGCCAAAGCCGTGCGTCATACGCTGTGCGCCGGTACTCCTGAAAATGGCAGCCGAAGTCGAGGATCTCCTGTTCCGGGGACTGACTCAGCCTCTCCTCCAACCAGCTCGGGAGATTCGAAGTCCTCCGGGCAGACCTCTTGGCTTCCTCAATGATGTCCCAGAACTCGTCGCGTGTCATAGGCAGCGCTTGGCATAACGCAAAGCTGACCGATGACGAGGAGCGCGCCGAGGACGCCCGAATTGGAACCTGCGGCTGATCGCGCTCCTCGTCATTCGGTCCAGCGCCAAGTTATGCGCGCTGAGTGTCAGGTATGCTGAGGTGTCCATGGGCAAATCAGTGGTCCGACCGGCTGTGCCAAGCATACAGCCCCGGGTCACCCTTCACCAGGTAGAATAGCGGTCCGGTCTGCCAGTCTGGTTTGAGTTCCGGACCGCCAATGAGGATGCCCCAGCACCCCATTCCACTCATGCAATCGATGCTCACATGGTCATTCTTGGAGTCCAGCTCATAGACGACTCTGTAAGCACGGTGGCCGCGATCCACTCCCTCTACCCACTCCGGCACGTTCGTAAGGGTCAGCGAAGTCGGGCGATTGGTGGCTGAGGCCCTATGGCTCTCGATCTCCTTGGCGGCCCACTGAGCCACATTGACCTTCGCATTCACGGCATTCAATCTCCCGCACATCGCCTCGGTTTCCACCATATAACCAGGCTTGCCGCATCCCGCCGCGAGGCAAAAGGTCGCGAGTAGCACACCTACGATTCCCCGGCTACCACTACTGAAGCGCATAACGCTCTGCGTCAGGCGCGCCGGAGACCTGAGCTTGGGTAAACAGCAAGGCGTAGTCCGGCGTCGCCTGCACGCAGTTGTTAGGGCAGTTGGAGCTCATCTTTCCTGACCCATTTCCAGAACCTGAGCGCCAGAAATGCTAACACCGACCACACGACGGCCGGCCAAACTAGCACGAGCACCCAATCTGGAATCAAACGACCAGTGAGCGGCTCTAGCGCCGGAAACAGTGCAAGGAGCCAGTCAACGTGCGCCATGTTGAGGCAGCCCCCTACTGCTGCAACCGCGCTTGCTGGGCCACACGGTCCCCAGCCGCCCAATGTCATCAGGCCGGCCCCAATGGCTGAGATGGCGATGCCAATTAGGCAAGCTACCGTGGCACTCTTGAGCAAGGACATGGTTTGCCCTAACGGTGCGGCCCTGGGGGCCTGCGATGTCCCGTTCTGTGCGGCGCCGCCCACCGCGCTGGGGAGCAGCGCACGATCAATTGTGCGGGCACACTCAGGACAGTAGTTCTCCTGCCACTCTCTCCCGCAGCTTGGACAAGTGAACGTTAACATCTGGCGGCCAGTTCCCCTAACGACAGAGGTCAGGCACAGCCGCCGGGGACGAATGTGAACGACAGGAAGAACGTATGAAGACCACCAAAGCCAGGAAACGGAAAGGCGCGGCGGCTGTTGCCTGGACCGATTTGTTAGTCGTCTTCAAACGGGTCACTCTCCTGGGTAGAATGAAAGCTCGATGCCAATCCGACGCGAGCCTGCCAACTCCAGCAATTCAGCAGGAAACCTCTCAACACCATAAGTGCCTTCTGGCCGGCAGCAAGGAAATACCAGCCG
>CAIWJG010000725.1 GCA_903912925.1 uncultured Verrucomicrobia subdivision 3 bacterium | reverse complement strand
CGGGGTGAGGAGGGCCGTGCTAACCCCACTGAATTCCCCTCACCCCAGCCCTCTCCCCGTCCGACGGGGAGAGGGAGAAGCCACGTCGCGCTCCCTGTCATTTCTTAATTCAACGGCAGTGCACCCCAGATGTCTCCCCTTTGGAAGGGGAGAAGGAGTAGCCTCGGCAGCTTTGGGTTTAATGTATGCTGCGGACTCATCAGTATGTCGTTGCTCCAGCGGCACAAGATGACTTGTTTGTCATCTGGCATTACTACGCCGAGGAAGTTGGGGATCCAGATCTGGCGGATCGAATGGTCGGCGAGATCGTGTCGGGTTTTCACGCAGTTGCCACGACCCCCGGCATCGGCCACTTCCGGAGCGACCTCTCTGAAGAACCGTTGCGGTTTTGGACTGTCCGCAAGTATCTGATCGTTTACAGGGCCGAAGCCAAGCCCTTGGAAATTGTGCGCATAATCCACAGTGCGCGTGATGTGCAAGCGATCCTTGGAACGTGACCAACTCTGCAAGCACACAGACCAGGGACTAAGGACCAAGGACCGAGGACCAGCAGCCAGAAAGTGGTCGGTGGTCCTTGGTCCGTATTCGCGGTCGCATTTCATCTTTCTGCTTTTCGCCTTGAATCGGTAAAGCTTAGCAAACAAATAGTAAACTTATATGAACACGCATAAATCAACCGTCGAGTATTCGCTCAGCCCTGCCAACGAAAAATTCCCGCTTCCGGCGCCGACGGAGTATGCGGCAGAATTTGCACGCGTCCAAGCCTTGGCCCAACAGGCGCGTCAGGAGGGCAAAGAGGTCGTTGTCGTCATGGGGCTCGGCTTCGTTGGAGCCGTCATGGCGGCCATCGTCGCCGATTCGCGCGATCAGAACGGTCAGCACAAGAAGTTCGTTATCGGCTGCCAGCGCCCCAGCTCCCGCAGCTTTTGGAAAATCGCGCTTCTGAACCGCGGCGAGTCCCCCGTCAAAGCCGAGGATCCCGAGGTTGATGTCCTCATCCGGCGGTCTGTGCTTGAGACCAAGTCTCTGACCGCCACTTTCAATAGCGACTGCCTGAGCCTCGCGGATTGCGTGGTGGTGGATGTGCAGTGCGACTTCATCAAGAGAGACCTGGGCAACATGCGCTCGGGGGAAGCCGATATGGCCGCCCTGGAGGCCACGCTGCGCACGATCGGAGAAAAGATCCCGCCTTCGTGCCTGGTCCTGATTGAAACCACGGTCGCCCCCGGCACAACCGAGTTCGTCGCGTGGCCAATTCTCAAGAAGGCCTTCGCCAAGCGCCACCTCAGCACCGAGCCCATCCTGGCCCACAGCTTCGAGCGCGTTATGCCGGGCAAGGAATACGTCTCGAGCATCCGCGATTTCTGGCGCGTCTGTGCCGGTTGCAACAGCGAAGCCCGCGCCCGTGTCGAGCGTTTCCTGCACGAGGTCCTCAACACGGCTAAATTTCCCCTCACGGTCATGGACCGTCCGATCGAGTCCGAGACCACTAAGATCGTCGAGAACTCCTATCGTGCCGCCATCCTGGCCTTCCTGAACGAATGGAGCCTGTTCTCCGAGCGCAACGGCGTGGACCTCACCAAGGTTATCCGCGCCATTAAAGTCCGTCCCACTCACAGCAATATCATCTTCCCCGGTCCCGGAATCGGCGGCTACTGCCTGCCCAAAGACGGCGGCCTCGGCTATTGGGCCTACCGCCACATCCTCGGTTTCGAAGACGGCGACGACGTTTTCCAAATCACCCCTCGCGCCATCAATGTAAACGACACTCGCGGCCTCCATGTGGCCGAGTTGACGCGCGATGCCCTGCGCAATTTGGGCCACTATATCGCCGGAGCCGAAGTGCTTATCTGTGGTGCCAGCTATCGCCAGGATGTTGGCGACACCCGGTACAGCGGCAGCGAAATCGTCGCCCGTAAGCTGGTCGAAATGGGTGCCGATCTGCGCGTTCACGACCCCTACGTTGACCACTGGTACGAGCTTGAGAATCAGGACGATTACCCCGTCAAAGGGCTGTCCTGGGAACGGTTCTTCCGTAACCAGTCTGAGCTCGCCCAGGTCCGCGTCCAAAAGGATCTGACCAAGGCGCTTGCCGGCGTCGAAGCCCTCATCCTCGCGGTTCCGCATGCTCCGTATCTCACACTCTCTCCTGATGATGTTGTCCGCTGGGCCGGCGGTCCTATCGCCGTGGTGGACTGCTTCGGCATCCTGAACGACGATAATATCCGTCGGTATTTCGAACTTGGCTGTGAGGTAAAGGGGTTAGGTCGGGGCCACGTTCAGAGGATCAAGGAAGAAGTGCGCCAAAAGCGCGACTGATATGCTGAAACTGACCGGGCAAATGCTGACACGCTGACACGCTGAAATCAGCACTACCCGACGCAGTGAGAGATCTGGCGCAGTTACTGAATGAGGCGCCTCATATGGATGTTCAAATGCCAGGCGCAGTGGCAGAAGAATCGCCAGTCCCTCACCTGGTCGGAGAAACTCCGCCTGGCGGAGCGAGTTCTTGAGAGCAACCGGCAGTGGCGTGCAAGACCCAGCCCGGTGATTCGACGGTCGGCGGATGACGTGCGAAACGGGACGGCGGGGCAGTGGGCCCACGGGAGGGGAGGGCAGAGAGCAGGGGCAGAAGTCGGAAGTCAGAAGACGGAAGAGGACCGCTGAAATCTGTGCAGTAGCGGTCGGCATCCTGCCTGTAACTGTTCAGGTCCGAACGTGGGGCAGACCTCCGGTCTGCCGGTTCACGGAGTCTCTGACTCCGTGTCCATCGGGTCGCCGGAACACCGGTCCAGAGACCCGGCTAACCGGCAGACCGGAGG
>CAIWJG010000724.1 GCA_903912925.1 uncultured Verrucomicrobia subdivision 3 bacterium | reverse complement strand
TTTCTATAGGTAATAGTCAACCCCAAACATGCAAATAATTGCATCCCACTTCACTTTCTTTGAGGGGATGAGGAAATTAGGCGAGGATCAGGGTTATGCGTCCGGCCTTTACTATCGTCCGGCACTTGTGTAAAAAGCACAGAACATGGAACCGAAAGCTGATATTGCTGTAATCGGGCTGGCCGTTATGGGCCAGAATCTGATTTTGAACATGAACGACCACGGGTTCACCGTGGCCGCTTACAATCGCACCGTCTCGAAGGTGGACGACTTCCTCAACAACGAGGCCAAGGGCACCAATGTCGTTGGCGCTCACTCCATTGAGGAGATGGTCGCCCTGCTCAAAAAGCCCCGCCGCGTCATGCTCATGGTGAAGGCCGGCAAGCCGGTGGATGAATTCATTGAACAAGTCATCCCGCACCTTGAGGCGGGCGACATCATCATTGACGGCGGCAACTCCCTTTTTGAAGACACGATCCGCCGCACCCAATACGTCGAGTCCAAGGGCCTGCTCTATATCGGCACCGGCGTTTCCGGCGGCGAGGAAGGCGCCCGCCGCGGCCCTAGCATCATGCCCGGCGGCTCACCCGCTGCCTGGCCCCACGTGAAGGACATCTTCCAAAAGGTCTCCGCCAAGGTTGATGACGGGGTGCCCTGCTGCGATTGGGTGGGCGAAAACGGCGCGGGCCACTACGTCAAGATGGTCCACAACGGCATCGAATACGGCGACATGCAGCTCATCTGCGAAGCCTATAACCTGATGAAGACCGGCCTGGGCATGAGCGCCGATCAGATGCACCAGGTTTTTGCCGAGTGGAACCAGGGCGAGCTCGACTCCTACCTCATTGAGATCACTCGCGACATCCTCGGCTTCAAGGACGCCGACGGCCAACCGCTCGTCGAGAAGATCCTCGACACCGCCGGCCAAAAAGGCACCGGCAAGTGGACGGTCATCTCCTCGCAAGACCTCGGCATTCCGATCACTCTTATTGCGGAGGCAGTCTATGCGCGCTGCATCTCTGCCCTCAAGGATGACCGGGTGGCAGCCGCCAAGAAACTCAAAGGCCCCAAGCCCACGATCAAGGGCGACCAGAAAGCTCTTATCGAAGACATCCGGCGCGCGCTCTACGCGTCAAAGATCGTGTCTTATACGCAAGGCTACATGCTCATGCGCGCCGCGGCTAAAGAGCACAAGTGGAACCTCAATTACGGCGGCATCGCCCTCATGTGGCGCGGCGGCTGCATCATCCGCAGCGTGTTCCTGGGCAAGATCAAGGAGGCGTTCGATAAGGAACCGCAGCTCAGCAACTTGCTCCTCGCCCCCTTCTTCCGCAAGGCAATCAAGGACTCGCAACGCTCCTGGCGCAAAGTCGTTGCCCTCGCGGCCCGCAAGGGCATCCCGGTGCCGGCTTTCAGCACCGCTTTAGCGTTCTACGACTCCTATCGCAGCGAGCGGTTGCCGGCCAACCTCCTGCAGGCCCAGCGTGACTACTTCGGCGCGCACTCCTACGAGCGCGTTGACCAGCCCCGCGGCCAGTTCTTCCATACTAATTGGACTGGCAAGGGCGGAACGACTGCCTCGAGCACGTACACGGTCTAGCGGTGGACGTTTCGGTGTTTCGGTGTTTGGGGACGCCGGGTGAGGGCACCCGGCCTACAAAACACCGTCCCACCGAAACACCGCCCCACCGTCCCACCGAAACACCGCCCCACCGTCCCACCGAAACACCGATTCACATGAGCACCACCGCTGTTTTGGCTGAGAAAACAACCCGTAAGCCGCACCGATGGACTTACGAGCGGCTCTGTGCCGAGTTGGAAGAAACCAACCAGCCCTGCGAACTCTGGCATGGCCATCTGATTATGTCTCCCTCGCCTACCCCGTTTCATCAGGTCGTTGCCTACCGTTTGCAGGACGCTCTCCATCGGTGGGTGGACCGGCGCAAACTGGGTTTCGTCCTTGGCGCGCCGTCCGATGTCGTGCTGGCGCCTGATCTGGTGTTGCAACCGGACGTGCTGTTCATTGCCCGGGCGCGCCAGAACATCATCAAATCGCACATTCACGGCCCTCCCGACCTGGTCATGGAAGTGGTCTCAGCCGACCGACTGCGCCGTGATTACAAGGACAAGAAGGAGCAGTACGAGGCGCATGGCGTGAAGGAATATTGGATCGTGGACCCGGGCCGCAAGCGAATCGAAGTATGGAGCTTACTGGGGGACTTCTATCAGTTGGCCGGGGCTTACGCAGGGAGGCAACTCGCCGCCTCCGTCCTGCTGCCGGGGTTCAGCGTTCGAATCGACCGCATCATCGCCGAGCAATGGTGAACGACCGGAGCGCCGGGTGAGGGCACCCGGCCTACAAAACACCCCCCCACCGTCCCACCGAAACACCGAAACACGTTACTCCCCTTTTCCCGCCGGCCCGCTCACCTTGCGGAACTTGATCTCTCGAAAAGCCGAGCCCGTCTGCCACGCCGCCACCCCGAACGGCTTGGACATTTCGATATCCCCCGGCCGCAGAGCGACCTTCTTCTCGCTGGTATCCACATCCACCAGTCTCTCCTGATCAATCCAGGCCTGGAGCTTCTTCTCCGTCACCCGCAGGCGGATACGATACCAGCGGCCAGATTCAATGGTCACGAACTTAGTCGTCTCGTTCTCAGATGCGTCCATGCCATCCAGGCTGGAAATGCCTACCAGTGACCCGCCCCAACCACCTGCGATCAAACTGCAAAACGAGTCGCCGACCGGCACCGTCAGCCCGCAGAAGAAGTCCGAGCCCATGACGCGCATCGCGTCGAACGCCACCTCGTAGTTCATCTTGGGGAAGTCGTTGGTCCAGTTGACCCCGGTAAAGGGGTTGCCCATGCCCAGGACGATTACGCCATCCTGGCAATGCACGTCCCCGTGGCCGGCGAAGGCGGTTTCGTGCCAGCCGGCCAGGCTGTGGCCGTCGAACATCGCCTGCCAGCCGTCGCCTTCAAAGGGCGCAGGAGCCTTGGCCGCCCCCGGCGGGAGCGTAAACTTCGTCTCCTCAGCCGCGGCGGTTGCGGGAGCTTTCGGCTTCTCAGCTTGGGCTGCTGGCTGAGCCGCCGGTTTGGCCGACTCTGAGGCGCAACCAGCCGCCCAAACCAAGCCCGCGCACAGCGCCAAGGACCACACGAATTCAATGCGTTTCATAAGTTGTTATCAGCCTGTCAGTTTCATATTTCTGCTTTCTGCTTTCCCAATTTCAGCTTTTCCCCAAAAGTGCTTTTCAGTCAACGTATCTTCCGACCCACACAATGCCAGCCACCAGGACTACGCCCACCAGGGACATCACGAGCGCAGAACCGATAACGTAGGATATCCCCATCAGCAGGATGCCACCGACCAAAGGCACCGTCGTTCTCTGCTTCTTGCCGTAGATCGCGAAGCCCATCCCAATGGAGCCCCAAATCAACGAAGCAAACAGAGTGCTAGAAGTATCCATCATTTTCCTGAGCTAATACTCTAGCTTTCCGGGCCATGCTCGGCCAGAATTCATTTTCAACCGATGACCATGCCCGGCTTTCTTCGCGTCCAGGCCGACGGAATCCTCCTGTCGGTGAAGCTCCAGCCCCGCGCCTCCGCCAACGAAATTGGCGAGGCGCTCGGTAACGAACTCCGCATCAAAGTCACCGCGCCGCCCGTGGATGCCGCCGCCAACGAGGCCCTCGTCAAGCTCCTCGCCCGGGAACTGGACTGCCCCCGCAACCGCGTCGAGCTGGTGCGCGGCCACACCTCGCGCCACAAGATCGTCAAGCTCTACGGCCTGTCCCCGGAAGATGTGGTCAAGCGGTTGGGCGCGGCGTAGCAGGGTGTAGCCGCCGACGTCAGTCGGCGCATTCTTTCCGCAGGCAGGATAGCGCCGACTGACGTCAACGGCTACTTTTGCGTGAATGGGCCAGCCTGGCGCGTGTTACAATCGTCCTGCCTTCCAGAAGGCGTGGCTCTGGTACCGCTCTGGTGTTGGTCTGGTGTTACCCTGGGGGCAGCCTGACGTGGGTCGCATAACTCTCTGGAGTCAGGCAGCTTGCGACATTAACTAGGTGGCTCTTGGATACCTCCCTTGTCCGCGGCATGGACGGCGAGGGGACGGTGCAGGCCTGGCCTGACGTCGGCGGCTGCGTCCCGTGGGCGGATCGTGCGAGGTGAGGAATACCCAGGCTATGGGCCTGGCCTCAGCCGGTAGTACTGGCTCGGTTGGGTCGGGACGACCTGATACCAATTGGTCGTCGTGATCACATCGGTCCACGGGCCGGTCACACTGTCTGATTGTCGCAGAATCCAACCCTGGTTTGGTGGCCAACTCAGGGTGAATCCTCCCTCGGTGGCTTGGCCAACCAGGCCTTCGATTATCCCGCCGGTGGTCACTGGCGCATAGGTGTAGTTGTAATTCGCCCCGCCATTGCCGTCGAGCACCACACCGGCGGGCGTCAGCGTCTTGCCGCTGCCAATGGCAGGCGAGTCGTAGGTCTCCGTCCAGACGGGTTCGGTGTCGCCGGTCTGGATGCTACCCGCCGTGATGGTCGGCACAGCCGCTGCGGTGATGGTGCCGTCGTAGGGCTTGAGGTTGGAGACGGCGGTCACGGCCAGGTTAGTCTGAACCACCGTCGCCGAACCGCTCGCGCCGATTAGTGTATAGTTGTTCGCCGCCGAGCCGGCCAGGGCCAGTGTCCCCGGGAAAAAAGCCGACTTGAAGGTCGCTATTGCGCCCGACCATTGCGAGGAGGTGCCGATCGTGCCGCCTGAACTCGCAGTTGCGGTGGCCCCGGCAATGTATTCCAGCGCATAGACCTTCGCATTGAGAGTCGAGGTGCCATTGGTTGACTGGCCGCTCGCCACCGAGGTAAACAACGGACTGCCCGAAACCGTCAACGTATAGCCGCTGCTGACCAGGCCGATGCCGCCCACAAACAGTTCGCTCGACTGCGTCGTCACGGCCGTCGTGCCTGTCGTCGGTGTGGTGCTGCTGCCGTTGTTACGGGCTGTCTGATCCCCCGGGCTGGCAGTCAACACGCCGGCATACTCGATCACGACCGCCGCAGAGCGGGCGCTGCTCTGATTGATGGTCAAGGTTGCTGCGGCACCGGACACGCTGGGCGCATACCAGATTTCGGTGGTCGTGCCAGCGGTGCCAGTCGAGGCCGTGGCCCGGGTCCAGGTGGCTCCCGTTTGGCTAATCGAGCTTACGGAATTGGTGGCAGTGCTGCGCGTCGCGATCACCGCTACCAGGGTCCTCCCGTTCCCGGGAGCCGTCCCCAGGCTCACCGTGAAGCTGCCCGCGGCGTTGGTGCCGGTGTTGCCGGTGGCGAACTGCATGCGCGACGGCTTGATGTAGGTCGGCAAAGTGTCGGACGTGATGTTCTGTGGCCCGACATTCCTGCCAGCCAGCACGGCGTTGCCCGAAAGGGTGAGATTGGGTCCGTCAACATTGTTGTTAATCGTCAGGTTGGCCACCCGTATGCCCGTCCAACCGTTATACGTCCGGCTGCCACCCAACGCCACCACCCGCGGCGTGAGGTTGGCGGTCAGGCCCGTCTGCTGGGTCACTGTGTAATCGCTCGCCTGCGGCCCGCCGATGGTCACCCCTGAGACAGTCACTGCCCTGCCAAATGCCACGTTCGGATCGGCGAAGCTGCCAACCGCTGTCCCCCCAATTGCTATGGAATCCCCGGTGTATGGCTTGCCATCCGCCGTTGTTCCACTGCCGGGCGCTTCGGCGGCCGGGAAAGCCGGCGCGCCGCCCAAGGGATCCGCCGTCGTGCCGTCATACGTCTTGTCCGTCGCGGTGGAGCCGCTGACCGTCAGCGCCTTCGGATTAATGGTGCCGGTGGCATTGATTACCGTTTGCGAGTAGTTGGCGCCCCCATTCCCGTCATTGATTACGAGGTTCGGAACCACCGTAATGCCCGAGCCCACGTCCTTACTTGCGTAGAGTTGGTTGGCCAGCGTCACGCTGTCTCCGCCGTACAGCGCCCCGGGATCGTAGCCTGGTGTCGTGCTGCTGATAGTCGTGCCGTCATATATCTTGGTATCCGGCCTCGCCGTCACCGTTAGCGGTTTCCCGGTGACGGTCACGAGACCGCCGGCCTGCGACGTCAAGGTGTAGTTCGACGCAGCCGAACCACTCAGGGCCAGCGTGTTGTTCCAGACCCGCTGCTTGAAAGTGGCCACGCACGCCGCCCAGTCCACAGCGTAACCTTGATTAGGGAAGTAAAGCGTCGTGCTGAGTTGCGCGGCGCCGATTGACGGCGCGGGATAATAGTATCCTACGGTCCTGAGTCTGTCGGAGTAGTTGCACGGATTAAACGTACTGCCCACGTCAGTCGTCCCGAACGAGACAAACAAGCCAGGCGTACTGGGCATCGGATAGTTTAGACCGGCGGTGGCACAGGTCATCGTCTTGATAGTGCCCGACCCGTAACCCTTCATGCTGCCGCCGGCCACCCAAAGCTCCGGCGACGCGGTAGTCGTGAGCGTCGGGCCGGAATCAAAAGAACCACCTTGGCCGGAGGTGCCGGCGTTGCCCCCCATCTGGTCCACCGGGCTGCCATAGAGGATACCACTGAATTCGGCAATTTGAGCGCCCGCCCTAACCGTGTTAAGACCGAAACTGATCGTCACGTTCGTGTCCGGGGTACCGTGGCTGGTAATGTTGCCATACCAGATTTCCTCGGCAATCTGGCCGCCGGCTTTGTACCATTCGGCCGCGCGCATCCAGGTCATCCCAGTCTGCGTAATGCTTGCTACCGCGTTGGACTCTTCCAGGGCGTTGCGGTAGCCAATCGTCGCAATCAGGGTGTTCCCGATGGCGGGTGTGGCACTCAGGGTTATCGTCATTCCCGTCCCGCTATTCAGGCTGCCACTACCCCGCGTGCCGACAAAAGCCGGGGTTTGGCTGCCAGCCGCCTGGATAGTGGTGGAGCCGGCATTCTGGCTGCTGAGCGTGGCGTTGCCCGACACGGTCACCGCCCCGCCGTCCAGATTGCCTACCACCGAAAGGTTCGTGCCCGATACGTCCGTTGCGTTATTGAACACCTTGGTGCCACTCAGCGTCACCGGCTTGGGCGCGATGGTCAGCGGGGCAGCAGTGGAAACACTACCCGCATAGCCGGTCTGAACGCCAGGAATGCCCTCGCGACCACTATACACCGCGGCTATAGCATGAGAATTACCCATCACCGTAAGCGCGGTGGGCGCGGGGGTAAGGACAGCCAATCCGGTGGCTCCATCCAGGGTGACGACCCCCAGGACATTGCCGTGGTCCTTGAACGTCACGATCCCCGTCGCGTCGCTGGGGGAAACGGTGGCTCTGAACGGCCCCACCGAGCCGTAAGTCTGCGGTGTGGGAACCGCCTCCAAAGTTGTGGTGGAGGGGGGTGACAGTTGCACAACCTGGAGCGTCAACCGATTGCCGCTGACTTCGATAGCGCCGCCATACCCGGTGGCAATGGCCGGGCCGGTCACCACGAACGTCCCGTTAGTAGCCAGGCTGCCGCCGGTGGCCTCGATCAGCGGGAAAATGCCCACGGGCAAAGGCGCGTCGCTGTCGATAATAAAGGTGTTGCCGTTCAGGGACAGGTCGCTCTGTGTAACGGTGAGCGCTGCGTTGGTCCTATCAAGGTACAAGTAAATGGGCCGGAAGGCCTCCACCACGCCACCGGCGGGTCCTTTGAGAGTGGCGGTGCCGGTGCTGTTTCCCAAGCCTCCCACCGGCGGGCTGGCGTATGGGCTGGCTTGTGCCGAAACATCAAAAGTCGCTCCCGGCCCAATCCTTACCTGCGAAAGGAGCGCGCCGCCGCTGGCCAAGCTCAGGGTTCCCCCGTTCACATAGGTATCGCCAGTGTAGGTGTTGGCATTGGCAAGCGTGAGCGTGCCACTGCCGATCTTGGTCATAGCCAACGTGCCAGCGGTATTCCGGAGGACGCCGCTGAAGGTGCTGCTGGCGTTGTTGTTCCCCACTATCAAAGTGCCCGCGCCGCCCGACAGGTTGTCCACAACCGCATTGGCGTCGCCGAGCAGCCCGGCGACCGTATTGGTGGTGCCGTGCAGGTCCAGCGTCGCCGTGTTCGCGTTTGCACTGCTGCCGAAGATTAAATCGGTCCCCGGCAAGGCACCGGAGCTGCTTAATCGCAGAATAGGATTCGCGCCGCCGCTGCTGTTGTAGGCGATCCCGGTCGTGCCAATGGTGGTGGCGCCCGCATAACTGCCAGTGCCACTCAGGATCACGGTGCCGCCATCCCAAATCACGCCCAGGGCACCGACTCCGGTAATCTGGCCATTGACCGTGAAGGTGGTGCCGCCACCCGCCTCGATGAACCCACCACCGGCCCCCAGCAAAACAGTGCGGTTACCGGCCAGGGACGGCGAGGAACTGTTAAAGAGTTGGCCGCCGTTAAGGGTGACGTTGACGGCCGGGCTGCCCGGCACAGCGCCCAGCGCGGCGTCGGCGTTGATGCGAAGCACGCCGGCGTTGACGAAGGTCCCGCCGCTGTAGGTGTTCACGCCGGAGAGCGTCAGCGTGCCGGCGCCCCACTTATTGAGGCTGCCCGTAACAATCGAGGCGGCAAGGAGGGCATCCGCGTCGTTCGTGATGGCAGCCGCGTTCGCCAACGTCAGCGAGCTAACGGAACTGCCCGCGATCACATAGCCCGGGTTCTGGAACCACAGCGAACCGGCGGTAACTGGGTAGGTGAGGTTGATCGTGCCTGCTCCGGTCGCACCGAAGGTGGCCGAGTCCGGCCGGCGGCTATCCCACCTGGCCGTGCCCAAATTCCAGTTGTAGTCGTTGGTGTTCCAGTTGAAGGTGCCGCCGGACCACACCAGGTAGCGGGGCCGGATCGTCGGCCCGACCATATCGGCGTGGACCACGTGAACGGGGTTGACTAAAGCGCTGGCATAGCCAGTCACGCTGATATTCGTAGTGATCGTGAAGTCGATATGCGCCGTCGCCACGTCGTTGGTGACATGGATATTGCCGCTCACATTGGTATAACCGAAGGACATGGCCAGATCCGCGCTACCGCTGGCCGTTCCTCCGTAGTAGGCCATGCCAGATCGCGCAAAGGGCACACTCACCACGAACGAGCCGCCACCGGCCCCACCGTCCGGGGTAAGGGGGGTGGGTGTCCCATTGCCCGGACTGCTGTCATATATCGTGAAGGGCGAACTCACGCCATTAATCAAGACCCCTTCAGGAAGAGGATAACCCAAAAAACTCCATTGATACGAAAGAGCATAGCCAGTCAAGGGAATTACCTTTAGATCCTGGACCGTAATCCGGGTCGGGCTGTCGGGATTGTCGAGCTCAAAGGCCATATACCCTGCGGTTTTGCTGCTGCCGCTTCGGGTCTGCGAGCCGAGGTCTGTGCCCGCGTAGGAGGGATCTATCATGAGGGTGAGTTGGAGGGTGGAGGTGTTGGTATTAAATGGCAGAGTCAGCAACTGCTGGAAGTTGATGGTCATGGTGCTCGCCGCGGGCGGGCCGCCGCACGGCGACGGGTCGGCGGTCAGGGTCAGCCCCCAGGAGCCCGCCGCTCGCTCGGCAGCCGTAGGCGTATAGACCGCGTTCAACGTGGTGGCATTCGGGCTGAACGTGCCCGAACCCCCACTCCAAATCCCGCCCGTAGCGTTGCTCACGCTGCCCGCCAATTGGACCGTGCTGGCGCTCGACGACACGGCCTGGTTCGGCCCGGCGTTGGCAGTGGACAGGCCGGTGGAGACCGTGGCAACGACAGGCGCCGCTGCGCTCACACATCCCAGCACACTGGTTTCGGTAACGTAGTAGCTGGCGCTGACGCTAACAGTCGGCGCGTAAGTCGTACCCGTCGCCACGAGATTGGTCAGGGTCGGATCCGAATACCAGTTCAACGCCCCGCCAGTGCCGCTCGCGCTCAGAGTTGCCACACCCGCGCTGCAGATCACCGTTCCAGTCGTCGTCGGCACCGGAGGGTTCGGATTGATCGTAATCACCACTTGCGCAGTCGCCGGCCCGCAAGGGGAAAGCTGGCCGGTCGAGGACAACGTCAGAATGACGCCGCCAGCCGTAATATCCGCGGCTGAGGGAGCGTAGGCCGCGTTCAGCGTGGTGGCACTCGGCGCGAAGCTGCCCGTGCCGGAAGACGACCAGGCACCGCCCGTGGCACCGCCGCCCACTGAACCGCCCAGACCCAGCGTGCTGTTGCCCGCACAGATCGTCTGGTTGCCGCCCGTACCGGCGCTGGCTGGCGCGTTGACTGTCAGCACCGCCGGTGGGGCCGATGTGGCAGAGCCGAGCGAACCAGTTGCGATGACCTGGTATTGATTGCCGTTGTCGGCCAACGCAGCTTGCAAGTTGGCGTAGCTCACATTGGTTGCAGTCGCGCTGATGTTGATGAAGGTAGCGCCGCCGTCCTGGCTCACCTGCCACTGATAGAGCAGGTTAGTGCCCACGGCTGTCACCGCGAAGCTGGCCAGGGACCCGGCACAGACCGTCTGGCTCGCAGGCTGCGATGTGATGGGGACGGGCGGCGCTTGCGCGATGGCAATGGCTTGGCCCAGGAGGGTGATGTGGGCGTTGCGGTTGGTGCCACTCGTGTTGGCGCCAAAGGCGAAGCTCACGACGCCGTTGGTAATGCCAGTAATGGTCAACCACGGCTGGTCGCTGGTGGGCGCGAACGGGGCGAGCAGATTGGCCGTGGCGGGCAGCACCACCGGCAACACGTCGCTGCCGGCAGCCGCACCTT
This sequence comes from uncultured Verrucomicrobia subdivision 3 bacterium, assembly GCA_903912925.1. Taxonomy (GTDB): domain Bacteria; phylum Verrucomicrobiota; class Verrucomicrobiia; order Limisphaerales; family UBA8199; genus PALSA-1440. The sequence continues at coordinate 9,790 of CAIWJG010000724.1, read as the reverse complement.
CCGATTTGGTCGTCCGGTCCACGAAGGCATGGGGCAATTCCTTGACCACGTTGTTGCCGGTGTCAGCGATATAAACGTTGCCCACGCCATCTACCGCCACGCCAAAGGGAGCGTACAGTCCCGAGGCGAGGAGCGTGGTGAGGGTGTTATTGGCCGCCACCCACTTCTTGATCGCGTTGTTGTAGTAGTCGGCGATATAGACGTTGCCCGCGCCATCCACCGCCACACCCGTGGGCCAGTTCACCCCCGAAGCGACCAGCGTGGTCACGGTGTTGTTAGCCGCTGTCCACTTCTTGATCGCTTTGTTGTTGAAGTCGGCGATATAGACGTTGCCCGCGCCATCCACCGCCACTCCCCAGGGCTCGTTCAATCCCGAGACCAGCGTGGTGACGGTGTTGCCGGCCACCACCCACTTCTTGATGGCATTGTCGCCGTAGTCGGCGATGTAAACATTGCCCGCACCATCCACTGCCACGCCAAGGGGCTCCGCCAATCCCGAGACCAGCGTGGTGACGGTGTTACTGGCCACCACCCACTTCTTGATCGCTTTGTTGTTCGCGTCGGCGATGTAAACATTGCCCGCGCTATCCACCGCCACTCCGCGGGGCAGGTTCAATCCCGAAGGGACCAGCGTAATGAGGGTGTTGTTCGCCGCCGTCCACTTCTTGATCGCGTTGTTATGGTTATCTGCAACAAAAACATTACCCACGCCATCCACCGCCACGGCACCGGGCCCATTCAATCCCGAGGCAACGAGCGTGGTCACGAGCCCCGGCGCCGACACGTAGGTTGCACCGGCCTGGGTGACGGTGAGGGTCTGGCCAGCGATGGTGAGCGTGCCGGTGCGGGTGGCGCCCGGGTTGGCATCGTAGCTGAACACCACATTCGTGCTGCTCGTGCCGCTTTGGTTCGCCACGCTCAGATGCAACCAGGCATCGTTGGCCGTAGCCGTCCAAGTGTTGGTTGAGGTAGCCTCAGCCAGAACGACGCTGTCACTGCCCGCACCCGGGCTTTCCAGAAGCGCGGTTGTACCCAGGGAGGGCTGCGCGGCGGCGGTAACGGAGAAGAGGGTCGAGATGACCAATGCGAGTGAGAAGGCTGAGGTGGTTTTCATGGTTTGAGGGAAGTTCTGCCCTGCTCGGATGCACACTCCTTCACTGGAAGGCCACGGACTCCGAAAGTCCCGCCTTCCCCGCGACCCCGCACTTCCGCATGGCTCTCAGTCGCCGTAAACTCTGATTCGCCCAAGGGGGGTGACCGCCCAACGGCACTAATTGAGGCGGACCTTAAGCTGGAGGCGATTGTAGGGTATTCTTCTAATAGTGCAAGCACTATTTCCGGACTTAAGAGGGGCGGCAGGGCCAATTCATGAAAGGGGCGGGGATCAGGGCTGATCTAAGGTTCTCCCTTTCCCAGCGAGCAGCTCTCAAATCCGAAGCCCGAAACCCGAAATCCGAAGGAAATCCGAAATCAGAAATCCGAAGGGCGTGCGGGCGGCTGGCCTATTTCGGTGCTTCGGTGCTTCGGTTTTAGGCAAATCCTAACCGACTTTAGACCGCCCCTGCCTTTTGTCCTTCATGAATTGGCCCTGTATGTGGTGGGGGATCTTCAGAACCGCCTTGGCGCGGCCCCGACTCCTTGCCAGACTGTGCCCCTTGAGTTCGTTCCTGAAATGGATGGAGAGCACCGGCGCCTGGGCGCCGTGGTGCTTCCTCGGGCTCTTCATTGCCGCCTCGTTCCTTATGATCTGGCGGCTGGAAGCGATGACCCAGAGCGGGGTCGAGGGCACAGTCCTCGGCACCCTCGTCATGCCCTACTGCTCGGGCATGGGGAACCTCATCTTCGCCTTTGTGCTCGGCGCCAAAGGCGGGCCGGGGGCGGAGGTGGTGACCAATTCGCTCGTCAATAACATCACCAACATGACCCTGCTCATCGGCCTGCCGACGATCCTCTGGGGCATGAATGTGCTGCCTAAGAGGGGCGGGGCCGGTGGGGCGAGGGACGGGGGGGGGAAACTGCCTAACCCCAAGTCGAAGAAGCACAAGCCCGGCAAGCAGCCCGACACCAAGGAACACCAGATCAACCGGCTCTCGCTCCTGCTCACCCTCACCGCCGTCGTGTTCTTCACGGGCGCGGTCTGGGCCCTGGCCCGCAAAGGCAGGCTCGATTCCGGCGACGGCATCGTCCTGGTCGGCCTGTTCCTCTTCTGGCAATGCTTCCACGTCTTCGACGTGCTCAAAAGCAACGTCCGCCAGAACAAGTCCTTCACCTGGATGCTGCCCCTGGATCTGGCCGTGCTGGCCATTGGCGCTTATGCCATTTACCTCAGCACCGACTGGCTCGTGGACTGGCTATCAAACATCCACGGCGGCTTCATCAGCGCCGAGCACATGGGCTGGCTCAGCGGCTGGCTCATGGTGCTGCCCAACGGCCTGCTCGCCCTCTATTACGGCTGGCGCGGGAACCCGGAAGTCGTCTATACCTCCCAGGTCGGCGACGGGCATGTCAGCATCCCTCTTTGCATTGGGATTTACGCCCTCTACCGGCCGATCCAACTGCCCCCCTTCTTTCAAACCGGCATGTGCATCCTCCTCGGAGCGGCCGTGGCGCATTTCCTCTTCGTGGCCCTGTTCGGCCGCCTGCCCCGGTTCATGGGCTGGGTGCTGACCGCCATCTACGTCGTCTTCCTCTACCAAGGACTGGGCGGGTGAAGTCACGGGTTCTGTTCGGGCTGTTCCTGTTGCAATTTGTCCTGGTCTGGACGTGGCTGTGGCTGCCGCAGCCACGGCTCGGCAGCGCGCGCTGGCCGGACGGACTCCTGCTGGTGCTGGCGACCGCGACTGTGCTCGTCTCGCTCGTGCGCCAGTTGCCCGGGCAGAATGTGATGCTGGCCGCAATCATCATTGCCTTGATCAGTGGCGCCGTGCAGAGCCTCGGCGCGTTGACCGCCATTCCCTTCGGACCTTTCGTCTATACTGAGCACATCGGCCAGCAGCTATTCTATCCCCTGCCCTGGGCCGTCCCCCTGATCTGGATTACAATCATCCTCGCCTCGCGCGGCGTCGCGCGGCTGGCGCTGCGTCCCTGGCGCAAGACCAGTACTTACGGCTTCCGGCTGATGGGGCTCACCGCGGCGCTCGTCTTGCTGCTGGACCTCGGCCTGGAACCGTTCGCGGTGCGGGTGAAGCACTACTGGCTCTGGAGCCCGACCAAGCTTAAGCTAGACTGGTATAGCGCACCAGGGGTCAACTTCTTCGGCTGGGTGGTCACGACGTTGCTCATTCTCGCGTTCGTCACCCCTTCGCTCATCAATAAGAAACCGGGCCCACAACCGCCGCCGGACTATGCCCCGCTGGTGGTTTGGCTCTTGATCAATCTCCTGTTCGCGACCGGCGCCGCGGTTCATCACCTTTGGCCGGCGCTGGGGCTAATCTCGCTGAGCAGCGTTACCGTGGCCGTCTTTGCCCTCCGCGGCGCGCGCTGGTGAACGGCGATCGCGCGCTACGCCAGGGCTCAGCGGCGCGGGCGGGGCAGCGAATCGAGGAAGGCCTTGGCGGGAAATTTAGTCCCCGGGCAGCGCGTGTGAACGATGTTGATCTGCTGGTGCGTTCTCACGGCACTGGGGGTGAGGTTGCACCGCGCCATGAGCGCCACGACCAGGGCCCGAAGGCTTTCCATTTCCTTGCGGGTGGGGGAATGCTCATCGAAGTTACCCACCAGGCAAATGCCCAAAGCGATCTTGTTCTGGGCCTCGCTGGCAAGGTGGCCGCCGTCGAGCTGCAGCGTCCAGCGCCGGCTGACGGCGATTTCGCCATCCGCCATGCCACTGCCGTTGCCGATGACGAAATCATAGGCCAGGCCGTTTTCCATGTGCCGCACCTCGCGATGGTAATGGTCCATACCCTTCACCGTCCCTGAGTCCACGCCGCTGTGGTGGACCACGATATACTGCCAGCGGCCCGGCCGCACCGGCGCCAGGGCGATGGCGCGTTTGACGGAGTAAGGCAACGAAACGCGAGCCGCGGCGCGGACGGATGAAGCCGGCGCCGGGGCGGTGACCCTGCCCGGAATGATCAACCGCTGTCCGGCGTAAACGTGGGAGTTCCGGCTGAGCCCGTTACGCTCGGCGAGTTCCGCGGGCGGGAGGTCACAACGCCGCGCAATGCTAGAGATGGTATCGCCGCGCTTGACGATGTAAGCTCCTTCCGGCGCCCGGGCGGCGGCGGACGACGCCACGACCCACACCAGCAGCCACAAGGCCGTGTGGAGCACTACCGAGTTCACAGAATGAATAGGCCGCAGACGCCAGCTCACGGTTAGGGAGGCTAGCAGAAGCCAGACCACCCGGCGAGCGCTTTCGCCGACCTCGAGTGCGCAGCTTAGATTTTTCCGAAACCACCACCACCGGGAATAGGAGTGATGGGACTAATTGGACTAATGGGCTCAGTCAACCCCGAAGCGGACAAGACTGTCCGCGCCCCGAACAATCCAAGGTGCGCATCGGCCTCGCCCCTGCTCAGCAGAGAGGACCGGCTTTGCCTTGGCACGTTTCACGTTTCACGTTTCACTTACCTCAGAGCGTCAGGCGCCCGTTTCGTCAGTTTCAACCGCGCCACGCGCATCCCGTCCATTGCCTCGACGCGCAGCTCGCAAGCGCCAATGGTCAACCCATCGCCCACCTTGGGAAAGCCGCCCAACCGCTGCGTCACCCAGCCACTCAAGGTAGTGATGCCCTCCTCGCCGAGCGGTTGGCCCACGAGTTCCTCCAGCTCATGCAGCGGCAACGTCCCCACCGCCTCCCAGGTGTCCTCGCCCATACGCGCCAACAATGGCTTTTCCTGGTCAAACTCATCCTGAATTTGGCCGACCAGTTCTTCCAGGATGTTCTCCAGCGACACCATGCCCAGGGCGCCGCCGTATTCATCCACCACAATCGCCAAGTGCAGGCGTCGCTCCAAGAAGAACTGCAACAGCTTCTCGAGCCGCGCGGTCTCGGGAACATAAACCAGCTTCCGCGCCGCGGGCAGCAGGTCCGCCCCGCTCCGGGCCTTAAGCCGCAGGGCATATAAATCCTTGATATGCACCACCCCCAGGGTCTGGTCGAGGTTCCCCCCCTCGCACAAGGGGAAGCGGGAATAGCGCGTCTTCTCCGCCACGTCCAGGCACTCGGCCATGCTGGCTTCGGTGTCTAGCGCCGTGATCTCCTGCCGCGGTCGCATCACCTCACGCACGACGCGCCGCCGCAAGTCGAGCGCATTCAACACAATATCCCGGCCCAGCGCGGTGCCGCCGGCACGTTTTTGCGCCGCGGCAAAAACCAGGCGCAGTTCCTCTTCCGACTGGCCCCGCTCGGCTTCACTGCTCGAGCCCAACCCCACTTGGTGCAGCATCCACTGCGATGCCCAGTTGAGGATCATGACAAACGGATACGACGCGCGGTAGAACCAGAGCAAGGGATAGGAAATCCAGAGCGCCGTCACGAGCGGCTTTTGAATGGCCAGCCATTTGGGCGCCTGTTCGCCCGCGCTGATGTGCAGGAATGTGATCACCGAGAAGCCGATGATAAAGGCCAGGAAATCCCGCACCTCCGGCGAATCGACCGCCAGCAGATCGAGCACCGGCCGCAAGACGACAACGAAGACCGGTTTGCCAATCCATCCCAAGCCAAGACTCGTCAGCGTTATGCCCAGTTGTGCCGCGCTTAGAAACGAGTCGAGTCGCTGCAAGATGTAGGCGGCAACCCCCGCGCGCCGATGGCCCAGATCCACCAGCGGGCTTAATTGCGTGTCGCGCACCTTCACGAGCGAGAATTCGGCGGCGACAAAAAAGCCGTTGAGCAGGACGAGGACCACCACGCCCAGCACGAGCAGGCTAACGGATATGAGGGCGTCCCAATCCATGTTACAAGCTCACCTCGCCGAAGATGGCGTTAAGCACGTCTTGCAGGCTGAGGATGCCGATCTCGCGCCGTTCACGGCCCAGCACGATCGCCAGCCGCTCGCCGCTCCGTTGGAACCGCCGCAAAGCCACTTCCAGCCGCACGTCTTCATCCAGAAACATGGCGGGCTTCACGTAATCCCCTACTGGCCTGGCCGCGTCCAAAATCGGCTGGTAGAGCAGCGTACCCAACGCCAGCATCCCGACGACCCGCTGTCTGCCGTCGCGGCTTTCCCATACCGGCAGGCGCGTGTGTTTGTGGTCGCGGCACAGCGCCAACGCGGCGCTGACCGGCGTCTGTGCGGTTATTGCCACGGCTTGCTCGATCGGCTTCATCACCTGGCGCACGGTCAAGGTCTGCAAGTCAAACACGCGGTTAATCATGGTCCGCTCCTCTGAGCTGAACGCTTGCGCCGACTCCTGCATCATCAGCCGCAGCTCTTCCCGGTTGCCGAACAGGTGCCCGGTAAAGGCTTTGCCGCCCCGCCACCGCAACAGCGCGCCGGAGAATGCTTCCACCAGTGCCACCAGCGGACGCAACGCCCAGTGAATGAGACCGAATGGTCGCGCCAGCAAGACGCACAGGCGGTTCGGATACATTCGGAACAGCATCTTCGGCAGCAAATCGAAGAACGCGTAGAACAGGAACACCGCGACCGAAAACACCACCACAAACCATACCCGGTGAACACCCAAGGCCTGGTGGAGTTGCGCCAGGAGCCAGCCAAGGATAAGGAAGTTGGCTACCGTGTTGCCAACCAGGATGGTCCACAGGAAGTTCTCCGGGTGCTCGAGGTAGTCGTGCAAGACCTTGGCCGATCCCTGGCCGGCGCGCATCTGCTGCCGAATGCGCAATCGGCTCAGCGCAAAGACCCCCGCTTCCATGCCGGACAACAGGAATGACAGCGCCAGGCATATCACGAACACCGACCAAATTAGCGGGGTTGGAGTCATGCTACTTTATCACTTCCACGAGCAACTCGCGCACGCGGCGTTCGTCTGCCGCCTGCGCGGTGAGCTTCAGTCCCGAGAACACCGCCGATTCACCCCGGGCGGGCACCACATCGAGCAGCGTGACCAGCAAGCCACCCAGGGTCTCGACCTCGGGCACGTCGCCCAACGCCGGATACTCGCGGCGGAAATCGTCCAGCCGCAACGTCCCGGCCACGCGCCAACGGCCCGGTCCCAGCTTCTCCATCACAAATCCGCTCGCCTCGGCATGGCCTTGAATCTTGCCGATTACCTCCTCGAGGATATCCTCCATCGTGACGATGCCCGCTGTGCCCCCGAACTCATCGAGCACGATCGCCAAACCCCGCCGCTGCCGTTGCAAGCTCTTGAACAGTTGCAGCAGGTTCATCGTCTCCGGCACAAATGACGGAAACTCGATCGCATCCGCCAGGTCAATCTGCGGATCCAGCAGCAACGCCCGCGTGTTGAGAATGCCCACAATCGTATCCGGCGTCTCGTCGTAGATCGGCAGACGGCGATGCTTGTAATTGCGCGCGGCGGCAATCATCTCCTCGACGGACAGATCATCCGAGATGGCCGCCATCCGCGAGCGGGGTTTCATCACTTCTTTAGCGGTGCGGCGGTCGAGGCTGATGATTTGCAGGATGATTTCCTTCTCGGACTGCGCCAGCGCGCCCTGCTGATACGCCATCTCCAGCAACTCCTGGTAATCGGCATCGGTCAGCGTGACGTGCCTCTGCACGTTGCGGGGTATGACGGTGCGGAGGATCGCCGCGTTGATCTTCTGCGCGACGCGGCAGAGTGGCAGGCTGAACCGCAGCACGAAGGCCAGCGGCCGCGCCAGCCGCAACGCCCATCGCTCCGGCCGCCGCACCGCCAGCGTCTTGGGCAACACCTCGCAACCGATGAGGATAAGCACCAGCAGGACCACCACCGTCTCGACCAGTGGCCACCGGTCATGGATGGCCATCCAGAGCGCCACCGCCAGCATTGCCGCGCTGGCAAACGTGTTCCCCAGCACCATCGTCGCCAGCAAATCCTGCGGCTCCGCCAGCAGTCGCGCCACGATGCCCCCCGTCTGCGGCTCGCGTTCCGCCAACTGCCGCACCTGCCATTTGCTCAGGGAAAAGAGGGCCGTCTCCGCGAGTGCGAAGAAAAAGCTCGCCCCCGCAAAGATCAAAACCACCGCCACAGCTATGAGTGGCCCTGACGCCATGCCCTCAGCATGGCGCTAAAAGCGCCACAAGGCAAAACCCAAATAAGGGGTGAATGCGCCCGGTGAATGCAGAAGGTAGAATGAAGAATGCAGAATGGGGAATGGCTCCCGTTCAGCCTGCGGTTTTCATTCTGCATTCTACATTCTACATTCTACATTCTACATTCTGCATTCTGCATTCTGCATTTCCCCTCTACTTCTTCAATGGGCCAGGAAAGGCAACCAGGTCGGAGCGAGTCTTGCCGTTCTCTGTGATGCGCGGAAGGGTGTACACCATGCCGTCTTTGCCCACGGCGATGGCGTTGACGTAAAGGGGCCGTTGGCCGTTTTCGTAGAAGACGGCGCCATTGTCGGTGTATTTGCCGGTCTCAATGTTGTAGGTGACGAGGTGCAGGTCTTCGAGCCCCTTGGCTTCACCCATTGCGGTCTTGGACTTGCCGGCCAAGCGCTTGCCGTCAATGTAGATGGGGCCGCCCGTCAGGTAGTGAATGGTCTTGCCGTCCGGGCCGAGCGCGAAGCCGAGGTAGCCATAGCTGAACTGGTCGAACATACCGCAGCGCTTGGAAGGCTCCGAGGTGATGCGGTCGAGCACTTCGATGCGCGGCACGCGCGGGTCGAACCGGAACAGGTAACCGGAGTTGCCGTGGACGCCGTAGATCATCTTGTCGCGCGGGCACCAGAAGGTCTGGCGCCAGTTGTAGCCCATGTGGCCAGGGTTGGTCGGGTCGTAGAGGCCGAAGTAATCCTTCTTCATGTCTTCGCCCTCGACAGGTGCGACGGTGTCGGTAGCGGCGTTATAGCGGAAGATGGTGCCTTCAGAGCTGGTGAAATAGGCGGAGCCATCCTCCTCGTCCACGGCGATGGAGCGGCAGACGGTGCGGTAGTCGGGGCCAACCCCGTCTTCGCCGAGGGCGCACATCTTGCCAAAGCTCTTTTGGTTCCTGGTCGCCAGGTCGTAGCGGTAGAAGATGCCGCTGGGCCAGGTGAGCCCGAACATCCGGCCTCGCTTGGGGTCCATGTTGAAAACCAGCACACCCTCGCGGCCGGGGCAGATGCCGAAGTCCTCGAATTTGCCGGTCTTGAGCTCGTAGGAGAGCAGGTGGCCGCCCGGGTAGGGCTGGTAGCCCGCGGGCGGGATCCCCATGGTTTCCTTGCCCTGGACGATGCTGTACACGCCGACATGCGTCGCGAAGTAGAGCTTGCCATTGGCCTCCACGAAGTTGACGTGGCTCTTGCCCTGGGGGATGGCTTTGCTGCCCTGCTCGCCGCAGGCCTCGGTGAGATCGCCCAGTTCCTTGATCTGCCGGCTCTTGGGGTCGAAGCTGAACATTCTGGCGCCCTGATCAATGTTCTCCGAGCTGAGCACGTAGTAAACCTTCCCGTCGCTGCCAGTGCCCATGGCGTTATAGCTGTCGTGTCCCAGGGCGAAACCGGAGTTGTAAGTCCTCGCGGTGATCTTTTTGCCCGGGTAGGCCTTGCCGTCGGGGACGACGAGTTTCTGGGCAGCCTCCTCGGCGCCGTAAGCCGCGCCGACCGCGATTAAGGCGAGGGACAGGAGGAGCGGGATGGGAAGGAACGAGAAGGGGTTACATGGGGCAAATGAGGCAGGTGCTTTCATGATTGGGTGACAAATTTCAGTATTTCAGCTTTCCTTGGCCCGTGAAG
>CAIWJG010000723.1 GCA_903912925.1 uncultured Verrucomicrobia subdivision 3 bacterium | reverse complement strand
TCGATCCGCCGTCGCCGTATCGTCCATTCTAGGTCCACCAACCCAGACTTTAGCGAGAGACTAAACGTGACATCAGCACTATCTTCAATTTACCTCAATTAATTCTTCCGACCTCTGCGCCCCAAGGCTGTGAACGGTAACCCGTTTAGCACCGTTACAGAATCGAACCGCAGCATGAGTTACATGATGCAGCGCGCTATTGCCTGCTGTAACCATGTAACTGGTGTATCTTATTTAACTTATCGGTCCACTTGCCTCGGGCGCATCCGGTATTACTCATGAAATTGACTGTTCTAGTCCTCGCCCTGATCTGCGCCGCCTCGGTCAGCGCCGCCGAGCCTCCTGAAGCACCCGCGGCGACGGCCGGCGGCGGGGAAAAACTCCCGCGCGCTTTCCCCGGCGCGGAAGGATTCGGCGCTTATACCCCCGGCGGACGAGGCGGCAAGGTCTTTCGGGTGACCACTCTCGAGGACTATCGTCACAAGGAGCCGCCGATACCGGGCAGCTTGCGATTGGCTATCCTGGCCAAGGAACCGCGGATGGTGATCTTCGCCGTCTCCGGAACGATCCACCTCAAAGAGCGGCTTAGGCTCGACTCCCCTTTTGTCACCCTCGCGGGTCAGACCGCCCCCGGGGACGGCATCTGCCTGGCAGACCAGGGCACGTCCGTCGCCACGCATGATGTGATCCTTCGGCATATGCGCTTTCGCCACGGCGACGCCAGCGGCAACGACAGCGATAGCCTCTGGTTCCGCAATGCGCAGAATGTCATCGTGGATCACTGCTCGATGTCCTGGGGACTGGACGAGAACTTCTCCTTCACCAAGTCCACTACCAATGTCACCGCCCAGTGGTGCCTCATCTCCGAAGGGCTCAACCCCAAACACCACGGCTATGGTTCATTGATTGCCCCGGATGTGGACTGCCGGATGTCCTTGGATCCATATTCATACTACACTCTGGCTGCTACAGGTGGGTTGAAAAGTTGCGGTTGGTTGTCTAAGACGCGAATCCGCAGGCCTTTGTGTTTGCCACGGCTGACAGGAACCACCGGGAGTTCGCCGCGCTTTACACGTTGCATGATTGTCTGGCGCGACACGCCGAGAATGCGCATGGCTTGGGGCATGGCTACATAATCTGGCGGCACCTCAGGCACGATCAAGTTTTTGAGTTCTTGGTTCATCCGAATGCGCCAGGGGGCGCCCGGAGTCACTTGCTCGCCTCCAACAAATCCGTCATTGAGCCATCGTAGCAGGGTGGAGGCAGCCACTCCGAGTTGATCAGCCGCGGCTTGAACCGTGAGCAACTCACCTTCGGAAGGCGTTGCCGGCGCTTGATAGCACGGGATATTCCAATGCCGACGGAGGCTAGCGACGCGGCTAGCCGTGAAGCTTTCACCGCGGGCCGTTTTCCTTCCCTGGCGGTTGAGCACCGCGGCCATAACCGTGTCGGGATGATGCACGGCCAAGCGGCGCATGAGAGCGATTGTTTCTTCATCCGTTCGGATCGGAGCCGGTCTGGGAACTTGCCAAACCACGTCGAGTTCGGACACGGCGCTGGTCTTCCAGCACAATACCAAGTGGGCCTTGCCTTCGTCGGTCAGCACATTGATTTTTACTTCCTCCAGCAAACTGCGCAAGAGATCCTTTCGATCCCTAGCCGTCGTCGTGGGCGCGTCCCAAACCCGTTTCAAATCGCTCCCCAAAGCGCGGATCTGTTCCCGTTGCGGGTCAGTCAGTTGCAGCCGTTGCTCCTGCTCTTTACGCGCCCATTCGGCTTCCAGGGTTCGCTGGTCCTGGAGTTTGCTTTCCCACTCGGTTTCCAGCGTGCGAGCGACCAAGCGGTTTTCGGGCTCCACGCTGTGGAACCGGCGTTCGGCTCGCTCGGCTTCATACCGAGCCCGCTCGACTTGCAGACGATACTGTTTGAGCGCGCTCTGGTCCTGCGCTTCCCCGAGGCTCTGAGCGAGGATAGCGGCCTCGAGTCCCGCCGGAGAGATCGCCGCCAGAAACGTTTCCACCACGGCCTGATCGACCCGAACTCCCCCCACCCGCAGGCACCACGTCCCGCGGCCATTGAGTGCTTGACTGTTGGCACAGTAATAGCCCGGGGTGGAGTTCTTGCCTTGATAGTAAACCCGCATGTGCCGGCCACAGCGGCCGCAGGTCGCCAGTCCTTGGAGCAGTGCCGATCCTTCCCGCACCGCGCCGGCCGCTTGCTCCGGAGCGGGATGATAGTTGCTGGCCATACGCGCTTGATTCATTTCAAAGGTAGCCCAGTCGATAAAGCCAGGATGATGATCGCGGATTAAAACCGCCCATTGCTCCTGGGGCAGCAGCCGCACTCGTTTGCGGACGCGTCCGATTTCATCGACGTAGCGTTCACAGCGGCTTTTACCATACGCATAAGCTACTGCATAGACCGGGTTGCTCAAGACGGTATGCACGGCGATGTAAGTGGGTTTGACCCAGAGGATTTGTCCGCTCGGGCACTGATGCGGAAAGGACAGACCCTCGGAGTGGAACCAAAGCCACACCTGACGCGCCGAACCCAATTGCGCAAACTTCTCGAATACCGTGCGGATCGCGCCCGTGACCGCTTGATCGGGATGGAAAACCACTTCGCCCTCCCCTTCGCCCCAGAGCAGCCCCACGGGTAAACCGCGCCGCAGCTCGCCGCGTTTGGCTTTGTTGCGGATGGCGCCATTAAGGCGCGTACGTAGCACGTGCAACTCGGCTTCCGCCATGGTGCCTTTAAGCCCCAGCAAGAGCCGATCATTGAACAAGCCGGGATGATAGAGCCCCTCGAGGTCGCCGATGAGCGTATCGGTGACGCCACACAACTCCAGGAGGCGGTACCACTCGACATTGTTGCGGGCAAGGCGCGAGGCTTCCAGGCAGAGGATGAGGCCGACCTGGCCCAGGGCGACTTCCTGGATCATCTGCGCAAAGCCGTGGCGCGTGACCAGGCCCGAGCCGGTGTGAGCCAGGTCTTCATCGATCACTTTGATTTGCGTTTTTGACCAGCCCAGCAGGGCGGCACGTTCCGTCAACTGGTATTGGCGCTGGGTCGACTCGCGATTGACCAGCACTTGCGTGGCCGAGGACTGGCGGATGTAAACGTAAGCCGAGCGGCGCAGATGGGTGTCTTGGATCTTGAGATTATCGCTCAGGGTGTTTGCTTTCGTCCGAGGGCGGAGGGTTTGTGGGAAGACCTGGCACCAACCTCACTATGAGTTGGGCCAGGTACCGGACAAGACTGCTCCGCTGTTGGGGCGAGAGCTGTTGGTAAATGGGTGGAGTGGGATGAGGTTCCGCGCTCCACAATTCTAGTTGCGGCTTTTGCATGTTCGTTTTCCAGGATTGGCAAGTTTTGGCTTGTCGACGGACCGGATTCGATCCGGCGCAATAAACAGTCAACCCGTTGGCGCAGGCGTAACAAGTCCGATGCGGAACCGACGCTGGAACACGGCGGTGCAGAACTCTCCGGGCTGCTCGCAACGTCGGTCCAAGCCACGGGCACGTAGGAGCGGCTGCCGTCGGGCAGCACGAGCACGAAATGCGGCTTTCCTCGATGCCGCAGCTTGGCGAACACTTCGAGCACCTTGCCTTCGAGGGCATGGTGCGGACGTGTCACCCGGACTTGGGATGGAAGGTCGCGGAGGTGGGTAGTGTGTCGTAGGTTTCTTCCACCACAACCTCTACGCCGACAACTTTGGCCGCAACCCGCGGGTCGGCTCGCGCACGAAGGTTGCTTTCCTCTTCGACTACCGCAACAACGTCATCTTCAACTGGGGCACCGGCTATGACTGGGGCGTCTATGGCAACGAGGAAGTCGAGAACGTGGACCTGAACTTCATCGGCAACTACGCCATCGCCGGCCCTGATACCTCCATCGAGGCAACCCGCGCCAAGGGCTTCACGCCCAGATTCGATCTGACGACCGCCGGCTACCGCCAGGCGGCACTCTCCTCCAACCGCAAGACATCTCGCATTTACCAGTCCGGCAACAAAATTGACAGCAACGTGAACGGCAAGCTCGATGGCCGCGATAACGGCTGGAGCATGGTGAACGGCGTTTACACCCGGATGGACGCACCCTTCCCCGTCCCGACCGCGTTTGCCGTGACGACGGAGTCAGTTGATCAGGCGTATGACCGGGTGGTGTCATCAGCCGGCGCCCGCCCCTGGCGCCGTGACGCCGTGGACAACCGGGTCGTCGAGGGTGTCCGGAATCAGACCGGCAGAGTTATCAACAGCCAAAGCGAAGTCGGCGGCTGGCCGGAACTCAAGAGCACCCCGGCGCCTCTGGATACCTACGGCGACGGCATCCCTGACGAATGGGAAGAGGCACAGGGGATGAATCCCAACGACCCTCACGATGCCGCCCGCACCGCCCGGGACGGCAGCGGCTACTCGAACCTCGACCTCTACCTCGATAGCCGTATTCCGCCGGCTTTCAAGACCCCATGACCGGCCGCGTCTCGTCCGCAGGGCTAACGCTGGGGGTGGCTGTCGATCTTCTGTCTTCCCTCGGCTGACAGGAGGTCAGCGGAGTGCAACTTGCGGGTCAGGTCGATCTGGCGAGTGCCAATCTTGTCGTTCTTCGACTCGTTCATGCGCAGGGGCATGAGCGCCAGGGCAACGAAAGCCAGGCGGCGGAGCAGTTCAAGCGGGGAAGCTGTCGGCATTGGGCTGGGGGGCTTGCTCAAAGCCCGAACTCCTTCTGATGCCCCTGTTTTTTCTTCGACTCTGGCGCCTTCTTGAACGTCTCATCCAGCGCCGCCACGTTTGACGCCCGCTCGATCCCCTTGCCATCCATCAACTCCTTCACCGTCCGCAATTGCAGCCGTGGATACTGCTGCCCGTTCATCTTGTGCGCGTAGAACCCGGCGCTCGCGTGATCCATTTTCCGAAACTCGACAAGTGACGCCTGCAAGATGCCAGCATCGGGCGGCAAGGTCAGGGTGGCAAGGTGTCGCGAATTTCAGCAAGTGTCACGGCGCGGGCCTCTGTTGCTGTTGCTGGCCGGCGTTGCCGGTCGGCTTGGAATAGGGTAGCTTGTGCATAGTTCCTTGCCGGGTCTGGCGCGCCTTTTGAAAATGCGCCGGGTCCGGCCTCCTTTCTTTTCAGGCGGCAATTTGGACGCGGCGGCGGTCCAACCATTGCTCAAGGTCTTTTCGGCGATAGCGTAGGCTTTTGGCTGTGATGCGAATATGGGGCAGCGCGTTGCGGCTGCGCCACAGCCGCAAGGTTCTTGAAGTGACGGAGAGAAACTTGCAGGCGGCTGCGTCGTTGAATATCTCAGTTGCCGGGGACAAGTTCATTTCCCCGCCGTTTTGAGTAGTGGCTTTATGTGTCATCATTCAACGCGTGCGGTCAAATGACGTGCTCACTTGCGGCGGTGAATGACGCAAAAAACCCTGCAAATGCAGGGTTTTGTGGGGGTCCAACTTTGTTGCTAAAGTCAAATAGCTACATTTGGCTTGGTAGCGCAACGCAGTCAGCGGCGGGTTTATCGGTGCGGCCTTTGAGGAAACGCGGCTCGCGGAATTTGCCTTTGACGGTGCGGCCTTGCGCGGCGATTTCCAGCACGTCGCCAGTTCGCAAGCTTTCGAGTGTGGAGAGACTGAAAACCGCAACTTTGCCGCAGTCCACAAGTCTGCCGTCGTCGCTGTATTGGCCGATGCTCACGCTTCGCGTTGTGGATGCCAGGGCGGTAACTACCACGTCAAAGGTTTCCAGGCGCTTGGCTTTGAGCCAGCCGACGCCATAGGGTGCGGAAAGCTGTTTCGCGCAAATTCCCTCGCAACCTCGGATCAAGACTTCAGCCAGGTATTCGCTGCCAGACTGGCCAGGGCGTGCCGTTGGGATCGGCCTTATCCAGTCAGGGAAAGCCGACTGCAACGCCTTCAAGGCGGCTCCGCGCTCGCGCAATGGCAGCCGTCGCAAGTCCTCGCCGTCCGCCTCGATCACGTCAAAGGCAAAATAGACGTTGCCGACAAGCTCGCCGTCCAGCGTGCAACCGGCCAGCGCTGCCGGCAGTTCACCGGGCAAGCGGTAGCGCAACGCACGGCCTCGCAATTCACCGTTGGCCAGTAAGCCGCGTTTGCCGTCCGCCTTCGTTTCAAAGGTCCAGTCTGGCGACGCCTTCCAGGCCAGCGCGACGGCCAGCGCAACGGGTTGCGGTGCGGGAAAGGTCGCGGCGTTCATATTGCGGCCTCCGCTTTCAGGGTAAGCACGTTTGCCGCTTGCTCGGGCGCAATGGCAAACCACGTCCGGGCGGCCTCGGGGCGGACAAGCTCGCGGTAGTGCCTGAATACCATTGCCGGGCTGTTGCCGGCCTCCAGGGCCACTTGCGCGGCGCTTTGGGTGTCGGCCAAGCGGTAGGAAATAAACGAGTGGCGCAAGCCGTTATCCTTCCAGGGTGTGCCGGACTTTTCGACGGTTACAGCGCGGACCTCGCGCAGTCCGGCCTCTGTGAGTTTGCAGACGTTCCCGCGTTGGCTTGGGCAAGTGGCGAGCCAAGCCGCAAGGTTTGGCAGGATAGGCACAAGCCTGCGGCTGCGAGTCTTGGCCTGGCCTGCGGCTACGTGAATGAAGTTGCCGGGCAGGTCAATGTCCGGCCATTCAATGCGCTGAATTTCAGCGGATCTCAATCCAGCGAAAGCGCCAAGCGCCACGAACGGCAGAAACTCTTTCGGGGCGGCTTTGAGCAAGTCGGCAATTTCCGTTGGCGTGTAGATCTCGATGGCGCCGCCGTTGGCGCTTATGTGTTCCACGTCCTCAACCGGGTTGCCGCCTTTGAATATGTAGCCGCGTGACTCGGCAAAGCCAAACAAGGTTCCCAGCACGGTGCGGAAGTTCTTTGCGGTCTGCGGTGCCACTTTCAAACCGTCAAGCCAGCGTTGCACGTCCGCCCCGGTCACGCTTGAAACGTCAACGGCCCAGTCTTTGGCGAAGCGTTTCAACCGTGCGGTCAGGTCGCCAATGTAACGGGGGGACTTGCCGCGGGCCGTTTTGCTCTCGATAACCTCGGCCACTACCTCGGCAACCGTCTTGCGCGTGATCTGGTCGGCGCGGTGCTGCTTATAGAATTTCGCGGCCTCAATAGCAAAGTCGCCGCCAAGAATTTCCTGGCACTTGGCGTAAACGGTGGCGGCCAGTTCCAAGCTTGCGCCGGTTGGCCTGAGTATTTCCGTTGCGCGGCCAAAGCTGGCGGCCTGGGGGTTGGTCATTTCCGCCGCCGTCACTTGGCCGGTGCTTATCTGGCTGGCCAGCTTCTCGGCCTCTTTGACGGCTTTGGCGTGGTCGCTGAAACTACGGAAGCGCCGAGTTCCGCTTGTGTGGTCCTCTACCTCGTAAACGGTGTAGTCGTTCTCGACTACGGTGCCGTCCTTGCGCGTGCTCTTGATAGTCTTAACGCGGCGGTATATCCTCACCGCGATGTTACCGACTTTGACAGTTTCCGGTTTGCGCTGCTTAGGCTTCGTTGTCATGTCGCCAAATGTAGGCAAAGCGTCGGATAATGTCAATAGCCTCTTTTTTCAGGCGGTCGTAAACGTGCATTAACGTCAATGTTTGCAGGGCTTTTGCCCCCATAGCTCAAATGGATAGAGCAGCGGTTTCCTAAACCGTTGATTCAGGTTCAATTCCTGATGGGGGTACCACCTCTTCATTCTAGTTCGCGTGCAACCTGAGACTAACTATATTCGTGAGGGATTCATCCTGCTCGCCGGCGCGCCGACGGCGTATGAGGTCGGGCAATGGTCAGGCAGAATAGTGGCCGTGCTCCTGACTCTGGCGGGCCTGATGAAGTGTTACGCCATTCTTCGGCGCCCGGGGACGAATGCCAAGTGCCTGATTTCACTGATGGGTGTGCTGGGGGCGTTGTGCATTTCAAGCGTGCTGGGCATCGCGGGGGTTCTGATAAAGAACGAAACCGTGGGCTCAATTTTGAAGTTGGTTAACGCGGGGACCACTGTTTGCCTGCTGCTGGGAACGATCGTTCTGGGCATGCTCGGCTTGATGGAGTGCCAGGAAAGGAGGAAGTATAAGCAAGGGCCGGCGCAGGCGATGTGGGCGCTCGCAAGCGCGGGCGTGCTGATTACCGCAGGACTCACGCTGGGCACGTCGGAGTGGTTTACACCTGCCATCCCCACCGGGCCGCCGGGCGCCCCGCTGGTGTTTGAGGACTTTAACTTCCGTTTTCGCACTCCCGGAACACCGTGGACGTTACTGGAAACCAATGCGCCTCAACCGGGGGCGAAGTTGAGGTTTGCGCGGTCGTCGCCGGGGATGACCTTGGTGGTGAGCGCGGAGAAGTATGGGGCAGGATTCAACGGTCGCGACCTGGTGGAATACGGAAAAGCAAAGCTCCGCGGCGAGCTGAAGCCGGGGGAGATCATTGGGGAACAGCCGCTGAGCCTGGCGGGATTGAGTGGCACGCGGGTGGCAATGCGCGGCCGGACGCAAGGAGAAGAGATGCTGGCGATCCAGTGGTCCGGATACATGAACGGTTACGGCTACCAGTTGTTGGCCCAGGGACCGTGGCGGAATGAACCTCGGGTGTCGCAAGAGGCCAGCAACCTGTTTGCGTTGTTTGCCTGCCTCGATTTAAGCCGGGTGACCGATGCGAGCGGACCGGGTTTCGAGACGAATTTCGTATCGGCGCGTTATGGTTACCGGGTGGACGTGGTTAAGACCGATTGGCGGCGTTGGCAGGCGCTGCAGCGTGAGTTTGCGTGGTTTGATTTTGCGGCTCGCCGGGAGGCCGGGTTCTACCTGGCCGTGGTGCCCGTTTGGCTGGGGCAGGAGTTAGTGGAGGACGCCCTGCGCGGCGCGATGCTGAACACGATGGGGATTTCGTACCCGGACCCGGCGTTAGGGAATCGCAAGACCGTGACGCTGTCCGGGGTTGCCGGGGTGCAGTTTGATTATGAGCGATACGTGTACGAGGTGCCGTATCACTACCGGCTCCGGATTTTGCAGGGGAGAGGCTTCGGCTACCTGGTTTGCGCCTGGGCGGAGCGGAACCGGCGCGATTACGATGCGGCGCTGGATGAAGCGCTGGAGCGGGTGAAGTTCGAAGGCTCGCCCGCAACGCCTGGAGAAATTGACAAGCTGCCGAACAAAGAGCGGGCGACCCGGGCTTTAGTACTGAACCAGGCGGGGATGTACTACTACGAGGCCAGGAATTATGGCCGGGCCAAGGAATTATATGCCGCGGCCTACGGTGCCGAGCAGGAACCGGTCTATTTCGAAAATACCATCATGGCCTGGTCCTTCCTGAACGAGCCGGAAAAAGCGCTTGCCTTCATTGAGGAGCAGGCGGGCGCGCATCCGGACAGTTGGAAGCTGAAGGCGTACCGCGCGCAATTCCAGGGGCAGGCCGGCAAGACAAATGAGGCAGTGGCGAGCTACGAAAAGCTGTTTGGCGACGGCTGCAATGATTTGGGGGCGCTCACCGAATACGTGCGCCTGCTGGTGAAGCTGAAGCGATACGAAGCGGCCTCGACCGCCGTGAGGCGCCAACTGGCGGCGGCGGACCAGGTCGAGTTGCGGCTGCTGGAAGCGGAGATCTACCGGGAAAAGCATGATTTCGCCGAGGCTATTCGGTTGCTGAAGGCGCAACGGGAGAAGACCCCGTTTGTGCCGGAGGTCGGAAGCGCGCTGGCCATCACGTATATCGAGGCGGGGCAGTTTGAACCAGCCCTTGGGCTCTGCCAGGAACTGCTGAAGACGACCGAGCCTTCCTGGCAAACGTATGTCCTGAAAGGGCGCAGCGAGATGGGGCTGGAGAAATATGAGGGGGCCAAGGCTTCATTTGAGCAGGCCCTGCGACTCTCACCGGGCGAGGCCGATACCCGGAAGATTGTGGCCATGCTCTCCGGCATGCTGGGGGAAGGTAACAACACGGCGGCCAAGCAAGTCATTGCGCCAGTGGAGATCCCGGCATTGCTGCTGGCCGCCCCCAAGGCCGCGCCAGAGGGCTACGGCAAGGAATATGGCGCCTACTACTCGCGGCGGATCACCGCGGTCGAGTTTGACAACGAAAACGGCTGCAAACAGACCGACTACGGCCGCGTGCACGTCCTGGACAGCTCCGGCGCCTCCGCCTTCAGTTCGGTCGAGCTTCCTTTCGATCCGCTGAGCGAGGAAATCCACGTGAACAGCGTGCGGGTCGCGGACGGCGGCGGTAACGTCATTACCGGAAAAGCGTCTCAGGTTTACATCACCGATGATCAGGACTCCGAATTGGCATCACACAAGAAGAAGCTGAACATCCCCGTGTCCGGCATTGGGCCAGGGAGCACCTTGGAGTTCATGGTGACGCGGCGGCAAACCGAGGCGGCGAAGGAGAAGCCGTTCCTGTCGTTCACCTTTTCGCGTGGCATTCCGGTTCGCCAGGGCATCGTTTACGTGACCGGCGATGCGGCGGGGTTAAACTTCAAGAGTTCGCCCGCGATGGAACCGCAGGCCTTGGGCGCGGGGCGCTACTGGCTTTGCGAAGACCCCATCGTGATGCGGCCTGAGCCGCTGCATCCGCCCGTGGATGAATTCGTCCCGATGCTGTGGATAGGGGACAACTCGGCCGACTGGACCACGCTGGGGAAGAAATACTTCGCCTCGATAAGGGAGCGGTTAACCCTCGACGCCGCTTTGCGTGAGCAGGTACGCCGGCTGACGGAGCATTTGAAAACGGACGATGAAAAGATCGCCGTCCTGGCCCGGCACGTGCAGACCAACTACCTTTACAAAGGGTTGGAGTTCGGCCGCCGGGGTCGCATGCCCGAGCTGCCCGAGGAAATGGCCCGGAACAAATTCGGCGACTGCAAAGACCATTCGGTTATGCTGCAGCAAATGCTGGAAGCGTCCGGGATTTCGGCGCGGCTCGCCCTGGTGAACACGGCGGCAGCGGTGCAGAAAGAATTGCCATCGGTGGAGCAATTCGACCATATGATCGTTTACGTCCCGGGCCGGGGAGCCGACGCGTTTATCGATTGCACTCAAAAGGGGGCGCTGCCAGGCAAAGGCCCGCCTCCCGGGCTTGCCAAACGAGAGGCTTTCATTCTCGACAAAGATAATCCGCGCTGGGAACGAATCCCCGCTGGTGCGGCGGTAGCCTCGAGCCTGGTTTCCACGCGCCAGGCCCGGTTGCTGGATGGGGGAGACGTGAGGGTGGAAGAGTATCTCAGCGTTAGCGGCCTGCTGGGGGCGAGACTGAGGGAGCAGTTGATGGAAATGGCCGACACGCTCCGGAGAAGGTTCCTGCAGGCGCACTTGAAGGACAGCCAGGCCGAACTGGAAAGTTGGAGCATCGACAACCTGGATAACCCCGCGGTGCCGCTGCGGCTGAAGCTGGTTTACAAGGTCCGGAACCAATTTCACAAGGTGGATGGGCGCTGGCTGGGCGTTATCCCGGCTCCGCTCGAGCGATCTTACCTGGCGTATGAACCGGTTGACCACCGGCTCTCGCCCCTCCAACTGAAATACCCGATCGAGTTCACCAGCAAGGTGACTTTGATCGGTCCGGAAGGTTGGCAGCCGCAGCCGGGCGAGGATACTGACCAGAAGATGGACGCCCCATTCCTTTCAGCGCATTGCCGCCAGGAAACGAATGGGGCCGAACTGCGCGTGGAATTCACCTGCCGCCAAAAGGCCGGCGACTTCACTGCCGACCAATACGGCGCTTTTCGCGAGTCCATGAACCGCGCCCTGGCCCTGGCGGGGCCCAGCGCAGCGTTCAAAGAGAAAAAGTGAGCCGCGAAGCCTGCCGCAACGCAGACCGGTGAGGCCGCTGCCAACCTCGCGCCGGTCAGGCGCGGGAAAAGTGCGCGGGTAATTGGGGCAACAAGTCCTGGCGTCGGCGGCTGCCCGCTTTCCTTCGTAGCATCGAACGTGAGTTCGATCTAGCTATGGAAGCTCAAGGCTAGATCGAACTCACGTTCGATGCTACGATGGAAGAGTGGTCGGCGGCTGCCCGGTTATGGAAGCTGAAGGCTAGGGCAACGGCTTCTTTACCTGCTTAAGTCTCTGAAACTCGGGCTTGGCGACGTAATAGCGGTCCAGGGGATAGCAGCCGCTGATCAGCCCGTTGCGCGGGCCGGTAGTGCAATCGCTAAAGGTCCGGCAGATAGACTTGGTCGCGAGGGTCCCCTGCCCGATCGCGTCGGCCAAAATCGTCGGATACGACAGCACCATGCGGCCAATCCCGATGAGGTCGGCCCAGCCGTCGCGGATAACGTGCTGCGCCACGTGGGGCAAGTACTCCTGCAAGTAACTGTAAGCGGTGCCCACCAGCACGAGATTCCTGGGCGCGCGCGCTTTGAGCTGTCGCACAACATTGATCTGCCGGGCTACGCCGACCAGAGGATCCTCGGGCGGCTGGTAGCCGTCCGAGGGTGGGTAAGCCGCGGGCCGCTGGATGTGCGGGTTGTAGTAAGGCGAGCCGGCGCTTAGGTTCACAATCTTGACCCCAAGCTGCGCGCAAAGCTCCAAGAACTGGCACGTCTCCGTCAGGTCATACTCGACCGGGTTGTCTTGGTTCACGCCAAAGGCATATCGGTAGGGAAGGCAGTGCGAGAAATCCTCCGGCACGCCCGGCCCGGGCTTGCCTGGCTGGGACAAGGCGGGGTCCGGTTTGAAGGGCACCAAGTCAAACGCGCTCAGCCGGACGCCAAACTCAATCCGGTTCCCGCTCGCGCGGATAGCGGCAACGATCTCACGCAGCAGGCGGGTGCGGTTCTCGAAGGAGCCCCCGTATTTGCCGGGCCGCGTGAAACCGCTGAGGATTTCGTGCAGAAGATACCCGTGGCAATGTTTGATATCTACAAAGTCGGCGCCCACGTCCCAGGCGATCTTTGCCGCCCGGACATAATCCTCCACCAGGCGCTCAAGCTCGTCATCGGTCCAGACCTGCGCATCGCTGGTAACCTTGAAGGTGCGGTCGAGGATGGGATGCCGGTAGGCCACGCGCGGCTCCAGGCGGAACTTGTCGTTCGGTTTGCAGAACCGCCCCGAGTGCGTCAGTTGGAACCCGATGACCAGATCGTCGGTCGTGCCATAGCGTTGCTGGTGCGCGGTCACCAAGGTCTCCCGGAGCTTCCCCAGGTCGGCCTTGTTCTGCTCGACGATAATGAGCTGGTTGGGATTGGCCCGGCCGTCGGGCCGCACGGCCATGGCTTCACCGCCGAAGATCAGCTTGGCGCCGCTCTCGCCGAATCGGCGCCAGCGCCGCAGGACGTCCTCGGTAAGACCGCCGCTGGTGGTGCCGTCCCAGCCCTCCATGGGGTGGATGGCGTAGCGGTTGCCCATCCGCTTGCCATTGATGGCTTCGCCCGCCAGTGGCTGCGCCAGCGGCGACGTGTTCCCGGTGGCGATGGCGTCATCACAGGGCAAGTCAATCCCCAGCGAAGTAACGTGGGCGCGAAACTCAGCGACGGTCTTGAGCGCCGGGATGCGGGTCAGCTTGATCGGTTCGGCCATAGGCTCACCGGCAATGTGGTTTCCAGGGGCCGGCATGACCAGCAATATTTCCTGTTTTCGTTCTCGGCAGCCCGTGCTATATAACCGGTGGCAAGTGCCACTGCGTATGAACCTGCGACGCGAGGAACTCTGAAGTTATTGTAACTGTTCAGGCCAGAACGTGGGGCAGACCTCCGGTCTGCCGGTTAACCGGG
>CAIWJG010000722.1 GCA_903912925.1 uncultured Verrucomicrobia subdivision 3 bacterium | reverse complement strand
GTACCTGCGCGGCGCCCAAAAACCAAATTCTTATCAGTCAGTAACCCGGAAAATCCCGAGCACATGAACATCGCCTTCCGCGCCGGCACCGGCGGATTGCTCTCGCCGGAGAATTGGATTTTCGTTACCTAAGAATAATAACCTTATGAAAAAGAACATAAATGCGGTTGTGATTGCGGTTGCCGTGCTCGTTGCCCAATGGTCACTAGCACAAACAATTACCGACAATTTCACCGATGCCAGTGCTTGGGGAAGTGTTATTTCCCAAGCAAGCGGAAGCATAGCCATCAGTAATGGATGCATGGCCTATGTTTCCAGCACCACGAACAAAGCCTTGGCGGCGATGTCCCGCAATCTGCCCCCGCTGTCGGTAACTAATGATTGGAGCTTGAAAGTGGATGCGCACCTGGATGCGTTTGCACTTGTCGTCACTGACCAATGGAGTGATGTCTTTCTGGGATTTGGCAAGGCCAGCGATGTCGTCAATAATCATGTCACGTTGGGATTTGGGCGCGGATGGTGGGCGAATGGGTACGAAATCGAAGACGGGGTGGGGATCGGCGGAACTAACGCACCGGAACTGTTTATAGTCAGGGGATTCACCTCCGCTGATGTCTCACTGCGGCTGGACTACAGCGCTGCCAGTCAAACCGTTACCTACTACTTCGACAGCGATGGAGCGACCAATGGCTACAATTGGGTGGCGGAAGGCACGGCCAGTCTGGCCAGCGGCACTTACAACATGAATTTGAGCGCTACGGACACATTCACCCTTTTCCTGGGCGCTTCCTCGGAAAACCAAACCGTGACCTCCAAGCAGGCCTATTTCACGTACTTGAGGATCACGACAAATGCCGTGCCAACCGTGGTGACTGGCACCGCCACCAATGTTAACGACGTGGCGGCAACTGTAACCGGCACAGTCAATCCGAAAGGCTTGGCAACCACAGCCCAGTTCCAATACGGACTGACCACGGCTTATGGCAATAGCGTGAATGTTGTGCTGTCACCCAGCAATGGCGTTGTGGCCCAAACCGTGAGCCGCGCTTTGACCGGGCTTCTGTCGAGCACTACTTACCATTATAGAATCGTAGCTTTTAGCGATGCGGGAGCCGACTTGGGCAATGATGCTGCTTTTTCCACCATGACACCAATGACCGATTTTACCAGTGTAACCAATGACGGCGCAATCACCATTACCGGCTACATCGGTTCCGGTGGCGCTATAACCATCCCCAGCACAAACAACGGGCTGCCAGTGACCAGCATAGGCGATTATGCCTTCAGTTATTGTTCCCGCCTGAAGAGTGTGATAATCCCCAGCAGCGTGACTAGCATTGGCTTTAGCGCATTCAGTTATTGCTACAATTTGACCAACATCACCGTGAACGCGGCTAACCCAAGTTACACCAGTGTGGGCGGGGTGTTGTTCGATAAAACGCTGACCATGCTGATTCAATATCCCATAGGCTTGGCCGGCAGCTATGCGATTCCCAGCAGCGTCACCGATATTGACTACTATGCGTTCAGTTCTTGTTCCGGCCTGACGAGTGTGATAATCCCCAGCAGCGTGACTAACTTTAGCATTAGCGCATTCAGTTATTGCTACAATTTGACCAACATCGCCGTAAACGCGGCCAATCCGAATTACGCCAGTGCTAACGGGGTGTTGTTCGATAAAACGCTGACCATGCTGATTCAGTTTCCCGGAGGCTTGGCCGGCAGCTATGCGATTCCCAGCAGCGTTACCAGCATTGGCGATGCGGCGTTCGCTTCTTGTTCCGGCCTGACAAATGTAATCATTGCCGACAACGTCACTACCATTGGAAGTGCAGCATTTGCGTATTGTTACAGCCTGAAGAGTGTGACAATTGGCAGCAACGTCACCACCATTGGCATTGGGGCATTCAATGGTTGTTCCAGGCTGACGAATCTTATAGTGAATGCGGCTAACCCAAGTTACACCAGTGTGGGCGGGGTGTTGTTCGATAAAACGCTGACCATGCTAATTAAGTATCCCGGAGGCTTGGCCGGCAGGTATGCGATCCCCAACAGCGTCACCCAAATTGGCAACTATGCGTTCGATTCTTGTTCCGGCTTGACGGATGTGGTCATTGCCAACAGCGTCACTAGCATCGGCGGTTATGCATTCGCATATTGTTCCGGCTTCACAAACGTCGCGATACCTGACAGCGTCACTAGCATCGGCAGCTATGCATTTGAATATTGTTCCGGCCTGCACCAAGCGTATTTTCAAGGAAACGCACCGTTGGTCAATAATGGGACGGGCAGCGCGGACAGCACCGTTTTTTATGGTGATTCGGGCACCGTGTATTATGTGCCGGGAACCATAGGCTGGAGTGCTGACTTCGGAGGCTGGCCCACAGTCCCTTGGACTGCATTTTATTACAAGATAATCGGGCTTAGCGGAAACCTGGCGTTTGGCAATGTTGTTGCTGGCGGAACGGCCACGACATCATTGATCATTACCAATAGCGGCAACACTACCCTGATGGTTTCGAACATCAATTATCCGACCGGGTTCAGCGGTGCGTGGAGCGGCATCATCCCGCCGCAAAGGTCCCAATCCGTGACTGTGACGTTTTCTTCCGTTTCCGCCCAAAACTACGGCGGCAACATATTGGTTGCCAGTGATGCAACCGCCGGAACTAATACACTAGCCGTTTCAGGCACGGGCTATACCCCGCTTAGCAATTTTTGTTATGTTACCAATAGTGGCACAATCACCATCACCTGCTACACCGGTCCGGACGGCAACGTGATCATTCCTGGTAGCATCCATGGCTATCCGGTTACTGCCATCGGCAATAACGCGTTTTCTTCGCGTTTTCACCTGACGAGTGTGGGGGTCCCCAGCAGCGTCACCAGCATTGGTGCTTATGCGTTTGAGAGTTGTTGGAGCCTCACGAATGTGATGATCCCAAACAGCGTCATCAGTATTGGCGATTGGGCGTTTCATGCTTGTTTTGGCCTGACGAATGTGGTGCTTGGCAACGGTGTCACCAGCATTGGCAATGGAGTATTTGCGGATTGTTCCGGCTTGACGAGTGTGACGCTTGGCAACAACGTCACCAGCATCGCCAGCGGTGCATTCGGCTATTGTTCCGCCCTGACGAATTTTATGGTGAATGCGGGCAATCCAAGTTATGCCAGTTCGGGCGGCCTGCTCTTCAGTAAGTCCCTAACCACGTTGATCCAATGTCCCGCTGGTCGCACCGGCAGTTATACGCTCCCCAACAGCGCCACCAGCATTGGTGGTTATGCGTTCAGTGGTTGTTCCGGCCTGACGAGTGTGACGCTTGGCAATAGTGTCACCAGCATTGGCGGTTATGCGTTCGATGGTTGTTTCGGCCTTACGAGTGTGGTGATTGGTAACAGTGTCACTAGCATTGGCGATGAAGCGTTCGGGTGGTGTTCCGGTTTGAAGAACGTGACCATTCCCAATAGCGTCTCCAGCATTGGTAACTGGGCATTTGGGGAATGTTACGGATTGACGAATGTCGTTATTGGCAGCAGCGTCACCAGCATTGGTAGTAAGGCGTTCTATTATTGTTCCGCCCTGCATCAAGTATATTTTCAAGGGAACGCGCCGGGCATGGGCAGTGCGGATAGCACAATTTTTCAGGGCGAACTGGGAACCGTTTACTACCAGCCCGGCACCACTGGATGGGGAGACACTTTCGGCGGTTGGCCCACAGCCCAATGGTATCTCCCCAACCCCAAGCTCTTGAATGATCCGACTTTGGGAGTCCAGTCCAACAAATTTGGATTCACTATATCTTGGGCTACGAATGTTTCCGTGGTCGTAGAGGCAAGAAGTAGCCTTTACTCCGGGACATGGACCCCAATCGCCACAAATTCCATCAATAACGGCTCCCTCTATTTTGCCGATCCGAATTGGAACAGTTATCCCGAACGGTATTATCGTGTCCGCACGCCATGACCCCGTGCAATTGTCATGCAAGTGTCAACCATTAGGGCGGGTGTCCTTCCAAGTGACACTCCTGCAAGTCGCTGATTAGCAATTGGTTGCAACAGGCGCAGTTTTGGGGTGATAGCCTCGAACTCTGGTCTGTCACAGGCCCCTTCCAGTCGCCCCGCGTGTGGGGTGCTCACTATTTACACTTTTGGCTTATTACGACTCCAGTGGTGGGTTCTTCTGATTTACGTTTCCGTGATTTGGCGCATGGCGTCGTGGCAGGACGGGTCGAGGATGCGCAAGAATCCCCGCCGCTCCCGCCGAAGACCCGCAAGATTTGACTCGCAAGTCGTGCCCGTTTTGATTGACTTGCTATGAGTTATTTGACTGTCGAAGTCGAAATTGACCACGGTCGCGTCGTGCCTCGCGGGCTGGAAAGGCTGCCCGAAAAAGGCAGCGGCCTGTTGACGGTTTCACCCGCGCAGCGCTGAGTACCTGCGCGGCGCCCAAAAACCAAATTCTTATCAGTAAAAACCAAATTCTTATCAGTCAACGACACCCCGGACAAGGTTTTCGAGCGCCGCTGGGCAATGATTTTGGTCGAGCGGGTCGTGACGCGCTTGCAGGAAGACTATTGCGATTCCGGCAAGGGCGACCTCTTTGCGGCCTTGAAACCAATGCTGGACGGCGAAATGAATCCGGAAGGGTATGCCGCCGTCGCCGCCCGGCTGGGCACCACCGAGGCCGCGGTGAAGAAGGCGGCCCAAAGGCTGCGCCAAAACTACGGGGAATTACTGCGCGCCGAGGTTGCCCAGACCGTCAGCGACCCCTTTGAAGTTGACGAGGAGATGCGCAACCTGTTCACGGCCCTGCACGGGTAGATAAAGATTTTCAGTCACCATTCCGTACAAGTGTCAGTCCTCACTATTGACACATCTGGGGCGTGTGGGTAAGGGTTGCCCATGTCGCGCAAGCTGCGCATTGAATATCCCGGGGCCATGTATCACGTGATGAACCGTGGGGACCAGCGTGAGGATATCTTCCGGGACGACCCAGACCGCCAGAAGTTCCTATCCACGCTGGGCGAGGCTTGCGCGAAAACCGAGTGGCAGGTGCATGCCTTCTGCCTGATGAGCAATCATTTCACCCGCGCAGCGCTGAGTACCTGCGCGGCGCCCAAAAACCAAATTCTTATCAGTATCAGTACTTCTGCCCATAATTAGAATTGCTGCCTAACCGTTGTCCCCGCGCCCGCGGGTTGAGCGGGAAAAGACGCGGCGCAGGCCGTGGCCGGTAGTCCCCGGATGAAAGTCACGGCCGACTTCGTCAGGACCTCAGGTATTGAGCAGCATCTTGACCAGGTTGACGAGGCCCGCGCCCTGGTGCATGCGATCCCGCTCCAGGTCGGTGGCCTGGGACAGCAGATGGCGTTTCACTTTGTCCGGGAAGCCCTTGAACTCCGGGCGCGCCGAGAGGAAACAGGCGGCGACGCCGGACACGTGGGGCGCCGCCATGCTAGTACCCGACATGCGGGTGTAGAGGGCCTCCTCGGTGGCACCCCGGCCGCCGGCGAGGCAGGAGAGAATCTTCTCCCCCGGGGCGACCACGTCCGGTTTGGCGCGCCCATCGGCCGTGGGGCCGCGGGAACTGAAGTAGGACACGCCATAAAGGTGAGGCTTGGTGGCGTGGACCGAACCGACGACGAGGCACTCGTCGAGGTTGGCAGGGTCACCGATGCTGAGGTCCATGTTCAACGAGCCCACGCCCGGCACGTCCACGATGCCCTCGTTGCCGGCGGAGACGACCACGACGACGCCCTGCCGCCAGAGTTTGCGCAGGCATTTGCACAGCGGCGTATCGCCACAGCCGAACACCTCGGCCTCGAAGGGCCCGCCCAGACTGAGGTTGACGCCGTGAATGCTCAGTTGCGGCGAGTTTTCGTTGACGGTGTAAATGTGATCCAGCGCTTTGATGATCTTGGAATCGCCCCCTTGGCCATCGTCATTGAGCACCTTGTAACACCAGAGCCTGGTCTGGGGCGCGATGGCTTCGATTCCCAGCTTCTCGTGTTTGCCCGCGATGATGCCGGCGACGTGCGTGCCATGCCCATTCCCGTCATAGCCTGGTTGGCCGGGACCGGCCTGGGTCGCGGTGAAGTCCACCGGCACCGGCGTGTCGCTCCGCTGCGAGCACTCGAAGACTTCGTCAATGCTGACAGGGTTGCCGGCGGGATCGGCAAAATGGGGATGCCCCCAATCAACCCCCGAATCCAGCACGGCCCAGACGACATCCTGGCCCTGGGCCCCATACCCGAGATGGGCGGTGTGCGCCTGCACGGTTTGGACGGAGCCTCTCAAATGGAGGCGCTTGCTGCTGTTCTTGAAGATGCGGAACACCGCGGCGTTGCGCAGCGTCGCGGAGAGCCGCTCCACCTCGGTGCGGGTGAGCTTGGCGGAGACGTAGGCGTGGAGGGCTTCGAGTTCCAGGTCATCGTCAATCTGCTGGCGCTGGGCGTCGGTGAGCGCGGCGGGGTTAGGCTGCCGGCCGTTCGCGATGATCCGTTGCTCGCGAATCCAATTCACCACGCTCTGCCGCGATTCCGCGAGCGACAAGAAGCCGGATGCGGCTTCCTTGGCCAGCCCGTCGGTGAGGCAGTGCAGATGCGGCAGCGGCTTTTGGTCCTGCAACTCGATCAGAACAGGGTGGCGCACCTCGTCATCCGCCGCCGTCATTTCGCGATTCAGGTTCTTCGCCACGGTGAACTCTGCGACCGGCTGGAAGAGCGGCTTCTGGATCGCTTCCAATACGACACTGCGCACCGCCTTGAGGCTCAGATACCCGATGCCGCTATGCGGATTGGACTGGACGGGATTGGTTACGGCGTGGTCCTGGACCTCGGCGTCGCTGGCATTGGCGGCGTAATCGTTGTTCAGCTTCTGGTCCAACGCTACCGGGTCCCAGCGAGCCACAAAGTTCTCCCAGCGCTGCACCAGGGCGGGTGTGGCCAGTTGCTTCTGTTGGGTGAACCGCTCCAACTGATCTTCAACCTCAGCCAGCCCCAGCGGCGACCCGAGCGTGACGAACAAGGGCACCTCGATGGGCGGACCGCTCCAGTTGCTCAGCACGTCGTAGGCGATCATCGTGCCCTGGCTGTGGGCGATGACCACGAACGGACCTCCCCCCGTGCGCAGGCGCGCGATCAAGCTCTCTCGCATGGTGCGACGGCGCGCCTCGACAAACAGGAAGTCATGGACATCCTCCAGGAACCAACCCGTCACCGCCTCGGTGATCCAATTGCGGGCAAACCCCGGGAGTGGCAGCACTTTCGTGCCATACCCCGCGCCTGGATCTGCTGGCACCGCGAGTTGCTTTCGCAGTCGCTCCATTGCCGCGGCCTCGTTTGCCCCCATTTTCGGCCCCGGCCTGGCCTGGCGCAGATCTTTGGTCCCGAAACCGCCAGCGACCGCCTTGGGCGCGAGGGCCGCCACTTCGTCCGGGTCGAGCCCGTTGCCCAGGGGCGGCCCATGCAGATCCCGATTCACCCAGTAGGCCATCCGGCTGCGTTCCCCCAGATCGAATCCGAACAGCGCCCGGTCCCACTGCAGTTTGAGCACTTCGGGTGGCGGCTTATTGCCGATCCCGTGGACGAAGACAATGGTCTTGGCGAGCCGCTTTTCCGGCGTGTCAGTCGCGTTTGGGGCGTTGGATTCAGTTGGCATGGCGATGAAGTGGGGAACGGTATTATGATCCTGCTGGGCAACCTTAATATCGCGTTGCCAGGCAAACCGGGCATTGGATTCGGGTCCAATTCATTCCTGAGGTGAAACCCTAAGCCCGCGTGCGGGATTGTCAAGCGGGGGGAGAGGGGGGACAGCAATTCTCATTATGCGATGGCGATGGCAGCCCAAATCCGAAACCCGAAGGAAATCCGAGATCCGAAGGCCGATTCCGCCAGCTCACCCTTTAACGCCGAGGCGCAGAGGTTCGCAGAGAGTAGTTTGTCTCTGCGTTTCTCCGCGTTCCTCTGCGTCTCGGCGTTAAGCCCAGTTTGGTCTTGGCTGCGGCTTGGCCGCGCTGTGCTCTGCGCGTCTCTGCGGTTCCTTTGCGCGCGCCACCGTTGAATGGATACGGCCTGCCTGCGCCGCAGCGGCCTTGGTCGGCAGGCTTAGCCTTTCGGATATTACCTGCGAGGTCAGTGACTGATAGGAATCGACTTTTTGGGCGTCCGCCCGTACTGAGCGCTGCGCGGGTGAACGGCGGTTCAGCTCCGGGTTATGGACCCCAAATGAACCTCTCCCGTTCTTGCTGGTGCCGAGATTGATGCCGGCTTGGGCTTTATTCTCGTGCCGATCATTCTTAGGATTCATGGAAATGAAAACTTTGGTCATCGCGACACGTAACGCGCATAAGGTCGGGGAGATTCGGGCGATCCTCGGAGCTGGGTTTCATTGTCTGACGCTGAACGATCTTCCCAGTTCACCTGAGGTGATCGAGGACGCCGGGACGTTTGCCGGCAACGCGACCAAGAAAGCGGTGGTGCTGGCGAAGTGGCTGAGAGACACCTGGACAAGAACTGAACAGGAGGAAACGGAGATAACCGAGGCAAGAACTCTGTTTCCTCCGTTAGCTCCTGTTAGCACAGCCCTCTTCCCCCTCTCCCCGTCGGACGGGGTTGGGGTGAGGGGGATCGGCGGGGTATTTCACGAATTGGCGCAGAAAGACCGGCTCTACGTGCTCGCCGACGATTCCGGCCTGGAGGTGGATGCGTTGAATGGCGCGCCGGGAGTTCGCTCCGCGCGGTTTGCCGCGCTGGATACTGGCCAGCCCGGGAACTCCACGACCGCGGAGAACAATGCCAAGCTGCTGCGGTTGCTCGGAGATATGCCGCTCGACCGCCGCACCGCCCGGTTTCGTTGCGTGCTGGCGCTGACGCCAGTGCCCCGCCCCACTGGTGGAATGAAGGCGGAAGAAGGCAGAATGCAGACGGAGCTGTTCGAGGGCACATGCGAAGGGCGGATTGATGTTGCGCCGCGCGGGCGGTGCGGGTTTGGATACGATCCGCTGTTTGTGCCAGCGGGATACGATCGCACTTTTGGGGAATTGGCTGAAGCGATAAAGAACAAACTCAGCCACCGAGCACGAGCGCTGGCATTGCTGAGGGCCAAACTGAGCGATTGAGTCTGAGGAGGTCTCTGGTATCCTGGAATGGTCGTGTTCAAAGTTGATTTGCTGATGAGCGTTGTTTGTTTTCCTCGGAGGGTCGCATGTTCGGCCATCCTGGGGTTGCTGAGCCTGTCCGCGGGGGTGGCCTTTGGCCAGACGAATGGGATCTTTGCTGATTTCACCACGAGCATGGGCGGCTTTACCTGCCAACTGGATTATACCAACGCGCCCAGGACAACCGCCAATTTCATCGGGCTGGCCACCGGTCAGCGCGCCTGGCTTGATCTGCCGTCCGGCCGTGCCCGGACTAACGCGTTCTACAATGGCTTGACGTTCCATCGGGTGATTGCCGGCTTCATGGACCAGGGTGGATCCCCAAACGGCATCGGTACCGACGGGCCGGGCTACGCGTTCACGGATGAATTCAGTCCTCGGTTGGTCTTTGACAGCTTCGGAGTGTTGGCGATGGCAAACTCCGGCACCAATTCCAACGGAGCGCAATTCTTCATTACCGTTGCGCCTTTTACCTCGGGGAACAACACCTATGCCATCTTCGGCCGACTGGTGTCTGGTTCCAACGTGGTTTATGCCATCAACCATGTCGCCACCGACGTGAACGACAAGCCACTGACCAACGTGGTGATGCAGCAGGTCAACATCCGCCGGGTGGGGACTGCGGCGCAGGCCTTCAACATTAAGGCACAGGGTCTGCCGATCGTGACCAATCTACCCTTGAAGATCGCCACGGGTGCGGGCCAGGCCACGCTCAGTTTCACGAACCGGCAGTATGCCGATAATCGACTTTACTCGGCGGCCAATCTTGCGGGGCCTTGGACTGCAAATGCGCTGGGAATCGAAATCACGAATCCGGTCTCGAACAGCGTCCAGCGGACGAACGACGCGCCGCAGCGTTTCTATTCAATGGCCCAAATCCAGTATGCCTCCTCGACGTTTGCGCCGAAGACCCTGTACGGCCGCACCCTTACGCTTAGCTTCGCAAGTGGCGCAACAGGCACGTTGAGAATAGCTTTCGATTCAGCCGGTGGAGGCAGTTATACGTTTTCATCGTATCCCCCAGGCAGCGTCACAAGTTACAGTTGGACTCAGGATGCTTACCGGGGCTTGCTGTGGCCCATGTACTTTTCTGGCCTTGTCCCTCTGACCGCTCGACTGAATTTCGTCAGCACGACAGGCGGCACGTTCAACGGCACCTTTTATCCCACAACTCCGTTCAATGTGTCAGGGACGTTTAGCCTGAGCGGGCCTTAAGATCGGGCGCAGGCGGCCATCTCAATCGGGAATGCGCAGGTGACGCCGAAGCAAGCCGTTGCTGGCGGTGATGCGGTAGGCGTGGCTGCCCGGAATCGCCTGGTGCCAGAATTCACCGCCGGCGCACTCGACAATCAGACCGCCCGCCGCAACGTCCCATAACCGGATGCCCTGTTCGATGTAGGCGTCGAATCGGCCTGTGGCCACATACGCTAAATCCAGCGCCGCGGAGCCCATGATGCGTAGCTTGCGGACGCTATGCGCCAATTCGATGAAGGCGGGCAGGGTGGCTTCGAGGTTGTCGCGGGTCTTGGCGAAACCAATAGAAACAATGGCCTCGCCCAGCTTGCGGCGCTTGCTCACCTTGACGATTCTCCCGTTCAGCCGGGCGGCCTGGCCCCGAATAGCGGTCCACAACTCGCCGCAGAAAGGGTCGTAAACGACACCGACGAGGCTTTGGTAGCCGTCTTCGTAGTCGGCTGCGCCGGGCGTTTCTGCCCGGCGCTGGAGGGCTATGGATACGCACGCATGGGGTATGCCGTAGGCGTAATTGACCGTTCCATCAATCGGATCCACCACCCAGCGGTATTCGGCATCCGCCAGCCCGGATACGCCTTCCTCTCCGAGCACGGCTACGTCGGGGAAGCTGCGGAGGAGGGACTTCTCGATCAACTCCTGGCAGCGGACGTCCAGTTCCAGCTTGATGTCGTGTTGCGTGACGAGGTTGGCCTTCTTGGTGGCATGCAGTTGGCGTCGCATTAACGCCCCAGCCGACTGAGCAGCCCGGGCAGCGGCGCCTAGTGCTCGTTTCAAATCAACCTGCTTTCCTGCTCTCATTAGGGAATGAAGCTCAAGGATGTTGGATGTTGGATGTTCTTCGAATCCGCATTCGGATTTCGCTCATCAGCCTTGCAGCGCTTCCAGCGCCTTCTGGACGCGGTCGCGCTTGGCCTGCCACTCCGCCAGGCGCTGCTGGTGCTCTTGCAGGACTTGCGGCGGCGCCTTTGAGGTGAAGTTCGGATTGCTGAGCTTCTGCTCCGTCCTAATGATCTCGCCGTTAATCTTGTCGAGCTCCTTCGACAGGCGCACCTTCTCCGCCGCCACGTCGATCAACCCTTCCATCGGCAGATAGAGGTCGCCCAGTTCCGAGTGGACGGTGGGGGTGCCCTTCTGGGGCTGATGAGCGGGATCGACTTCCAGCGCCTCGGCGTTGAGCAGCAGCTTCAAGACTTCGGCATCGTGTGGCGAGAGCGGCTTGGCCGGCTTGAATACAAACTTAACCTTCTTGCTCGATGGGATGTTGCCCTCGCGGCGCAGGTTACGGCCCTGGGTGACCAAATCATACTTCGCGTTGACCACGTCGAGGTGGCTGGCGTCGAGGCCATAGTGGCCGCGGAAATCATCGTCCAGCGGCTTGGGCCACGGGGCGAACATGATGGTCGCACCGCCTTGGTCGGCGGGCATGTCCGCGTGGTACCCCATCCCGTGCCAGAGTTCCTCCGTGATGAATGGCAGGAAGGGGTGGAACAGGCGCAGGGTGTGCGAGAGGACAAAGTCAATGACGGCTATGGTGTTGGCGCGGCGGGCGTCGTCGGCGGATGGTGGAGCGTTGGAGCGTTGCAGCGTTGGAGCGTCTTCCGCTTTCACGCTCTGACGCTCTGACGCTTCAACGGGCCGTGACAGCACCGCCTTGCTGGCCTCGACATACCAGTCGCAATACTCGCTCCAGAAGAAGCGGTAGAGCGTCTGCGTGGCTTCGTTAAACCGATACGCCTCAAAGGCTGCGGTGATGTCGCGAATGGCCTGATCCAGCTTCAGCAGGATCCATTTGTCGTCTCCGGTCAGCAGGCTGGGCTCAATTTCAGCCTGCACCTCGCCACCTTGCATCTGGCGGAACCGGCAGGCATTCCAGAGCTTGTTGCAGAAGTTGCGGCCCAGCTCGACGTCCTTATCGTCGAACAGCACATCCTGGCCCAGCGGCGCGCTGCGCATGGTGCCAAAGCGCAGGGCGTCGGCGCCATACTTGGCGATGAGTTCAAGCGGGTCAGGGGAATTGCCCAGGCTCTTGCTCATCTTGCGGCCCTGCTTGTCGCGGATGATGCCGGTGAAATAGACGTTGCGGAAAGGCAGATCCCCCATGAACTCGTAGCCCGCCATGATCATCCGCGCCACCCAGAAGAAGATGATGTCCGGCCCAGTGACAAGGTCGCTCGTAGGATAGAACTTCTTGAGCGTAGGCGTTTGCTCCGGCCAGCCCATCGTGGCAAACGGCCAAAGCCAAGAGCTGAACCATGTGTCGAGGACGTCGGGATCCTGCTCCCAATTCTCCGCATCGGTCGGTGCCTCCACCGCACAGTGAATGTCGGCAGCACTCAGTTCGGTCTTCGGGTTTCGGCCTTCGGATTTCCGATACCACACCGGCACACGATGTCCCCACCATAGCTGACGGCTGATGCACCAGTCCCGGAGGTTCCCCATCCAGTGCGAGTAGGTCTTGCTCCAGCGGTCGGGGTAGAAGCGCATCCGCTCGCTAGAGGCGTTGCTTTCGCTCGGTGAAGGAGTTAGATTCGAGATTGCGATTGGCGTTGTCTGGCCAGCCGAACCCTTCGCGACATGAAGGGCAGGCACCAGCGCTTTGGTGTCAATTGCTTCCTGTGCGTCCGGTGCAGGCCGGGCAGTCGCCTCGACGGGAGGCGCATCCGGAGAATTACCGCCGGGCGCACCCTTGTCCTCGGGCAACTCTACACAGCCCGTTGCCTTCTCCACGCTCGGGTACTTCAGGAACCACTGCTCGCTCAGATATGGCTCGATCGGCACGTTGGTGCGCTGGCTGTAGCCGACGTTGTGGACGTAGTCTTCGATCTTGAGAATCAGGCCCAGCTTCTCCAGATGCTCTACGACGGTCTTGCGCGCTTCCGCACGGTCGAGGCCGGCAAAGCCTCCGCCGGCTTCCCCGGTCATCCGTCCGTCCGGGCCGATGACGACCGTGAGCGGCAAGTCGTGCCGCATGGCCATCGCGTAATCGTTTGGATCGTGAGCGGGCGTCACCTTCACGCAGCCCGTGCCGAACTTCGGGTCCACCAGCTCATCGGCGATGATGGGAATGGATTTGTTCTGGAGCGGGAGCAGGCAGCGCCGTCCGACCAGCGCAGCATAGCGCGGATCGGTCGGGTTCACCGCCACGGCTTCATCACCCAGCATCGTCTCCGGGCGCGTGGTGGCCACCACGAGGAACTCGTCCGCCTTTGGCTGCCCCTTGTCATCGAGCAACGGATACTTGAGGTGCCACAAGTGCCCCTTTGTTTCCGTCATCTCTACTTCTTCATCCGAGAGCGCCGTGCGAGCCGCCGGGTCCCAGTTCACCATGCGTTTACCACGGTAGATCAGGCCCTTCTTGTACAGCTCGACGAAGACCTTCTGCACGCACTGCGAGTAGGCGGGGTCCATCGTGAACCGCTCGCGGGTCCAATCGCACGAGCAGCCCATCTTCTTGAGCTGCTGGATGATGATGCCCCCGTGCTTCTCTTTCCAGGCCCAGACGTGTTCGAGGAACTTCTCGCGCCCCAGATCGTCGCGGTGTTTCATCACGCCCTGCTTCCGGAGTGCCTTTTCCACCACGGCCTGGGTAGCGATGCCCGCGTGGTCGGTGCCCGGCAGCCAAAGGACCTCCTTGCCGTCCATGCGCGCCTTGCGGGCGAGGATGTCCTGGATGGTGTTGTTGAGCACGTGCCCCATGTGCAGCATGCCTGTCACGTTGGGGGGCGGAATGACGATCGAATAGGCCGGTTTGGCCGACTCTGGGTTCGCGGTGAAGCAATTCTGCTTCAGCCAGAAGTCGTACCACTTCTCCTCGACCGCCTGCGGTTCGTAAGCCTTGGGGATTTCAGACATAAGACCGTGCTAATTCGTGACAATCCGTGCAATCCGTGTCTCTCATCGGCTGAGCGCGTATTCCAGGCTGTCCACCAGCGCACCGAGGCTGGCCTCGATGATGTTATCATTCACTCCTACGGTGCCCCATTCTTCTTTGCCGTCGGTGGACTGTATGAGCACCCGCGTTCGCGCGCTGGTGCCAGTGGAGGATTCCAGGATGCGCACTTTGTAATCGGTCAACACTACCTGCTTCAGGCACGGATAGAATTTGACCAGCGCTTGGCGCAATGCCTTGTCGAGTGCGTTCACCGGCCCGTCGCCCTCCGCCACGGTGTGGCCGGCGTCCTCGCCAACGCGGACCTTCACGGTCGCCTCGCAGATCGAGTTCAGCCCGTCGCGGCGCATCGAGACATGGTAGGCATCCACGGAGAAAGGTGGTTTCTTGTGCTGCAGCTCCCGGCTGATGAGCAGCGCCAGCGAGGCCTCGGCCGCCTCGAATTCAAAGCCTTCGTGCTCAAGCTCCTTGATGCGCACCAGAATGGTCTTTAGCTCGGGCGTATCGTTCGTAACGCGGAAGCCCAGCTCCTGCGCCTTCATCACGATATTGCTCTTGCCCGCCAGATCACTCACCAGCACGCGCCGCCGGTTGCCCACCAGCGCCGGGTCAATGTGCTCGAAGCTCCGCGCCACCTTTTGGACCGCGTTGACATGCATTCCGCCTTTGTGCGCGAACGCCGTCTGGCCCACCCACGGCTGACGGGGGTTGTGCCGGAAGTTCGCGATCTCGTCCACAAACTGCGAAAGCTCCCGCAACTGCGCCAGCGACTTCTCCGGCACGCACGCTTTCTTCATCTTGAACGCGATGTTGGGGATCACGCTGGTGAGGTTACAGTTGCCGGTGCGCTCGCCATAACCATTGATGGTTCCCTGGACGTGCGTCGCTCCGGCCTCCACGGCCGCCAGTGCGTTCGCTACTCCCAGTCCAACATCGTCGTGCGTATGGATGCCCAGGCGCGTGTTCAGTTTCCCGCGCGCCGCCGCGGTGATCGCCGCCACCTCGCCAGGCAAAGTCCCCCCATTCGTATCACAGAGCACCACGAAGTCCGCGCCGGCCTTTTCCGCTGCCTGCCAGGTTGCCAGGGCGTATTCGGGATTGTCCTTATACCCGTCAAAGGCATGTTCTGCGTCGTAGATGACGAATTTGCCGTGGTCCTTGAGGAAACGCACCGTGTCCCCGATCATCGCCAGGTTCTCGTCTGGCGTTGTCCTCAAGACTTCCTTCACGTGCAGCAGCCAGGTCTTGCCGAAGATGGTGACCACCGGCGTGTGCGCCTCGAGCAGCAGTCGGACCTGGTCGTCACTCTCGACCGGGACACCCTTGCGCCGCGTGGAGCCGAACGCCGCCAGACGCGCGCGCTTGAATTTCCTCC
The DNA here is from genome assembly GCA_903912925.1 of uncultured Verrucomicrobia subdivision 3 bacterium. Lineage (GTDB taxonomy): Bacteria > Verrucomicrobiota > Verrucomicrobiia > Limisphaerales > UBA8199 > PALSA-1440. Next base: position 10,383 of record CAIWJG010000722.1, on the reverse strand, counting down.
GCTTCGCCTCGGCAAAGAACTCGATGTCCTTGGGATTGGACCCCGGCCAGCCGCCTTCAATGTAATGAACTCCGAACGCGTCGAGCCTCTCGGCGATGCGCAGCTTGTCCATCACGGAGAAATTGATGCCTTCGCCCTGGCTGCCGTCGCGCAGGGTCGTGTCGTATATTTCTATTTCGGGTTTCATAACAATCTCCGCCAAAGCGGGCAGGCATATCTACGCTAAGCCCGCCCGGAAGCAAAGTCCAAATCCTCAACCTGCTGGCAGGAGAAGACAGAATTCATGGGAAGATGCGATAGTGCTTGAATAAGGGCCAACCGAGCGCTGTCAAACCAGCGGGTTTGCTCAGTGGAGTCGCCGGAATGCTTCCGGGGTCCGGCGGAAGCCACCCGAGCAGAACGAGAGCTACATAAGAGCTAGAAGAGAGCTGGAAGAGAGCTAGACAAGAGGTCAACGCAGGACCAGCGCGCGTGCAACTGGCTTTCAGGTGGCCCTCAGGTGGCCCTCAGGTGGCTCCATACGGAACCGGCACCCTCGACCACGCCGGGGAGCGCTGGCGGTGCAACTGACACAGCGACTATGCCACCCTCGCCAGCGGTCAGTTGGAGAATCTGGCCTTGGTTCCGTGCTCGGCCCCGCCGCCTTGAACAGGGACCCGATGGGCCTGCTGGAGGAGGACTTTCATTTCTGCCATGGCGAGGACGAGCAAAGTAGCGCTGAGAACTCGCTTCATGGCTCTTCCTTCACCCGCTCCCCGCTGAGTTGGAGGACCTGATCGAACTGCTCCCGAGTCAGCGGCGTCACCGAAAGGCGGCTCTGCTTCACCAGCGGCATCGACTTCAGAACCGGGTCTGCTTTGATCGCCTCGAGGCTCACTGGTTTCTTCAGCGCCCTCACCGGCACCAAATCGACGCAGCACCAATCCCCTTCGGCCGCGGTTGGGTCAGGGTACGCTTCCCGCCCGACCCGGCCATAGCCCATCACCTGTTTGTCGCTCACGCTATGATAGAAGAAAACCAGGTCCCCCTGCTTCATGGCCCGCAGATTATTGCGCGCCTGAAAGTTGCGCACCCCCGTCCACGCCGTCCGGCCTTCTTTCACAAACGTCGCCCACGAGTAGGATTCCGGTTCCTGTTTCACCAGCCAGTACTGCATGGAACAAATGGTGATGAGCGCAGCCGGAATAGTCACGCGCGATCTGAGCGCTCAAGAACTGCGCGCACGGCTACCCAGAACCTAGACCTGCCGCTGAATTCCTTCTCGCCCGGTGGGGTAGGCAGTTTCTGCCCGTCCGCGTGAATCGATTCTCCCAGTGGTGCGCAAAGCTCGACATAAACCTTGGGAGTGCAAGTTAAGGAGCCCTGAACTACCCTTCCGCCATGAATCGCATAACCCTTGACCCGGAGCAGTGCGGCGGCCGGCCCTGCATCCGAGGCATGCGCATTCGGGTGACCGACGTCCTGGACCTCCTGTCGAACGGACTGACCTCGCAACAGGTTCTGGAGGAACTGCCCGACCTTGAGCTGGAAGACATTCAAGCGTGCTTGCAGTATGCCAGCCGTAAACTAAACCATCCCGTCTTGGTCGCCGCATGATTTGGATAGACGTTCACCTCTCGCCGGAACTGGCGCAGTGGATGCGGCATTTCCCTATCAGGTCGGTTGGATAAGCAAGACATTCGGGAAATACGTGCGGTAGCGTGCGCCGTCGCGCGTGATGAGGGCGCGATTCTCCGTTTCAGCATGCGCTCCGATGTAGAAATCAGGCAACGGTGAGGTCTTTACGCCACCGCTGCGCCGGTATTTTAGATAAGCCTGAGCCGCGAGCCATCCGGCGGCATAGGGTAAAGGCAGCCTCTGAAAAACTGCCGGGTCAAGCCATCGGTCAAGCTCGGTGGCGCTCGCAAAGGCCGGAGCCAGTTCAGCATAGATAATCGGGTTGATGAGAATCGGTCCTTGCGCTGCGCTTGTGCGAAACTGCTTCTCCGACCACGGAAGCCAGGTTGGATCGGCGGTCGCAATGTCCAGCAAGACGTTCGTGTCAAAAAGAAATCCACTCATTCCTCCCCCCGGGTGAGGACCATAATTCTAGCCGTCGTCTCGCCGGGAACGGCGGCGCCGCGCGCGCGTGCCAGCCAACTTTCCACCGGCGGAGGCGTGGCCCGCCTCAGGCGAAGTGCTTCCAGCCAGCCAGCAAGTTCGTCCACTTGCGGAGCGGGCAAGTTTTCAATGGCGGTTTCAATCTCAGCGATGCTGCTCATGGCCCGAATCTAGCACGCTTTTGTCTTCAGCGGCAAGACACGAACCCTGGCCCGAGGAAACCCGGGGAAATCCTGATCAAGGCGCCAGCACGAACTTGCCGTTGAATTCCTGCTTGCCCAGCGGGCGCGGCATTTCCTGGCCGTCCGCGTGAATCAGCTCAATCATCTCTTCCACTGCTACACAAAGCTCGGCATAAACCTTTGCCTCGTCGTTCCCGTGAACGCCGCCGAGTATGAGTCCGGGGCAACGGCCAATGAAGCACTTCGAGAGCGGAGCAACATCACACACGCAATACGCGAGCAAAAATCGCTGCGATTCTGGATGATGACTCTCCATAAGCAGCGAGCCGACGCTCGTAGGTATGTGTATGATCGTCGTCACCTGTGCAAAGATTGTGTGCAGGTCTTTGCTGCCCTCCTGAAACAGGATGGTGACTAACGCCCGCTGGAGTGGAAATTCCCCAAGGGCTGCTCACTTGATCGCGCTGAACTTGTGCGGTGGGGGTCCTCAGAGTGTCGAACAGAGGTCGCCTTTTGCAGCGGCTGCCTTTATCATCACGTCACGACAGAGAATCGCGGACCCTCAAATCGTGTAGGTTGAGGCTGGTATGCTGCCGTAGAAGCAGTGCTGCGGGCTGTGCGGCGGCTGGGTAGCCGAAACCAGGACGCTTGCCTCCCAGCCGCCTCGGAGTCAGGCGTCGCTGACGCGACGCGAGCGAAGTGGCCAAACGTGCTCCCTTCAAGAAAAATGCTCTCTCGCCAACCAAAGCAAACGCTCTTGTTGCTCCGCCGACAAACCTTCCATCCGCCAATCCTGAAGTTCCTCCGGCAAGTCCTTCGTCTCCCAAAATCGAAGCCAAATCTTGCGCATCTGAATCTTTCCCCTCTCGGTAAACTCCACATCGAACTTGTCAGGGGAGAGGAATGTCCTGGAAGCCCATCCCAACTCAGTAAGTCGAGTGAGAACGGAGGCCATGGTGTCGTCGTCCTGTTTCTGGTTCATGGATAATTCACCTGCTCACCGCCGGGGCTACTCAAGCTTGGGCCAGTGCAGATGCTTGTGCAGGAAGTCGAAGGTGCCCACCCCGTTGATCGTATGCTCGCCTTTGAAGAATTCGATGGCGGTCTGGTCGCCGATGCCCAGTTGGTCATAGAGCCGCCGCACTTTGGAGTACTCGGCGGCGACCCACTCGTCCACTCCCACGGGGTCGTTGTGACCGCGCTCAACCATGAAGGGGCGCGGCGCGATCAGGGCCGCCAACTCAGCATAGTTGAAGGTTGGCCCCAGGTTCCATTCCGGCATTTCGTATTCGCCGCCGAACATATAGCTCCCGGGATAATCCACCGATACGTTCTTGCGAACCCAATCGTTAAAGTCCCCCGAGCAAATGGAAAGGGCGTAGCCCGGCAGCAGCGCCGGCACTCGCATCGCGGTCTTGCCGCCATACGACAACCCATAGAAGCCGATGCGTTTGGCATCAACGAACGGGAGCGTGCCCAACCACTCCAGTATCCGGCTGTGCTGCGCGGTGATGACGGAGAAGAGGGATAGTTGGAGCGGGTTCGCCTTGCGCTGTAACTGGCGGAACGTGTGTCCGCCGCGGTAGGGGTTATGCGGCACAAACACGACAAAGCCGCGCTCCGCCAGCCGTGCCGCGAATCCCTTGTAGTAATGGAATGATTCGCCCTTCGGGTTCTGCCCGACAACATCCAGCGGCACACCTTCGAGTCCGTGCTGACACACCACCACGGGGCGGCGTTCGCTCGGCTTGAGCTCTTTGGGCACGAGCAAAATGCCCCAGGCGAAGACGTCGGGATTAACGTCGAGCACCACCTCGTAGCCAGTCCAGCCTTTCGCGCCGGTGGCGGAGGAAGATTCGTCCTCCGCGGGCGCCTCCAGCCGGCGCGAGCGCGCATTGATGGGCAGGGCAGGGGACGGCAGCCGCCCGATGACCTCGTCCCAGAGGATTTGCTTGAAGGGTGCGCAGGCGGTCTCCCAGTCCTGAGGGGAGGCGGCTTTGACTTTGTGCCAGAAGAAGTCGGCACGGGTGCGCTCCGACTCGGCCAGCAGCGCCTGCGTGTAATCTTCCAGCTCTTTGACTTGCCGCTGCTGACGCGCTCCGGGATCAAAGGCCGGACGCAGCTCGGCCGGTGTCTGGCCCACCTGCTTGAGTTGTGCGCCCGAGACATCAAGCGCATCCAGGAAAGCCGTCAGAGCGCGGTCCGAGCCCGGCCCCGTGGTCATGCCCTCGGTGCCGGTGATAAGCTTCAACCGATCGAAGGCATTGGAATTGCCGGCTTTCAGCAAGGCCCGCGCGCGTTCAAACTCAGCTTCCACCGACTCGTAGTCCGGTGTCTTGAGTTTTCCGGGCGCAGCACCCGCCCGTCCCTCGCGGGGCGTGGGCGGTCCAGCTACCTTTGGCGCTACGCTGTATTCGACAATCAAGGCGCGCGGGGCGATGAGGCTGGCGATTTCAGCATCGCCGAACTCGCGCAGCAGCCCGAATACATTCCGGTAAATCGGCTCCTCCCAGAGGCGTTGGCGCGAATCGAAGTAACCGCTCACCAGTGTAGCCTCAATCCGCTTATCCAGCGCCGCGGCATAGAGTGCGACCAACCCTCCTTCCGCATATCCAGCCACCCCGATGTTCAGTTTTCTGCTTTCTGCTTTCTGCTTTTTGCTTTCAAAGAAGTCCACCGCCGCCGACACCTTCTGGACTTCGTACCCGACTACATGGCGGCCCAGCTCATAGGCTTGGCGATATATCCATTCACGATGCGGTTGGTTGGTAAAGCGCCTGATCCGGGGGTTCCCTGACCAGGCATCCTGCCGGTCGATCAATAAGGGCACAAGGACCTCGCAGCCGGTCTCAGCCAGGCGGCGAGCGAACTGCCGCTCCGGCACCAGTCCCGGGGCGAGCCCGACGAGCATCTCCGGCGTCTGATCCGCATCGGGGATTGCTACGATACGCGCAACGGTTTCTCCTTTGGGCTGGAGCCACAATCCCTCGGCATACACGCCCTCGAACACCGGCCAGCGCACTGCCTCCACCGTGAAGGCGTCCGTCTCACCTACCTTCGCCGGACTGGTTGTGCTGCTGACAAACTCAAGCGCCGTGACCGGGAGGCGCGCATCCACCGCGCCGATCATCTTGCGCAACCGATCGCGATTCGGCTGGACCGATTCGTCGTAGGCGTTGGTGGAAGTGAAGTCGCGCTTCCAATACTTCTCTCGGCCTCCGATCGATTGTTCGGTCTCGCGAGTGAGAAATCGGTCGATGCCGGCAACCATCCGGGCGGAGAGATCTCCTTGCCATGTCAGGGGCTGGGTAGCAGGGAGAGTCTCCTGGGCGCGGCTGGTCAAACAGCCACACAGAGGAAGCAGCCAAAATAGCCGAGCTGGAGATTGCAGCGCCATACAGCGGCGGAGATGGTCGTTATCTTGAAGGAGGCTGTCCAGCCAAAGGTGGCGCGCGCCAGCCTTCAGGCATCTCGGGCGGGCAACGGAATTATCCGGGCGAGGCTTGCTTTCTATAGTCAGGCACCCTCAAACTTGGTTCGGTAAGTTACGTCGGGTGTTCGTAACATGACCGCCATGAGCTATACCATTCAATATCTACAGTCGGAGATGGCCGCCCAGGGCCTCGAGGTTATCGTGCTCGTCAATTGCCTGGTGCAGGACGCCATTCGCCTCGGAGCCAGCGACCTGCACATCGAGCCTTGGGAGGACGCCATTGCGGTTCGTGCCCGCGTAAACGGTGTGCTCACAGAAGTGGCCCGCCTTCCGCTCGATTTGCTGGACAAGATCTCGATGCGCTTCAAGGTAATGGCCAACCTCGTCACCTACCAGGCCGGAACCCCCCAGGACGGCGCGGCGGTCGGCGGCCCGGAACTGGACAACGTCCAACTGCGCATCTCCATTTTTCCCACGGTGCGCGGCGAGAAGATCGTCATCCGGCTCTTTGATCCGCGCGACCGCCGTTTCGACTTGAATACACTCGGCTTCGAGGACTCGACCTGCCACGGGCTGTTGCGTCTGCTGGAGCGTACCAGTGGGCTGCTGCTGTTTACCGGTCCCACCGGTTCGGGCAAGACCAGCACCATGTACTCCTCCCTTTGTCATATCATTCAACGCGACGGATCGAGCGTTAGCATCAGCACCGTGGAAGACCCGGTCGAATTCAACCTTCCTATGGTCAGCCAGACACAGGTTAACCCGGCCCAGGAATTCACTTATGCCGTCGCGTTACGCAGCATTATGCGGCAGGACCCGCAGGTCGTTATGGTGGGCGAGATCCGGGACCCGGAGACTGCTGCGATCGCCGTGCAGGCCGGTCTGACGGGGCACCTGGTCATCAGTACTATTCATGCCGGTGTTTCAGCAGGCGCATTTACCCGCTTGATCAACATGGAGATCGAGCCGTTCATGCTGGCCTCTAGCATTCTTGGTGTAATGGGCCTGAGGCTGCTGCGCCAGAACTGCCCCGGTTGTTCCCAGCCCTGCGAGCCCACGCCCAGCCAGCTCAAACTCGTCCCGGAATCGGTGCTTCCTGAGGCACAATTCCGCCGGGGCCAGGGGTGCGACCAATGCAATCAAACTGGCTACTCGGGCCGGGTGCCCGTGAGCGAATTATTGGTGGTCGGGGAGCCCTTCCGCGAGGCGATCCTCAAGAAGATGCCGACCTCGGCGCTGGAAGAGATCGCTGTCCAGCAAGGCATGCGCACTCTCTGGCAAAATGGCCTCCAGCGCGCCATCACTGGCCAAACCACCCTCGAAGAAACCATCCGGGTCTTTGCGGCGGGTGTCGGCTGAACCGATTCCCCGCCCGTCGCGCCGGAGCTACTCGGTCTCTTTCTTTCTGGAACCATGGAGAAAGGGCAGCTTGACGGTCTTCCCCCAAAGCCCCAGGAACGATCGTTTCTTCGGCTTCTCACTCTCGATCGGCACACACGGGTGACTGCAGAGCGGGCAGAGCTTCAGCAGCTTCCCACGGTGCCGCCGCAGTCGGTGTACGCACGCGTCGCACAGCACTTCCCGGCAATGGGTACACTTATGCGTCACGCGCGCCTGGGGGTGTCGCGGACAGATTAACGAGCCATCGGGCAATACCACCGGCGGGGCTGGGCAGGAGATGTCGAATTTAGGAATGGCAACGGTGACCTCCGTGGTTTCAATTAGGAGTTCGACTTCTCCCAGGTGCAGCGTCTGGCCGGCGGACAGGCTAGCTTCCTCGATTCTCTCCCCGCCGACGAAAGTGCCGTTGCTCGAAGCGCAATCACGCACCAGGACACCTTCGCCGGCCAGCACGATCTCGCAATGCAGGGCAGAGACCGTGGGATGCTCAATTTGAAAGTCATTCTCCGGACTGCGCCCGAACCGGTTAACACCCAGGTTGAGCTCGATGACTCGACTACCAAACGCGGCAGATTTTATCACTAGGCTAGCCATTCAGTTCCTTCGAATACGGGCATAGATACCGCCCTCCGCAGCGGATGGCGATAGGAATATTTCGGCTCCGGGCCAAGCTGATCCAAGCCGGTTCAAGGCTGCCGCTGCGGCGGTTATTTGCCCGGGAGCGTCGGCAGCTCATGTTTAGCTTTATTAACCGATTCGCTTGAGGCATCAGCTCCCATCTCGAAGATGGCATAGCCGAGCGCCGCGATGAAGATAAGCGCCAGCAGTATGAACCACCACGGTACACCAGGGCGCTGGTGAGTTCTCTTTCGGTGAGCGTGCCTCCGCGGGGTTTCCGACGTCGGAAGTGCATCAGCCCCGGCCGATCGCGGCCCGCCGGTCGAGGGAGCCATCCTCACGCCTAACGCATATGCGATTTGATCGCTCGGCTCGCGGCCGTGGCGCAAGTCGTTCAGGAGGTTAGCCGCTTTCACCGGCTCGATGCCGCGCGCCGTCAGATAAGCAAGGATTTCCGTGTCGGAATGGCTGGAACTGAGCATGCCCCGGGCAAACTCAACATCCGACGTTAATATCTCACTAATCATATCTGACGGTTCCCAGCCACCCGACCGCGCAGAGGCCTTTGGACTTGCGCCAGCCGGGCTGCGATTTACTGCATTTTGCTCGCCAGAGTTGGTTTCCTGCAAGTCAGGGCAAACCGCCATTGGCCTGTAAGGGATTACCTTACAAGCAAGGACAAGAACTGGTGAGACTGGCCCGTGAGTTGGGTCTCGGCTGGCAGGTGGTGGAGGTCGGCGTTCGGATTTCGGATCTCGGATCTCGGATTTCGGGAGGGGGGGAGGCGGCTGAGCTGGTTGAAGCGCCGGGCCACCCCCCGTGCATCTTCCTCGCCTGGGGCAAGGTGAAGCTGACTGTTTGGACCCACAAGATCAACGGGCTGACCGAGAGCGACTTCGTGCTGGCCGCCAAGGCGGACAGGTTAATGGTTTGATCAACGCATTGGGTTTTTCGCGAAGGCGTAGTCCTCGACGACCTTCCCATGCATCAGGTGTTCCTGGATGATCCGCTCCAGAACCTCCGGCGTGCACGAGTGGTACCAGACACCTTCCGGATACACGACTGCGATCGGCCCTTGCATGCACACGCGCAGGCAATTGACTTTGCTCCGATAGACCAGCGGTTCCGGTCCGACCAGGTCCAATTCCTTGAGCCGCCGCTTCAAATACTCCCACGAGTCCAGCCCACGCTGCTTCGGAGCGCACTTCGGCTCGGTCTGATCGGCGCACAGAAGGATATGCCGCCGGTATTTGGCCAAACCGAGAGCCTTTGCGACCGCGTGCAGTTCAATCGACATAGTTGAAGTTCCTGGACGCCAAGGTAAGCGCCCGCGCCTGCGTCGGCAAGCCGCGGCTCAGAACGTTTGTTCTGTCTGGGGCTTAACCCTCCTTTGTCGGATTGGCTGGTGCCCCACCGATCCGCCGAAAGAGCGCGCTTGAGCTCCCGCAAACTTTGGCCTTTGAACTTGGCCCCCGCTTGCCTATAAACAGCACGTGTCCGGGCCGTTCTCACAACCGATTAATGCCAGCACGCGCTATTGCGCTGTGTACGGCCGTCCCGTCAAACATTCGGCCTCACCCGCCATGCAGAATGCCGGCCTCGCCGCGCTCGGGCTGAACTGGCGCTACCTGGCCTTCGAGGTAGATCCCGAGAATCTGCACGCGGCCCTCCTGGGCGCCAAGGCCATGAACTTCGTCGGGCTTAATCTCACTGTGCCGCACAAGCTGCTCGCGGTGGATATGGTGGACGTGCTCGACGAATCGGCCAAAGGCTGGGGTGCGGTAAACACCATTGTTTTTGAGGGGCAGGACGAGCACGGCGTCTGGCAGCCCTTGCGCGAGTTTCCAGACGCCCCACGCAATACCCGCCTGCACGGGTTTAATACCGATGCCGACGCGATCACGCGTTCGCTCCGGGAAGACCTTGGATTGGAGTTGCGCGGCGCAAAGATTCTGCTGCTCGGCGCCGGCGGGGCAGGGCGGACTGCCGCCCTGAAACTCGCCTCAGAACACGTCTCCGAGCTTTTCCTCGTCAATCGCACCCACAGCAAGGCCGAGGCCGTTGCAAAGGAGATCCGCGAGCGGCATCCCGATGTGCGGGCGACGACAGGTTACCCGGCGGGACGAGTTGATCTGGTGTTGAACGCTACGTCGCTTGGCCTGAAGCCGGGCGACCCGACACCCTTGGACGAACAGCAGTTTTCGCTTCGGCAGGCCGGCGCGGTGTATGACATGATTTACCGGCCGGCTGAAACCGCGCTGCTCAAGTCAGCCAAAGCTGCCGGGTGCCGCACCGCCAACGGTCTCGGCATGTTGCTCTATCAGGGCGCCAAGGCCCTGGAATTGTGGACCGGCCAGACTGCGCCGCTAGAGGTTATGCGCCAGGCGCTGGCGAGGGACGTGTATGGTTAACAACCGCGCCCGCCGCCTCGTAATGACACGCCTGCAGCGATTCAACCTTTGGGAATCTGCTCGCTCGATCCCCCCGCACCCCGGCCCCACTGCCGTTGAATTAGAGAAGTTACCGCGCGAGACGCGGCGGCTTCCCCCTCTCCTCCCGCCGAGGGAGCAGAGGGTCGGGGTGAGGAGGGCCGCGCTAACCCCACTGAATTCCCCTCACCCCAACCCTCGCCCCGTCCGACGGGGAGAG
>CAIWJG010000721.1 GCA_903912925.1 uncultured Verrucomicrobia subdivision 3 bacterium | reverse complement strand
GCGGGTGAACTCGAAGGCGTAGCGCAGGCAGCGCTCGACGCCACGGCGCGTGTTGACGCTTTCCTGGAGGGCTACCTCATGGGGCGTGCCCTTGAAGACGAACCCGCCGGCACCGGTGTAGAGCCCTTCGTTGTTCTCGCGCACGACCACGAAGTCAATGTGCTCCGGCTTCTTGTCTTTGAGCGGGCAGAAGCGCTCGTCGTAGAGTTTGACCGGGCGCAGGTTGATATACTGCTCCAGCTCGAACCGGGTGCGCAGCAGGATGCCCTTTTCCAGGATGCCCGGCTTCACGTCGGGATGGCCGATCGCGCCGAGCAGAATGGCCGGGAACTTCCGCAGTTCCGCCAGCACGCTGTCCGGCAGCGCCTCGCCGGTGCGCAAATAGCGTTCACCGCCCAGGTCGTAGTTCGTGTAGTTGAGCTTGAGCTTGAATTTCTTCGCGGCCACCTCGAGGACTTTGATAGCCTCGCGGACCACTTCTGGCCCCGTGCCGTCGCCACCAATAACTGCAATATTGTAACTCTTCATGTAAAAATGTTCTTCGATGCCCCGCGCCTCTCGCAGGTAGCGTGGATGCTAGTCATTTCCGGGCCAGTGGCAAGGTTTTCTGCGATACCCCCGAGCACCGCCCGCTTGCCCCCGCCGCGGGCGCATCCAGTCAGTAACACCAGCTGCGTCTTGCCTGAAATCCGAAATCCGCGGCGCGAAACCCGAAAGAAGCCAGAAATTCGAAGTCCGAGGAAGAGGGTGGAGCAGCAGGCAGGCGGTTTCCGAGGCGGGCAACCTTTCGGGTTTCGGGCTTCGGATTTCTTTCGGATTTCGGGCCTCGGATTTCGGATTTGGGAGACTTGCGTGTGGTGGTACCTGCAGGATGCACCCCCCCGCCGCCGGCAGCGTTGCGTTCCGCCCGAGGTCGTGTTACACCGCCACTGTGTATGATGCCTAAACGAGGTGATAGCGGTCGCCCGGAAAAGCGCCGGAGCGCCGCACAGCAGGAGTGGAATGCCTCTGTCGGCTACGCCTCGCAGGCGTGGGAGTACCTCACCGACGAGCAACGCCTGACGTGGAACGTCGCCGCCTCCGCCCGGCGCACGACCGGGCAACGGTATTTTGTCCGGGTAAACGCCCCGCGGATCCGGGACGGCGAGGCCTTGCTGACGACGTTGCCCCCGCCCGAGCCTCCTGGCCCGCGGCCACTGCTGCTGGAGCTGATCATCACCAACCGCCGCGGCCGCACCTCGCTCAAGCTGCGGTTTGCCGGGGTTCCGGCCGGCCGTTACACGGTCTGGGGCTCGCGTCCCTGCAATCGGGGTCTTGCCGGCGCGCCTAAATGTCCACGGCTTGGCCCGCTGCCCCCGCTGGTGAACCACCTGTGCGACATCACATCGCTTTACTTTATAAAGCACGGCCCCTATATCGACGAGCACCGCTTGCTGCTACCGGGCAAGCGCATCTACATCCGGCTCCGGCAGGAGTTCGACGAAGGCCCCGGCATTTACCAGCAGGTGCGGGCCATCGTTCCTGGCCCGGAGGACCGGGCCACCCGAGGAAAAAAGCCCTAATTCCTATGGAGATCCTATGGAAGTCCTATGGACATCCTATGGAGTACCTATGGAACAACACGCGACCAACACGCTAGCCGCGCGCAAGCAAGAGGCTGACAACACGCTTTCTCCGCGCCCCCGGCAGGCTTTCTCCCCGCGCACAGTTAGCGGCGTGCCAACGTGGGCGCATCCTGACACCACCACCGGAACGCCGGATTCATCCGGCAGCCCTAGTGCGGCTCGCCGGCCTGCCGGATAAATCCGGCGTTCCGATTGGCATGGCCGCCCGCCTGGGTGGTGGTGTCGGGATGCGCTCCCCAAGCGCGACTGGCGCAAAAAAAGCTTTATTCCGCAGCGCAAATGCATAAGAACAGAGGTATGCAATCAAATCTTTCCGTCCGCTTTAGCCGCCTGTGCTTGGCTCTGACGCTCCTGGCCGCTGGTTCCCAATTCGCCACGGGAGCCGACTCGGCTGCCGCCGACACGGCGACGCCGAAACCACCCGATGGCTTCACGGCCCTGTTTAACGGCAAGGACCTGACCGGTTGGCGCGGGGGCGACACGTTTGATCATCGCAAGCTGCTGGCGATGCCCGCCGAACAACGCGACGCGCAAATCGCCAAATGGACCGCCAGCATGAAGGACCACTGGAGCGTTCAGAACGGCGAACTGGTTAATGATGGCAAGGGGTCCTACGCCACCACCGAGAAGGATTACGGGGATTTCGAGTTGCTGCTCGAGTATAAGACAGTGGCGCTGGCTGACTCAGGCATTTACCTGCGCGGCTGCCCGCAGGTGCAGATTTGGGATTACACGGAGAAGGCGAAATTCAACCTCGGTGCGGACAAGGGGTCCGGCGGCCTATGGAACAACAGCCCGGGCGCGCCCGGCAAAGACCCGCTGGTGCTGGCGGACAAGCCCTTTGGCGAATGGAACAAGGTGCGCGTGGTCATGGTGGGCGCGCGGGTGAGCGTCTGGCTCAACGACAAGCTCGTAGTGGATCACGCGCTGTTGGAGAATTATTACGACCGCAAGATGCCCGTGCCGCCCAAGGGCCCGATCCAGCTCCAGACTCATGGCAATGAAATCCGCTGGCGCAATCTGTCCGTCCGCGAGATTGGGTCCGACGAGGCCAACAAACTTTTGGCCAGCCGTAGCAACGAAGGTTTCAAGTCCATCTTTAACGGGAGTGATTTCACTGGTTGGGCGGGGCCGATAAATGAATACGAGGTCGTGGATGGCGCCATCCAATGCCGTCCGAAAAAAGGCGGCACGCTCTACACGAAGGACGAATACGAGGATTTCATGGCCCGAATGGAGTTCAAGCTGCCGCCCGGGGGAAACAATGGCCTGGCCATCCGTTACCCTGGGCACGGCAACGCCGCTTACGATGGTATGTGCGAGCTCCAAGTGCTCGACGACAATTACGAGAAGGCCACCGGCCAGAAGATCGACGCGCGTCAGGTACATGGTTCGGCTTACGGCATGTTCGCCGCCGCACGCGGTTACCAGCGCCCCATCGGCGAATGGAACTTCGAGGAAGTCACCGTCAAAGGCTCGAAGATCAAGGTGGAACTGAATGGCACCGTGATCCTGGACTGCGACCTATCCACCGTTAAGGACTTCATGGGGGGCGGCGCGCATCCCGGCAAGGACCGCACGAAGGGCTCGTTCGGTTTCGCCGGGCACAACGACCCGGTCGCCTTCCGCAACATCCAGATCAAGCCGCTCTGAGCTGGAGATAGGCCGGTTCAGCGCTTTGGCCGCTCCCAGAAAAGGGTTCGCCAGCGTTTCAGGGTGGGACGTGGTGTCGCTATGCGAACGAAAAGCACTGCCACGGAGTTGCTGAGTCGGGTTATTGCGCCCTTGGGCCGATACCTGACGCCTGCTGCCGCAAAGGAGATCGTGTCCTTGCAGGGCGACGAAATGGCGCGCCGCCGCATCGAGCAACTCGCTATCAAGTGCGACGCCGGCGCGCTTACGCCCGAGGAACGGGCCGAATATCAGCTCTTTGTCGAGGTCGGTGACTTGGTGGCCCTGTTGCAAGCGAAAGCCCGCCGCTATTTGGCTGAGCATCCTGCTGCGTAATGCCTCCGCACCTGCGCCAGGTAATGCCAAATGAACTGTGAGCAGCGGTTAGATCTGCGAGCCGAATTGATTGCGTTGGGAAGGTGGCCCAATCCAGAAGCTCAATAGCCCCCCTTGTAGCCGGAGCGGGAAGGCGATGCGTCGGACTTCATACCAGGCGGAGAAGCTGAGTTCAACCGATATGACGCAAGTGGCCGCGATCCGAGCCGTTCTGCTGTTTGAGACCGGCAAGAAAGAAGAAGGGCTTGCCCTGGCGCGGCGGCACCCAACAGGCCGACAAGAATGTCGGCGCTCCCCCCAAGCTTAACTTAATAGCAGTGCGGCTCGCCCTCGCCCCCCACTATCCCGCCCGTCTGGTTCAGGGGCGCAAGGCGCGCAAAAAGTTCGGAGGAGTCTCTCTTGGTTCCTCCTTGGCGACGGCGGCCAGGCATCCGTGCGGTAGCGCAAATGCCAGCTTGCGCCAAGGGACATCGCACCGCATGTTTGCTGCATGAAAACCGCCACGGTTCAGCAGTTGCCGCAGCAATGGCCCGAGATTCTGCGCTGGGTCGCTGCCGGGGAAGAAGTGCAGGTGACCCACCAGGACAGGGTCGTCGCCAGGGTGGTGCCAGCCACGCCCGCGCTGCGACCTGATTTCCTGGCACGGGCCAAGGCTGTTTGGGGTGAACAACCGCCGGGCAAGCCGCTCAGCCAGATCGTCCTGGAGGCTCGAGGAGGGGAGTCGTGATCTACCTGGACACGGGCTGTTTCGTCAAACTCTACTACCCCGAAGGGGCGCATTCGCGAGTTCCCGGTTCGGTGTCCCGGCTTTAGCCGGTCTGGCGCGCCACCGCCCTGCCCGTTGGCTTGCCAATCCTGGCCCT
>CAIWJG010000720.1 GCA_903912925.1 uncultured Verrucomicrobia subdivision 3 bacterium | reverse complement strand
ATCAAGCTCAGGTCGATCCCAGCCCAGCTCCGCAAGGCTTTTCTCTTCTGGGACGGGCTCTAGATAGATACGCAACCTGGTAAGCAGCCCAGATGAATTGAGTAATGACCAGGCAGGAAGCCAACAACCAATAGCCCGAACGGCGGCGCAGAGACCTCAAGATGGCGGGGTGCTCTACCGCCAGGACGCATGCGGGAAAGACCATGATCTTCGATAGGCGTACCAGGAGGAAACAGATTGTCTCGTTGCTAGCGGCAGAATACATCAGCAGCGGTAGAAGCATCGACAGTAGCAGCCAATTCTTGCGCTTGAGGAAGTGAATCGCTAAGAAAACCGCGCACAGAAGAATCAGGAGAAGTATCAAACCTTTGATAGTTGCTATTGGGGTAAGCCTCAGCAAATTGCCCAAAATCCCGTCGAATAGGACGAACCCTTTTCGAGGTGCAAGGTGCGTCTTCTCATGGTAAGCCAGAATCCAGTTCACATTTCCCCGTAACGCAGCCATCCAAACATAATAGATAGCGAAGGGAACGCCCGACGCCACAAGGCACGTCCACTTCATCCCTCGGCTAAACAGGCAGACCAGCGCGAGCAGCAAGTAGAAGGGATAGAACGCCTGGTGAATCATAAGACCAAGCGCCGTGACCAGAGCAAACGCCCACCAGCGTGTCTTCACGGCAGAATAAACCGCCCCCAGGAAGAACGCATGCGCGGGGATATCGGCGAGAGGATAGGCTGCGGAGGAAACACCAACGAACGGAGCAAGCGCGTAGATTAATGTGCCAACTTCTTTCGTTTCTGGTGCCAGTGATTGCAAAATCTGTGAAGTGAGAAAGACCCCAGCACCCCAGAATAGGAGGCAAATCCCCTGGGCCAGCGCTGCATCTCCAATTAAGTTGAAGGTCAAAAGCCGGGTTAGGGCAATGAGGGCGGGGTAACCCGGCATGTGACTGGGGTATGATCGAGCTGCCAAGTTGTGTGACCAGTTGACATAATCGGCCACATCGCTTCGAAGTACGCTGAAGCCGATCGCCTGGTAGCCAATCGCGATACCCAGGAAAACAACGGTCCCGAGACACACTGCTAATCCGGAGCCTCTCAGAAAGTAATTCGCTGATGGTTTGGCAATGAAACTCATAAGGCACTGCATGGGTATGGCTTTGGAGCTAGGCGTTCAACCGCCCGCGCCCGCCCAGTTCCTGAGCGAGCAACCTGGAGCGCAAAACACGCTGTTCGGGTTTCAACGGCAACAGTTCGGCATTTTTAAGAGTCCAGACAGTCATGCTGGCAACTTGTGTGCTTGCGTGACAAACTTGCAGGCCTCCTCAGAAGTGCCGGACAACCGCGCGAAACTTCCCTCGAGCGCTGCGCGGGATCTCAGGCACTCGCTGAATCTCCACTGAAACCGGGCCCAAGCGCTGGGCGAACCGCTGCCGGATGGTTGCCTCCTGTGCAGGACCAAACCCATCGCGCCCAACCACTTTGACGATGAACCGATCCGGCGCTTCCTGTATCACCTGCCCTTCGAGAACGTGGGGCAGATCAACGAAGATGCCATGAAAGCGGACCATCTGGCGACCGTCCGGACCCACCACCACGTCTTCGAGCCGACCCACGACTTCCTTGAGGACGGGAAGATTATTCCGACCGCACGGGCAGGGACTTTCGGCCCATACTCCCAGATCGCCAATCTCATAGCGCACCAGGGGCTGCGCCTCATTCTGCAGCGCCGTGCATAGAATCCGGCCCTCCACCCCGGGCGGCACTGGCTGTCCTTGGGCATCCACGATCTCAATGATTCCGAAATCCGGATGCGCATGGAGACTGCCGTGTTCGCACTCCGTGGCGAGCATGCAGTTTTCCACCGCGCCATACTCCTCATAAGCACGCGCCCGAAAGGCCTGCCGGATTACCACCTTCATCTCCGGTGTCAGCTTCTCACTGCCGAGGACCAACGCGTCCGGTTCATAGTCCAGAGTCACCCCCACCTCGGCCATCATCCGCGCGAGGATGTAGTGCGAATAAGCATAGCCGGTCATGACCCGCGGGCGATGATGATTAAAGGCCCGCATGTACTCACGAACGTTGGCCGGCGCGATGTGGTAAGCCGAGAAATAGACCTGTTTTTCGATCCAGTTGTAGCGATGAAACGGCCCGCGGGAAACGCCTCGTGGCACCACCATCCGCCCGCCGATCATCGAACGCGGTTTGCGGACACTGGTGCCAGCCCAGCCAAACGACCGGGCTTCCCGAGCGGCGATGTACCTGCGATGCGCATCCGAGGTACAGATGGCGGTAATGGGTGTTCCCGTGCTGCCGCTGCTGTAGTAAAGATGCAGCTTCTCTCGATCGGCCACGTTCTGGGCCACGAAGGATTCCGGCGCTAGCCGCAGGTCTTGTTTCGGTGTGGTGGGAAGCCTCGACAAGCCGCCAACCGTCATGCTTTGCAAGTCGCCAACGCTGATTCCGGCTTCGGCCCATCGGCGGCGGTAAAAAGGAACTTGTGCAAACGCGTGCAACAGCGTCCTCTGCAACTCCCCTAGCACGTGGTCGCCCAAGCGCTCAGCACCCCAGCGCTCGCGCTCACGGAAAGCCGCCAAATGCTCCTCGAACCGTCCGCCAAGGCGCTCATGCCGCCAGGCAAGACCGAAAAGGCTAATGCCCAGGTTCTGCGCGAACACAGGCACGTACGGATACAGTTGCTCTAATTTCGATGCCATGTGGTTAACAAACTTTTGAGCGTTTGGCTCCTCCTGACCACACCCCGAGCAGCACGGTAACTGGTTGTAGGGAATGCCCCAGACGCTGGCGGAGAGGCTGGACAAGTGGCACGATTATTGCTAATCCTGTTGACATGCATAACGGAACAGCTATTTTTACGGGCATGGCCTGCCAACGTTGTTTGGTGATGCTTGCGCTGAGCCTCGGTGTTGTGCCCATTGCCCGCGGCGCATTGCACTACGTCTCGCCGGCCGGGACTGGCAGTGGCACGCAATCAAATCCATCGAGCTTACAAAACGCAATCGGATCCGGGAGCCCGGCGCGAGCGGGCGACACCATTTATCTGCGCGGCGGAACTTACACTGGAGCGTTTACCTGCTCGTTGTCGGCACCATCCAACAATCCCATTGTAGTTAGGAACTACAACGGCGAGCGGGCAATTCTTGATGCGAACTGTTACACGGAGAACCCGTTTACCTTCCAAGGTTCCGGAATCTGGGTCAGGGGGTTGGAGATAATGAACTCTGCAACCAATCGTTACGTAGTTCGGGGAGATGGGGTTGGATTCAATACCAGTTTGCCGGGGAGTAATAACAAGCTCATCAATTCGATTATTCACGATTGCGGAGACGGGGCTTTTGTGAGCTATCAAAGCACGAATGCGGAGATCACTGGCTGTGTTATCTACAACAACGGTTATCAACTTGCCGACCGGGGACATGGACACAATCTCTATGTTCAAAACCGCAGCTATGCCGTTTCCAAACTGTTCCAAGAAAATATTGGATTAAATGCGTATAATGTTGGCCTGAACTGCCGATCATCGTTTCAAACGGTCAATATGGTTTTTCAGGGCAATGTGATGGTTAATTCAGGCAGCAACTCGACCAACGGATGGGCGTCCAATTTTCACACAGAAGGCTCAACGTGCGACCGGATAGTTTTCACTCAGAACTTTAACTGGTACCCAAGTCAAATCTATGGTGGGATATTCTACAACCCGGCAACCAACGGCACAATTACCTTGGTGAGCAACGTATTTGCGAACACCTATTCCCAGATTATTTGGTGGACGAACGTTGTTTTCAATTACAATACCCAAGCGGTTTCAGTAGATATTCGATCGCCACAAACTAATACACTCGTATTGGCTGACCACAACTATTATTACAACGTTCCTTGGTCCAAGCCGGTTTACTACAAAGACTCACAAGGGGCTGGGAAGGAGTACACTTTAGCGGCATGGCAAGCAGCAGGCAATGACATTAACGGCACATCAACAGCCTCCGCGCCGTCAGGTTCCTGGATTTATGTGCGGCCTAACCCCTACGAAACTGGCCGAGCCAACATAATCATTTACAATTGGAGCACGAACGACAACGTCAGCGTGGACGCGAGCCGGGTATTATCTGCGGGCATGGCTTATCAGGTGCGTAATGCCGCGGATTATTTTGGACCGCTGGTGGCGAGCGGCCTTTACGACGGCGGAACCATTTCCGTGCCCATGACCAACCTGAGCGTGGCCATTCCGATTGGGAAACAAGCTGCGCCCGCACCAACAGGGCCGAAATTCAACGTGTTTGTGCTGTTATCGCTGCCGTCACGTGGACTCCTGCCGCCTTCCAGCCTGAGGGTGCTGGAGACTGATTAGCCGGGAAAGCTGAATTGCGCCTTTTGACCTTTCAGAGTTGTGCCGCTTTGCTCGCGTGAGAGCGCTCCGAACACGCGGCCGCCCCCAAGATCTCTGCCAGTCTCCGCCCGTTTGCCCACAGGTTCAACATGGTCTCTGCGTGCCGGCGGGCTTCCAAAGAATACTGCTTCCTCAAGGGCTCATCGGCTAAGAGTCGGCCAATGGCGCCGGCCAGTGCCTGGACATCCCTGGGCGGAACCAGGCAACCGCATCGTCCATCATCCAGCAATTCCGGGATGCCGGCGACCCGCGTTCCAACAACCGGCAGGCCCAGCGCGGCCGCCTCCTTGATTACAGTCGGCACGGCGTCCCCAAGTCCAATCGAGGGATGCACAAGGAGCGTCGCCCTCCGCATCGCGTCTCGCACGCGTTCAAAAGTCTGCCAACCTGAGAATATCACTTGTTCCGCAATACCCAGCTCCGCAGCCAGTCTCTTTAGGGAGCCTGACTCTTCGCCGTCGCCGATCAATTCCAGCTCGACGCGTGTGCCCCGGCCACGCAGCTCGTGAATAGCTCTCAGGAGGTAATCGAACCCCTTTGCTTTGCTGAAACTGCCAACCGCCAGCACGCGGTCCGGCAGACGACCGTCAGGCGAATACTGGAACTCTTCAAGATCAAGCCCGAGATGGTGGAGGTGAACTTTGTGGGTGATGGCTTCAAAAGCGTCTGGATACAGCTTGCGGATGAATTCCCGGTTGAACTCGCATACGACGAAGATGTTGTCGGCGATGAACAGCTTCTCGCGCAGGTAAACTTGGTCCCGATACAGGTCCGTCCCCGCGTGTAGAAAGAAGGAAAACGGAACGGATCGGGCCTGCAATCGGTTCGCCACGAAGGCGCAGGTGGCGGCGTAGTTTCCCCAGTAGGAAAGAATATGGTCGTACTGTCCATCATACCTCTGGGCCCAAGACCAAGCCAGCGGCATGACGTAGAGACTCTTTGCGAGTGGCGTGATCCCGAACCGGATGGCGGAGCAGTTCACAGCGGCCGCGTCCCTCAGGAAACGGACCGCCCGCCTGAGCGGCCAAGGCCGCCAAGTGAGCAGACATTCGGTCAAGTTCGCGTGATGGACGCGCTCTCGCGGGAAGAGCGACTCGCTGAGCACCGAGGGCACCCACCGCCAAAGGGATGCGTCCAGCGGATAAATTGGAAACACGTCCACGTCCACGCCAGCTTCGAGCAAGCTCCGCACATCCCGCGCGAAAAACGTGTTTACCTTACTCGGAAACTGGCTCGTAAAGATGGCAAGACGCATGAATACTCGCTTCGCTATTTCATCGGCATGGCAGAAGTCAGAGGGCGGAGGTCGGAGGCCGAACCAAGCTCTGAAATGGAGGGCCCACCGGCCCGCGGATCGAAGACTGCAAATGGGGGAACGCGGATCGCTGAACGCTTTGTCGTCTGCATACCCTGTGTGCCAGCGCCGGACCTGCGAAAGCCAGGCCGAAGAGGAAACCGGGGCTGGCAGTTCTCATTCCGCTTGCGGCGAGATAGAAAAGCGCGAAGGCGAGGCTGGCGAGGACTGCCGCTTTTGTGAAGGCGGGAAAGTTGATAGTCAGCGGGCGGAAGCACGCGGTCAGGAGCAGAACTCCGGCCAGGAAGCCGAACAGCCCGTGCTCAGAAACCAGCCGAGTGTACTCCGTGTGCGAGGCGACATGGACGCCGGTGCTTTCCTCGCGTGTTTCGGCTGACATGCCGACGCCGGCACCGAATAGAATGTTCTCTCTCCAAATCTGAAGCTCCTCACCGGCAATGCTGTCCCGGTTTGAGAAATCTCTCCTCGCAAACCGTTCGCTGACCTTTCCCCCTGTGAAGTGCACGAGATAGCCCCAGGTGACCAGCCCAGCCACCACCGTGACGCTCACGATAATGATGGTTCCCGGGCGCAGTAACCGCTTCAGGGAAAGAAATGGCATCGCCGTCAGCAGACCGCCACCGATGAGGTAGATCCCAGTGCGGGAAAAAGACAAGGCGGCGTGGGCGGCAAACCAAAGCGCCAGAACCACAAAGACCACTCGCAGTTTTATGCCAACCCCCGGATCCAAGGCCAGCAGGAGTCCGTAGAGCGCCCCCAACCCGAGAATGCAGGAAACCTGGTTTGGCCCGAAACCACCGGTGGCCGCGAAGTTCGACTGTGATCGGAACACAACCTCCGTAGTGGATAAGCCAAAGAAGACGGCTGCCGCGATGGCAGCCACTGGCACGACCAACCACACCATCAACCGTTGCATCCGGCGGTCGTCCAACTGCAAGCGGGAACAGAAGAGCGAGCACACCATCACGGCCAGCGGGCCAGACAGATTAAAGCTCACGGCTCGGCGTGCGGCCATCAGGGGAACCTGAGCCAAAGTGAAGATCACGGCTGGCAGGAGCAGAACAAAGTAAGCGGCAGGCACCCACGGGAGTCTACGCAGGCCGGTCCGAGCAAGCCCCAGGAGCAGCACGAAACACAGCGAGAAATCGGCATATTGCCAAGGCACGGGCGCATTGGCCATCCGCCAGAGGACCTCGGATCCTACCACGTAGGCTCCCCAGCAGGCTAGGGGAAAGGGACCCCGCCAGCGGACCAGGAGGTAGATTCCAAAAAGGAACGTTCCTGAAGCATGAGCGAGTGCAAACAAGCTGCTGAGTTTGCATCCGACTCCCAGCAGGACGTGAAGGACCAGGAGGGCTGCCAGCCAGAAAAAACGCATACCCTCGCCTGCCGGAGGCGACGAGCGCCCATGCCCGCCATGCGAATCGGGTGTCAAGAGTTGTGCCCGCTCCGCTCGCACAACTTGCCAGGTCCTGGGTCCTGACCTTCCACTCTGCCGGCCCCATCTCATTGAACTGCTTTCGATTCGTCGCGCTCGACCTTCCTGCTCAACTGCGGCCCAAGCACCGTTTCGTAGATGTTCCCAATTTGATCCATTGCCGTTGACTGGCTGTATTTGTCCCGGACGCGGTGCCGCAGCGAAGCGCCTAGTTCCCGCCGGAGACCACTCGACCTGAGCAGGCTTAGCAGAGCCTCTGCTAAGCCCACCGGCTCGCCTGGCGAAACGAGCAGCCCCGCCCGGCCGTTGTCCAGCACCTCAGGAACCTGGCCAGTGCGAGTGGCGACCGTGGGCAGTCCGGCTTCCCCGTATTCCAGTAGCGCCAGCGGAAGTCCTTCCGAGATGGAGGACAGAACACCAATGTCGCAGGCGCATAAAATTGAAGACACATCGCCGCGGCTTCCCATAATAAAAACGTGATTCTCGAGCCCGTGATGCTGGATACGATCCCTGATTCTCGTCGCATGGCTGCGGTTTGCGTCACTTCCGACGATAAGAACGCAGGCTTGAGGCTCGGCAGCGACCACTTCCCTCAGGGCGTCAATGAGCACAAGGTGGCCCTTCTCCGGTCGGAGATTGGCGACGCAGACGATGCGCTTTCCGGGCTGTCCCGGCAGGTCGGGGATGTCTGGCAAGGGTGCGGGTTGAATCACAAAGTTTGGCACGTACCACACGCGGGTGGCCGGAACTCTTAATTTGGAGCGGGCCCAGTCGGCCAAGGGTTCATTCACGGCAATGACGCCGTTCACACGCTTCATCGCCAGCCTGTAGAGCCATGAGGGGCGTTCTTCCGTCGCATACCGCCCGAAATGATCGTGCCAGACCAGTTTTGGCTTCGTGCAGAACAAGGTTGAGAGACTGCAAAAGAAAAGTGCGGTGCCATGCGCATGGATCACGTCAACATTTTGAGCCTGGATAAATCGGATGAAGCGCCTTAAAGCACGGAAATCAACGATGCCATGCCGTTCGAGATCCAAATGCGCCACATTTTGCGAGAGGCGCGCCTGGAATGGTCCGCTCCGGCGGGTAGAGCAGATTGAGCTTACGATGCCACGCTGGGCCAGTTGATTGGCATAATTCACGGCGACGGATTCCATCCCGCCGATATCGAGCGAGTCAACCACCTGCATGACGGCCAAGGATTTCACGGTACAATTGCCTGAGACGACTGGGGAGCGGGGGCGGAAACGTCTCGCAAGTTAACCGCCCACGAGGATTCCAATTGCTTCCGGATCGCCTCACGCAATCCTTCCAGTGTGAATTGACGCGCCCAGTTGGCAGAAAGGTTAGACATTTCCCCTGCTTCCCGGGGCCCCATGGCTATAGAGTGCAGTGCTCTCGCAAGCCCGGAAACGTCGCCAGGCTGCACCAACAGTCCTCTTCCTTCTCCCAGCATTTGAGGCACCAGCCCCCGATCGCTGCCAATACAAACCAAGCCGAAAGCCATGGCCTCCGCAATTGCCTTGGGCCAGCCCTCAGTCTGCGATGCCAGCACCAGGATGTGAGCCTGCTCGTAAAAATCGAGCACCCTGCCCTGTGGAACGGCCCCCTCAAAGAACACCCTTTCGCCAAGATTCAAATTCCGACCTAAATCTTCAAGTTCAGCGCGCATTGGGCCGTCACCGACAATTCTCAACTGGAGATCGTCGCCGCCTCTTCGCAAATCCGCGAGGGCGCGGATGATAACATGCACGTTCTTAGCCTGTGATAGCCTGCCCACAAATAGAGCCACCAACGGGCGCTGCGACCAATTTCGAGGTTTGCTTGCTCTAGCTCTGGTCATTTGGAATTCATTCAAAATCGAGGTAAAGAAAGGAATGATGTGCGGCGGTTGATTCGGCCACTGGCCGTAAACCAGGACTGGCGCGCGCCACCAACGAGAGCGGAGCAAACGCCTCTGCAAGCGCCATGAAAACGGCTCTGTTTTGAACTCACTCCACTGGCTCGCGTACTTGGCCACGCGCGGTTTGCGGAACAGGGGTGCGAGGATACAGCCCAGGAGGCCGAGGTTCCCCGGACATCGAACCTGGATGGCGTCCACCCGGTGCATAGCGCAAGCGAGACGCCAGAGGTGACCAGGGATCGCCAACATTTGGGTTGCTTTGGACAGGAGTGTCGTTCCACCGGTCTCCCGCTGTGGAGATAGGGAAATGTTCGGTCGCTGAAAAGGCAGGGCGTCACCCGGCGGCGCTGTGCGCTGCACCGGCGCCGCGATCACCACCTCGGCAAACATGTCACCCCAGATGTCGATTTCCCTGGCGTAAGGCCCGTACGCGTAAAGCCTGCCATCGTACTCGTAATGGAGCACATGCGACACCACTAGCAGCCGCTGCAAGTCACTCACGAGTCTTTGGCTCCAGACAAGAACCGCGCTAGCCGTAGTCCCTGTACCCTATAGCTGAAAACGGTCTCAGCGAGCTGCCTCCCTGCGACGCCAATCCTACGGCGCTCCTCCGGATTATTGATGGCTTCAACGACTTTTTGAGCCAGCAATTCCGGTCTGCCTGGTTCCACGATATAAGCGTTCCGGCCATCATGCAAGAAGTGTCTCGATTCGCCCACGGTGGTGGTTATTACCGGCACTCCGTGCAATAAATAATCAGCCAGCTTCGTCGCAAAGCAGTATCTGTTCTGAACCGTGTCGAGCTTGTTAACGATGGCCAACAGGCTGTTTTCAAGAATCCTGGAAAGCCTCTCCCGGCTGCAATACCCAACAAAGACCACACGCTCAGCCAAGCCTTGCGCCTTGATTGCCTGGAGCACTGCGTGGTACTGTTTCGTCCCCTCGTGCTTCCCGGTTATCACCAACCGCAACGGTGTATGGACCCGCCGTAAAGCAATAGCAAATGCATCCAGAATTCCCAAAACCCCGTCTTTTTCCTCATCCAACGACCCGGCGTGCACAATGTAAGGCCACTCAAATAGCGAAGAAGGATCCGCACTTGGGCTCACTTTCCCAGCTAGTATCGGGATCGTAATCGTAGAGGCGGCTTGCGACTTGTGCCCATCCACGACTTCCGACAAGTTTCGTGAGATCGGAACGAAGCCTGAATAGAGCGGAAACACTAATCGAAACAGCAACTGGCGCTTGATTGCACCAAGCACGGCGGGTTTTGACTTGACGAAGGGATACTCATTGATTTCCAGCACCATTCTCCTACCAAATACCCGCCCCGCAAAGGGCAAAATCACGCGAAAGTCGAGCGAGGGGCCCACTACCATTGTGATGTCATAGCGTCGCCTGCCGAGTGACGCAACCAGTATTGTCCGAACGTGACAATAGAGATCCTGCAGGCGTCTCACCCAGAACCGTTCGCTTCTGGTCGTGCTTCCGCCCACATATTCAAACTTGACTCCTTCATACTCACCTGCCGGCAAAAGGTTCCTTGTACCGCCCGGCTTCTCCGTTGGATTGGCCAATAGCACCTCGACATCGACACCGCTCTCCACCAGGCCGAGGCACATGTTATGAACACGATCTGTCGTAACGTCTCCAGTCGGATAAGCGCCGGCGAAGATAATCGCAACCCTCATGCTTGCATGCTACGCTTCAACATTCTCATCCCGCATCTGCTCTTCAGGAAGCGACCGGGGAATTCCTGGCTCGTATGCCCTCAATGGTGGCTGCGAGGTCGTCGGAATAGAAGAACCGGGATCCATCAATGAGATGCTGAAAGCGTTTCCTACCCACGGGGTCAATGCTAATGGCTACAAACCCATTGTCGTATGCATCCTCAAGGGTTGAGCTCCATGGCGAAATTACGATAAGGTTTTCAATCTCATTCGCTTCCAACCAATTCTGCGACCGATCGAAAGTGAACGGCACGCTGCAACCCGACAACTGGCGCACGAAGACCGCCTCCTTGTCCCGTTCGCGTGGATGGAGTCTCAACGTCAGGCTAAGATCGCGCCCATGATAGGACGAAATGAACTTCACGAAAACCGGGTGAAGACCATTAAACTCGACCGTGGATGCGTAAAGCACGTGGAGCCCGGGCACAACATGCCGCGCCTTCTTGGGGTAAGGGAACAGTCGGTATTCAGACGGATAATCACGACAGAGGTGACTCTGCAAGAACTGGATGGTCGCCTCGTTCTTGACGTAGAAGACATCGGCAATCTTGACGGGTGCTGGCGCCACATACGGCGGATAGTTAATTATGCTGCCATGTTGCACCTCGATGAGTTGGATGCGTTGCCTGTGCCTGGAGAAGGCGAGCGATAGTCCGTTGAGGCCGTAATAGCACAGTGTGTACACCTCCCTGCCACGGAACGCGCAAAGAATCGCATCATTCACCAGCCGATGCGCTCTAAAGGTGCTCATAATCTCTGAGTCCTTCCGATAATTCAGGCGACTCAGGAGTTTCACGGGGCCACCCACATTATAGACTCTTTTGCCGTTGATCGTATTTAAGGCGTATTCCTTGGACGGGTTGACAAAAACCAGCGTTGAGGTGGGCAGGAAGGTGACGATCCTGTCCTGAAGTTTACCATCCCTCTCTGTACAGAAGTTCCGTGCCGTGTAAACCAGCCGTTTATTCGCTCTGATGACGCCATACCACGTCAGAACACAAGCCAGGATGAAACACTCGAGAATGGAGCGAAGAAAGAAGGCCGCCCGCGAGCAGTAATCCCACAGGCTGTGGCTGGCGCGATGCTCCAGCGGGTTGGGGAGTGTGCTCTGTTGCTCCTTGAACGCGAGTTCATCGTCCCGTAGGCGCGTCAAGTACGCTTCAATTGAGCTGTTTGTCAATACCATACTTGCACGGAACGATTGTGGGGGGCTTGATTGATCAACTAGCGGTAGTTTACAAGTTAGACAGAGGTGCTTTTGCAAGTGATTGTCTATGAATGGGTTATGCATGCAACCTGTATGACCTAGCTCGGCTGGGTTTATTAATTGACATAAAGCGTAACTCACGCAATTACAATGCTTTGCAGATTTCAGGTGCAAGCGGAGAACCGGTAACTTGTAAACTCCCGCTAGCGGAGTTCAGGCAATCCCGGGGCTTACAAGCCACCTCATGAATACCGCTACCGGATGACGGCGACTGAGAAACGAACGAAGCCTTGGAAATTGTCAGCGTGATATTCGTAGCGTTCCACTAAGCGGCGGAAGTTGAACAGCCAAGCAAAATGCCGCTCGACTTTCCAGCGTCGCACGTAGCAGCGCCACGGTTGCGGATGTCATAGGCAGTTCTAAGCGGTCGATCTGCCACGGCCACCAAAGATCACCCGCTTCACAGGCCGGCCGGCTTTCATGGCACTTCGCTTCAGCAGCAATGCAAGGCGCCGGGCTTGCCATTTTAGCACCAATCCCCGACGCCACCTCCGCCGATAGTCCTGAAACGCGTGCAGAACCTGAGCGACCTCACCCGGACCAGACAAGGACGGGTCGGAAACATCATTCTGGTTTTCAGCAATTACAAAAAGATTTTGGGGCGACCGCCAATCATTTCCGCCCTCATCCGTGTGAACCGACCGGAAACCGTGCTTCGCGAGCACGGCTTCAAGGGTCGTGGGGGAGAAGCTGCTGGGGTGGACATACCGCAGAAAGTAGCGATCCAGCGATCCAAATGGCTTAAGAATGTTGGGAACTTCAACGGCAAGTAGTCCGCGCGGGGCAAGCAGAGAACGACACTGCGATAGCGCCTCATTCGGATCAAAAAAGTGTTCGAGCACGTGAAACATTGCGATGATGTCGAACTGACCGACTGTGACGGCATCAACCCCGTCCAGAGAGCATTGGAGGTGCGGAAGGCCTGCCTGCGCCAACACCGAACAGAACTTAGGTGATGGCTCGATGCCGAGCACTGAACATCCCCGATGCTGCGCCCACCATAAGAAAAGTCCCTGCCCCGGCCCCAGCTCCAACACGCGCGACCCTTTCAGCGGTCGGACCCTCTCGATGCGCTCAAACTTGGCACGTAAGTCTGCTGGCTCCTGGGTAACTGTGGTAGCTGGCGGAGGCGTCGTGATGTGCCCATAGTAGTCGGCATAAGCATCCCGGTAGAATCGCTCGTACGTCTCACGTGCAGGCAGCGGATTCGTAAAGACAAACGAACATTCATTGCAAATGACCGTCACCAGATCCAAGCTATGCTGCATGCGCTCGCTGACAACGGTGTGCTCGCGCCTGCCGCACAGAGGACAGGGGCGCGCCTCGGTGGTCGAGGTCCAGAAGAACGCGTCTTTCATGGCTTTGTTAATCTTGGGATTGGTTGGGCAGTCTTAGTGCCGGACCGAAGCCCCGACGAGTCTCGGTACGGGCTATGTAGTGCCCCGAGAGCAGCGCCCTTTACATACTCGCGAAGCCCGCCATCCATGGCAATCAGCCACAGCAAACCCAAGCCGCTCAACCCGGTTAGTGCAGCGCTCACCCCCGCTCCTAGAAAGCCGCCGATCTGCCGTCCCGTAACCTGCATCAGCCAGGCAACGGGCAAGATACATGCGCCAATCACCATGATCGGCAATGCATCTTCCCGGGCGAAGCTGAACCAGGAACGCTTGAACAGGCGGGCAGTCAGTAGTGGTAAATACCAGGTTGAAGTCAGCAGGCCCGCAATCGCCGTCCCGAGGACGATTCCGATCAGCCCGAGGTATTGGGCCAGCAGAACCGATAATCCAAGATTTAGGACGGCCTCGACAATCCGGCTCAGCGTCTGGGGACGAACCACTAGCGCCGAGGAGAGCACAGCGCGGTTCGGAAGGACCCAACTGTTGACGATGAGATTGAGCGCGAGCGCCAGGCTCAACAAGGGACCGCCAAAGTTCTGCGCGCCCACCCATTGGTTGACGAAAGGCTCGTTGCCGGCCCAGATGCTGAAGGCGGCAATTACCGCGAAACCGGTTGACAGCTTAAACAGGTGGCGATAGACGCGCTGCGCTTCCGCGAGCTTCTTCTGCCCTATCAACTGGCCGAGCATCGGTCTGGCAGTGTTCGTGATCTGATCGAGCAAACCGGCAAACAGGGCGTACACCCGCCCCGTCAACGAAAGGGTGGTGACTGTTTCGACTGAAATGAGTTTGGCCGCGACAACCCGATCGAGGGAGGTAATGACAAGGCCTGCGAGGCCGCCGAGGCTAAACCAAATCCCGAGGCTACCAATGCCCTTGAGCACATCCCATGAAGCAAGCATCCAGCGGACCTTAAGCCCGGGCAAGAGCCGCCAGGTTCGCCAAACGGCAATCGCCGATGTTATCACCGTGGCGGCCAAGCTGGCGACTGCCAGTGAGTAGAGCTCCCAACCTTTCGTCAGCAGCACAACCGTCAGGACCGTTCGGATGGCGAGCAGTGCGAGCTTCAGGAGATTGTCAATGTGGATCTGCTGGTTGGCGAGGAGCAGCGCCGAAAAGGTTTTGGTGCTGAATCCGATGGCGGAACCCAGCACCAGCATGGCCATCAGCGTCGATGTGGTGTGTTGAAGTTCGAGCCGGACGGGGAAGAAGTGCGGAACACCGGCTGCCATGGCCCCTCCCACAATCAGCACCACCAGGACGATCAGGTTCTGAGTGAAAAAGGCAGTGCTGGCCAAGCGGTTCAGCCGTTCGTGGTCGGGTTTCCCGGTGAGCTGAGCTGCCTGAACATTCAGCCCAGCGGTAATGCCAAGGTCGAGCAACCCAAGCCACATGAGCAAATCGCTGGCGAGCGCAAAGATCGCGTATTCCTCGCGGTCGAGGAACCGCAGGGTAAAGGGCGTCAGCCAAAGACCGACCGCGATCGTGGCGAAGGTGGCGGCGTAGCCAGTGGTGAGGCCTTTGATGTAGTTGCGAGTGCGGGACATCTAAAAGAAAGCAGAGAGCTAGAATCAAACTGGACGCCGGACTACGGAGTAACATCTGAAACGCTGAAATGGTGAATCAAGGCTTAGGCGTGCAGATGATCTCGCGGGTCTGCTGACCGAGGCCGCGACGACAGTTAAGCAGGGAGCCGAGGCGGTCGGCCTGCTGGATTTGCCAAAAACGACCTGGGATTAGGTGTCATCCCGTGGCTTCCGTCATCCGAGGCCGGCCGGCGCTTCCAAAGGCAACCCAAGGCCCCGGATTCATGCGGTGGCGGCGAACATCAGCTCCGCTGCTGGCGCGGTGATCCGTTCCAACCAATCGGCCTGAGCAGCAACGACTTTGGATTGTTCGTAAACGCTCAGAAAGCGCTCACGGGCGTGGGCACCCAATTCCTGGCGGAGGACAGGGTCACGCAGCAGGGTGAGAAGACGACTGGCGAGGGCTGCGGGATCGTCCGGCGGAACCAGGAAACCATCAACGCCGTCGCGCACAATTTCCAGGATGCCGTCCACCCCGCACGCAAGCACGGGAGTAGCAACCGCCATGGACTCGATGTTGACGAGGCCGAAGGCCTCGTTGCGGCTGGGGACGACGATGAGGCGGGCGTGCGACATTCTTGCGAGCACCTCCGCGTGAGAGACCGCGCCGCGAAAAAGGCAACGATCGAGGAGCCCATGCTGCGCCGCCCGGGCACGGACGGAGTCGAGCAATGGGCCGGTTCCCAGGAACTCAATTTTGGTAGGTCCGAGATCTTCCCCACAGAGCGCCAGCGCTTCAATGAGCACGTCCTGGCCCTTGCTCCTATCGAACCGGCCAACACAGACTACGAGGTCCTCGCGTGGCGGGGTGAACGAGGTCGTAGCCGGTGGCTGGTCGTCAGTGGTCAGTGGAGCACAGGCCATGGGGTCAGGCAGTGAGTTGCGCCAGATTTTGCATTTCTCTGCGGACACGCCAAACCGCTTGCCGGCGTCTTCGAGGGCAGCCCTTGAGTTTACAGCCAGATGGGTTGCCCGGCGGTAAACCAGCCTTTTTCGAAGCCGGAGAGATGCGAGCCTTCGCGGAAACAGTTTTGAGTCGCCATCGATCTGGGTGCTGAGCGTGTGATACCAGGCGATCCGGCACCGAACGTTCCTGAGCCAGCCGACGAGGCACATCCAGTTGACGGGGGCGAAATTGGAGATCAGGCAATCGGGCTTGTAGCTGCCGATGAGCCGCCAGAGAAAGACGGCGTCGGCGAGGCGAGTCGGGCGCACCGAGGGCCAGGAATGAACGTGGAACAGGGTACCGTCCGGGTCCGGTTCGCACTCGCCGGGCGGGGCGATAATAACGGCTTCATGGCCGCGGCGGACCAATTCGTGCGCCAAGGCCTGAAAATGGATGCTAACCGCGGTGCGCTGCAGGGGTGTGCCAATGATATAGCAGCGTTTGCTCGCGACGCGCCGGGAATCTGGAAACGATTGTGGCGGTTGGTCTTTCAAGCAGCACTAGCAGCCCGGAAAAGGGAGTTCAACCACGGATGGACACGGATGGACACGGACTTGCAGCAGACTCTGCTACGCGATGAGCTTGCCGAGAAGGTGATGCTGTGGATTGATCCCCGCGTCAGTGTTCATCGGTGTTCATCTGTGGTTCTTCGAGTCCAACCATCGGATTCAGGTTAATCTCCAGAAGGCCGGATCAATTCCGGCAGTTGGCGGCGGACCAAGGTTTCGGCTTCAGCCAGCGAGGCAGAGCCGGTGACTATGAGCTCCAGGGTTTGCTGGCCAACGAGCCGGCGACCACTGAGCACCGATTGCAAACGACCTGCTTGCTTGGAGGCCTGCAGTCCGGCCTGGTTTTCGGTCCCGTCTTCCCATTGGCAGAAGAAGACATAGATGGTTTGTCCACCCGCTTCGTATGTGTATTTGCGGAATGGTAGTTTGAGCTTTCCAGCGTCAAAAACGACCAGCTCGGATTCGGTCAGTTGCTTGAAACCCGAAGCGGGCAGGCATACTTCGGGGCGATGCATCCGGGACTGGATCACGGACTGGATCGAGCGCGGGTTCCAGCGGAAGAAATGGGCACTCCATTCAGAGCCGTCCTCCTCGCGCCATTTGCCGGTGGTGCTGAGGTCGTAGGCCAGCAGCTTGATGGTTCTTGGGGCCAATTGGATTTTCTCAAAACCGGGCTTGGCTTCCGGGAGGGCCAGGGCCCAGTGAAATACGCCAGCATCTTTGATTTCGTGGGACCGATACCAGGCTCCGGTGGCGGCGATGCAGAGGAGAGACCAGAGGCCGCAAGCGAACATGAATGCTCGCGGACTACTGACCACGGACCACGGACCACTGACTGGAGGAGAAGGACTACTGACTACTGACTTCTGACCATGGTCTGTGGTCTGTGGTCCGTGGTCAGTAGTCGATGGCTCCTTGGTCCTTGGTCCTTGGTCCTTGGTCGTTCCGTTCTTCGCAGTCCACTTGGTGATGAGGACGGCTACGGCCCAGAGGCAGAAGAAACATGCGATGGCGATGGTAAAGCCAGCCGGATCGTGCCACTTGTCTATGGCGCTCAGGCCATGGGCATTTGCCTGATAGCTGAGGATCAGTGTTCGGACGACATTGAAGCCGAAGGCGAGCGTGAGGCCGCCTAAGACCAACAGCAGCCGAGTGCGACGCCGAAGAAGGTAAAGTTCCCCGAGGAACAGGCCGGCCATCAATGTAGATTGGAAGGAGCGAATGCCGCTGCAGGCTTCGTCCACGCCCACAGTGCCGGTGGCAAGTTCGATGAGGTTGCCGCGCTGCATGGCGGGAATATTCAGCCAACCCAGAAGTTCGACCGTAATGTTGGTGTCGAGCTGCATCAGGCCCTGG
Source organism: uncultured Verrucomicrobia subdivision 3 bacterium (assembly GCA_903912925.1). Taxonomy (GTDB): domain Bacteria; phylum Verrucomicrobiota; class Verrucomicrobiia; order Limisphaerales; family UBA8199; genus PALSA-1440. The sequence goes on along the minus strand of CAIWJG010000720.1, from coordinate 15,695 downwards.
GTCAGCCCCTTTTCAATCCGCCAGGGCCAGACGACGGCGACCAGAATGAAGCAAATCGGGAAAGCGAAGTGCCTCACCCAAGGGGAGACAAAGGACCAAGGACCAAGGACCAAGGACCGAGGACCACTGACTGCTGACCAAGGACCAGGGACCAAGGCTGGCGGGGCGGCGAGGTAAATGGCGTACAACGTGAGGGCGACGACGATGGTGGTGTAAACCCAACTGATGAGTGGCCAGTCCTGGTTGATGTCGTAGATGACGCGGAGGGGAAGCAATAAAAGGCAAAGCAGAAGAAGACCACCGACCACTGACCACTGGGGAGTGACCACGGACAACGGACCACTGACCACTGGTCCTTGGTCCTTGGTCCTTGGTCTGTAGTCCTGTAGTCCCGGCAGCGGCCGCGAGGGCCATTTTTTGATGAACAAACCGAGGGCGAGGATGGGTACGAACCAGCCGTAGGCGTATTGCTCACGGGCTTCCCACTGGGTGCTGAGTAGGCGGATCAGGTCGAGCCAGAGCACGGCGAAAGCGGCCAGAGGGAGCACAACTGACCACGGACCACGGACTACGGACCGAGGACCGAGGACCGAGGACCGAGGACTACCGACCACGGGACCACGGACTACGGGACCTTCGGATGACGGGTTGGAGGACAATTCGGAAAAGCAGAAATCAACAAGACAAAGCAGAAAATGGGACCACTGACCACTGACCACTGACTACGAGACTACATCAAAGACAAAGCAGAAATTAGGAAAGCAGAAAGCAGAAATCGGTCGGGAGATGAACCACGAAACACGCGAAACAGAACTGACTATATCAAATACAAAAGCTGAAGCGCTGAAATTGGAAATGAGAAACAGAGGTCAGACATCAGAGGTCAGGTCCAAGCACTCAGGAACTCGACGTGGTTGCGCATTTCCTCTGCTGTGAGCGTGTCGATCAAGCGCAGCAGTCGCCGCATTTGTTCACCCACTGACAGGCCCTGGCGTGACAGGATAATGCCGCAATGAGAGCGACCGGCTTTTAGCCAGGCTGTGTGCATGCCATAAAAGTCACCTCGATTAAATGAATATACCACTCGAGAATTCGCTGCAGCCCATTCCAATTGTTCCTCGTCGGTCTTCTGCGCCATCTCGGTTTCGATGGCGGTGAGCACGTCTGCTCCTCTAAACCGCAACTCCCGCGCCAGGGAATGCCGGGCGGAATCCTCGTCGAAGTAGAGACGAATCCTCACGTGCCGCTTCTTTGCAGCCGCAAATGCTCTTGTTCAATCCGTTCGGATTCAGTTTCCTCCGCTGCCATGTGCGCATCCATATCATCGCGGTTGGCGTGGTAATAGGCCAGCGCGCCATAGACCTGTGCGAGGGAGAGATGCGGATATTCAGCCGCGATTTCCTCCACAGACATGCCGAGCTTGTACCATCGCACGATGGTTCGAACGGTCACGCCAGTCCCGGCAATATGGGGTGTGCCTCGCTTGATGCCCGGAGTGCGGGAGATCATGCTGCCAATTTCAACTTCGGTTGCCGTGACGCTCATATTCAGAAGATGCTTGATTCCATTCGCCCCGTCAATTCGGGATAAAGCCTGGGCCCACTTCCAGCAAGCTGCGGCCCCGGCCATAGCCACGGGTAGACACCGATGGACACGGATCCTGGACCGCGGGATGGTACTCCACCCTCATCGGCGGAGCCTGGCCATCATCTCGTCATGAAGCACCGGGGACACCTCGCCGACCTCGATCTGCTGATCCCGCTCCCGTGCAAGAGCGAAAGTAGCACGATCATCCGTCTCCGCAGACGTCTCGTGCGGGCCGGACAAGCTTTCCCAAAGGGACTCCGCCAGCAAGGCGCGCTCCCTCGGAGGTAGCCGCAGAGCTTCGGCAGCAATCTGATCAATACTCATAATGCTATTATAATCGAGGTGTTCCGGCGGCAAAAGGGGAAACTGGACTGCATCAAAAACAAAAGCTGAAACGCTGAAATCGTGCCGGAGATTACCCGCTAAATTGGCTTCCCAAGCCCGCCACGAGATAGATGCCCCAGGTTTAGCATTCGCTTCGCGAAGAGTGGTCGCTAAATACGCGAAACAGAACTGAAATCAAAACCACAACAAATCAAAGGCAGAGCGACCCGTCAGGACCCGGGGCACGGCGGGGCTGGAGGGGCGCCGGCGGAAAGAATCAGGGAGACCATCTTCGCCGCCTCTGACCGGAGCACATCGTAGTCGGCCCCCACATCCTCCAGATCGCCCCCCGGATAGTGCTGCTCCCAGAATTGCGCTGTGAGGTCCTCGCAAAGGTCCGCGAACGATTTGAACCGCGCGTCTTTCTGCACGGCTGCATCCAGGAGGGTGGAGAGGTTGTGAATCCGCTGCAAAGGCCAGCCCGTAGCGACCAGGTAGCCCTTAAGGTAGCGCTCGATGGCCTCCTGCAAGAGTTCCACCGCGCTGTTGCATATACTCCGCACGCGCCGCGGACGGCGTCGGCTGCTTCCAGACGTTCCCGGCCAAGTAGGAACCAGTCGTTTGGATTGGTCTCGTCCGTTTTCATGCGAGGCGCACACCGGAGCGGACCACCTCAGCATAAAAAGTCCCCTGTTTCCTGGCGCGATCTTCATGGTTGAAGGGCGTCTCGATAAGCAGCTCGAACGGAATCGAATCGCCGCTCCAGCGGATGGGCCGCCAGGCTTTTAGAATTTGCGCTGCTTCCCGGACCGAGCTTTGTTTGAGATCCTTGACGATGAGCAGATCCACGTCGCTGTGGCTGTTGGGCTCGCCGTAGGCATAGGAACCGAACAGAATGACTTGCTCTGGGCGAAATTGATCGATCAGCACTCGTAGGTACGGCAGCAATCGGTCCGCAATCTTATGGACTGGAAAACGGGGGTCGTGCAACACGTCCTCCCGGAGCACCGGCGCCGCCGCAGTGGTCGGGTCCGTTAGCATCGCGTCAATATAGTGTTGCTTGTCTCAAAACGTCAATCCGAGAGGACCATGGACCAGGGACCGAGGACTACTGACCATGGGACTGCATCAAAGACAAAGCAGAAATTAGGAAAGCAGAAAGCAGAAAGCAGAAATTAGGACTACTGACCACTGACTACGGACCACATCAAAGACAAAGCTGAAAGGCTGCCCGGTGAAGTAGGCGGCCTGCGGGAATACTGAATAGATTCCACAGGCCAGGGCCCACTTCACGGGCCAAGGAAAATTGAAAGCTGAAACGGTGAATTCGGGCCGGAGATTACCCGCTAAATACGCTAAACACGCGAACTAGAACTGAATGCGGACTACTCATTACGGACTGAATCCAGAGCAAACAGCAGAAAGCAGAAAGTTGAAATCGCCAAGATTCTACGTGGCTGAGGAGAAGGACGCTGAGTACTCAACCGAGCTTCTTCTTACGCTTCAGCCAATATTCGGGACGCCTTCGGCCGTGGGCAACAGCCAGAACCCAGATCGCGTCACCCCAGAAGAAATAGGCGACGTAGTACGGGAAAATCTTCAGATTGACGCGCCGGTAGCCCCTGGGTCTGACACGTGGCAAGTCCGGATTGTTTTTTATCCACAAAATCGCGGCGCGAGCTTCCTCCTTGAGGCGCTGGCCAAGCCCAGCTTCGACGTCCTCATAGTGGGCGATGGATTCATTCAGTTCGTCTTCCGCCTCCTGGAGGATCTCCGTCCTCATGGGCCAAACCGCCGGTCGAGGTCAGCGAACACCGCATCAAAGCTCCTCGCTCGTGCGGCACCTGTCGTCACGGACTTCATCCGCCGGCAGATTTCCTCTTCCCAGGCGGCTTCGACGTCCGGGGCGAAATCCTGGTCATCCTCGGATAGATCCAGGAGAACGCGTGCCAGTACCCGGCGTTGAGCCGGCGGCAAGTCCAACGCTTCCTTTGCGATGTCTGAAAGCACTTTCATGGGAACAACGCTACGGCGTCATAAGTAGCCTGTCGAGCCCTCACTCGAAAGGCGCAAGCGGGCACAAGATGCGTTTGCAATTCGTCAGGCCCTGTCAGTCGTCCCTGGTTCATTTCAAGACCAAAGGCTGAATGCAGAAATTGGGACCACGGGCCACTGACTACGGACTGAGGACTCCCAAACACACTCCGTGCCGGTCAATTCGCAGGCCCCTTTTCGCTTGGCCTGCAATCTACTTCTGACTGGCTGAGGGTTGCGGGCTGCTGGTGGAGAGTCGTTCAACTCTCCGCAACCCGTTACTCTCAGGCGTTCATGTTCGGACCCCAACACCACGAAATACTCGAAACACACGAAAGGGAGAGATTCTCGTCCCGGAACCCCATGCTTTTCGTGTGGTTTGTTTATTTCGTGGTTGCATCACGCAGTTTTGGCGGACGAGTAATATTCCGCATGTTTGTAGTAGTAGTACGAACCGGCGGAGGCGTCGGCACGGTTGAAGACAACGCCCAGGATCCGGGCCTGGCGCTGACCCAGGAGCTCGAGGGCCTCGCGCACGACCCGGGATCGGGAAAAGCGCCGGCGGACCACAAAGAGGGTCCCATCGACTTTGTTGGCAAGCGTGGCGGCGTCGGCGGCGGCAAAGACGGGGCAGGAGTCTATAACGACAAAATCGAATTGCTCGCGCCAACGGGCGAGGATGCGGTCGAGTTCGGGGCTGAGAAAGGCGTCGCCCGGGTTCTTGACATTACTGCCGCGCCCGAGGAAGGAGAGGTTGGGCCGGCAGTTGGTTTGCAGGGCCTGCTCAAGGGGGGTTGAGCCGGCGAGCACCTCGGCGAGGCCGGGTCCGGCTTGCAGGCCAAGGACTTCGTGGAGCCGGCCTTTGCGCAGGTCGCCATCAACGAGGAGGACGCGCGCGCCGCCCAGGGCGAGGGTTTCGGCCAGGTTGGCGGCGATGGTGGATTTGCCTTCATTGGGCACGGCGCTGGTGACGAGGACGATCTTGGGGCGGAAGCCCTCGAGGGGAAGAAAGAGGAGGGCAGAGCGGAGGTTGCGATAGGACTCGGCATACGTATGGCGCGGGTCGTCCTGAGCGAGGAGGGGCAAAGCGCCTTTGGGTTTGGGCGCGCGGACTTCGGGGACCTGGCCGACAACGCTGCCGGCGAAGTGTTCGTTGACCTCGGTGGGGGAGGTGAAGCGGTCGTCGCGGACGGCGACGAGGAAGATGAGTCCGAGTCCGAGTCCGAGGCCAGCAACCAAGGCGAGACCGAAGACCATGATCTCCTGTCTGTAGGAACGCTGGGCGGTGGAGGCGGGTTCAAGGACAGCGATGGTTTCCTGATCTATGTTGCGGCTGATATCGACATTTTGGAGGAGGAGAACGAGGCGGTCGTAGAGGCTTTGGGAGCGGGTGATGCTGAGTTTAAGGCGGTCGGCCTCGGCGATGCGGGAGTTGGCCTCGACGACCTTGCTTTGCCACTCTTTGATGGTCGCCTGGACGCTGTCGCTCTTCATCTTGAGGGCCTGGCGGGAAGTGGTGAGCTGCTCGCGGCTTTGGTTGCGGTAGAGCTGGACGATTCTTTGGCCGCGTTCGATGTCGGAATCGAGTTTGGCGATTTTGGGGTGTTTGGGGCGGAGATGCTTGCTGAGTTTCTCGCGTTGGATTTTAAGCAGTTCGACTTCCTTGTAGGCGATCTGGTGCTCGGTAACGGCGGGGGACGAGGAGCCGGAGCCGGCGGCGCGGACGGCGTCGAGGAGAGAGCCGGGGGCGTTGGTGTTGCCGGTGGCGGCGGCCTGGTCCTGTTCGATGGCAGTGGCTTCGAGGAGCTGGGATTCAAGTTTGAGGTCGGAGAGTTGGGTTTGGAGGCGGGCGAGGTAGCCACCGGCGATGGTGCCTTCCTCCTGGAGGATGGCTAGATTGTTGGAGCGCTGGAAAGTAGTGAGGGCCTCCTGGTCGGCTTTGAGTTCGCGTTCGAGACGGAGGACCTGCTCGGAGATGGAGGAGAGGGTGTCGCCGGAGACGAGTTTGCGTACGTTCTTCTTGTAGGCCAGGTATTCGTTCACGAGGGCATCGAGGAAAGCCTGGGAGTAGTCCGGATTCGGGCTGGAGGATTGCAGGACGAAGATGGTGCTCTTGGGCTGCTGCTTGACCGTGACTTTGACTTTGAGGGGTTTGCGGTCTTCGTCGAGGGGGACGGCATTGGTGCCGGAGGCCTGGAGGCGGGCAAGGCCCATTTGATGCAGCCTGCCGCTGAGGAGCAGTTCCATTTGGGTCCCGTAGTAGTTCTGGACGTCGCCGATGAAGGCAGCGCCTTCGGGGAGGCGGAGTTTTTCGGTTTCCCAGATGGCGGACGTGGAGACGAAGGTGGGGGGCGCCCAGAGGACGAAGGCGGCCGCAGCGCCCAGGCTCAGGAGCAAGGTGAGAATGGGGATCCACCACAATTTACGGAGGAAAGCGAGCAAGCGCTGGATCTGGATGGGCGAGGCTTGGGCGGGGAGATCGTCCATCGGCCCGTACGTCTGATAGGCCAGATCCGGCGGCGGGGGCGGCGGGGTTCTTGCTGGGAGGTGGGAGCTCATGAGAAGAGCAGAAAGTAGAAAGCAGAAAGCAGAAATCCAGACAGCGCAAAGCTCAAACGCTGAAACGCTGATAACCGTTCTGGCTGGAACGTGGGGCAGACCTCCGGTCTGCCGGTCAGCCGGGCCTCTGGCCTGGTGTTCCAACGGCCCGATGAACACGGAGTCGGAGACTCCGTAAACCGGCAGACCGGAGGTCTGCCCCACACGGGATCAGTTACAAGTGCTGACAACTGACAGTTGGCAATGTTGAGCTTCATGGGGGCTAGAAGCGGATTAGGCGCTCGGGAACATAGATGAGGTCGCCTGGTTGCAGGGGCAGGTCCGACTCGGTTTTGCCCTTTTCCAAAATCTCGCCGACGTTGACGGTGAGGACCTGGTCCTGGCCGCCAGGGGATCCTCCCTTTCGCGTGACCCTGACTTTATGTTTGTCGGCGTAATCATTGAAGCCGCCGGCGCGAAGAATCGCCTTGCTGAGGGTCAGGATTTCGTCGCTGGGGATTTCCTGCGGGCCGGGGACACGCACGGGGCCAACGATGTAAACGCGGCCACGGTTTTTGCTCATGAAATCGACGGCGAGGATGACGGTGGCTTGATAGTAGTATTCTCGTTCGAGGGCGGTTTTGAGTTCGCCGGCCAACTGCTTGCAGGTTTTGTTCTCGGCCGGGACGCGGCCGATGTAAGGAATTTCGATGTCGCCGGAGTCGGTGACGAAGAGGGGTTTGGGTTCGAGGGGTTCCCTGGGGTCGTCGAGGTCTTCAAGAATGCGGAAGCCGAGCTTGTCGCCGATGGCAAGTCTATGCTTGTCGTCCAGGGTATCCATGCTGTTGGTGGAGGCTATGGAGGCGAGCTTCGTTGTGGTTTGCGTAACGGGGGAGGCGGCGCTGGGCGGTGCGTTGGAGGCCAGGTGCGGGGTTGCTTGAAGGGCATTCGTGGCCGGCCGAAGCAGGGCGGACGCATCAAGGAATTTCGGTTCGGCGGCGACGGCATTTATTAAAAGCAGAAAGCAGAAAGCAGAAAGCAGAAATGCGGACGGCGAAACGCTGAAACGCTGAAACGCTGAAAAGCTGAAAGCAGAAGTCAGAGGACGGTGGTCCGTGGTCCGTGGTCCGTGGTCCGTGGTCGGTAAAGGCGTGGCGTTCATGGGAGGTTGTAGGTGAGCTGGAGGCCGACCAGGTTTTGATTGTATTCGCGCGACGGGTAGTTCGAGGTTCGGAGGGTGAGCTGATAGTGTAACCCGATGGTGAGCCGTTTGATGAGCGGGCGGCTGAGACCGATGCTCCAGGTGAACCAATCGAAGTTTTCGGCCAGACTTCCCGTAAGGTTTCCGAGGCCCTGGGTCCCGTGCTGGTAAGAGAAGGAGGTGTTGAGCGTCAGGTTCTTGATGATCTTCAAGCTGACGCTTGGTCGGAGATACCAGTCCTCGATGGTGTCACCGTAGATGCCGAGGGTCAGTTCGTGCCCGGCGCTGACCGAGTAGCTCACAGCGTCGCTGATATCGTGGGTGGCTGTCAGGTCGAGGTACCACGCGTTCTGGTTTACCGCCGGAATGGTCTGGCTCGTTTGCTCGAATTGATAAATCATGTAGCCGAAGCGGGGCTGGAGGTGAAAGTAATGGCCGGGCTGCCAGTCCGCATACACCCCCGCACTGTAGCCCATGTTGTTGTTGAGCGCGGTCTGGTCGTAGGCGGTGTACGAAACGGTGCCCTCGAGGCCGGCAGTCAAGGTGGGGTGAAACTTGAATCCGCCCCGCCCAACGACCATTTCGGAGGCGTGGTCGGTGTAGCTGTACGCCTGAGAGGTTGACCAATAGTTCAGGTGATCGTAACCGAGGCTCAAAGTCACGTCCTCCAGATCCCAGGTGGTATTAAGCCCGGCGGTGTTTTGAGCGGTTCCGTAGGTCCCGGTGTTGGCGACCGCGGCTGTCTGGGAGGGATCCTGGCTGTAGCTGAACCGGTCGTGGAGATTAATCCAGAAGTCCTTAACGTAAATGTCGTAAGAGAGCGCGGACCCCGAATGCACATCCCAGCCGCTATACTGGCTTTGCTCCAGGTATTCCTTATAGCCGAACGTAACGTTAAGCCGCAGCACGTTTCGCTCAGTGAGGGGATAGCTCATATCCAACCCCAGCGCCGGGAAAAGTATGAAATCCGACAGCGCGTTTGTGTGCGCAGTGTTGATATTACTATTCCAGTCAAAGCGCAGCGAAGGCGTGACCAGCAGTCGGAAGTCGCCGGACTTAATGGTATAGTCCTGGGGTTGCTGCTGGAGGTTCCGGGCTTCCGCCGCGGCGTCGCCGGCCATGGAATAGTGCAGCGCCTCCTGGGCGGAGGCGGGGCTGGCGCTTAGTGCGAGTGCCGCAACCAGGCAGCGGCCGGCACAAAATGCAGACAGAGCGGAGCGCCGGCCTCCAGGCCGGCTTAAGCCGTCCTTGGGCCACGAGCGGTGATTTGCCCGCGCCCGTGGGCTCTGGGAGTGATAAGCCAGCCTGGAAGCCGGCGCTCCGCCCGGGCCAGCATGAATGCAGGGACAGGCGGTCCCCGCCCCATTCAGGAGAGCCTTCAGACCGGAGCTTGATGAAGCCCTGGATGTGTTGGCAGCGTGGCGTTTAGACATGTGTTCCCCTCAGGAATTCAGCAGGCTGCCGCAAGTGCGCGCGAGGAGACTCCTCGGCTAAGCTTCGGCTGCCCGGCAAGGGCTGGCACCTCGACGCCCCCATCCAGAGCGCAGGCGCTCGTCGAAGCCCTTGGCGGAACTGCTTTCTGAGTCTGAGGCGGCGGTTGAGGAACGGCATCGCGGTGCTCGGGCTGGCCGGTCCACGGGCACAACCCGCTGAGTCGTAGATGACAATCCGGGGCGGCGGCGCCCAGTCCGGTCGGTCGGCGCTCGTTCGGGACAGTCTTATTCCGCCATTGACCCGGGCTGGTGCCAAATCGTCGCTTGAAGCAAATATTGAACAGGCCCAAGTGGTTGAACCCGCATTCTTCGGCCACGTTGATGACTTTGACGTCCGGGTTTCGCAGCAAGGACACGGCTCTTAACAGGCGCATTTCCATCCGGAGGGCTGCCACGGAAACACCAAAGTGCTGGTGAAACAGGCGATTGAGATGGCGCCGGCTACAGCCGAATTTGCCTGCCAATTCCGGCACCGATAAGCCAGCGAGATCGGTAGCCGATAGTTTCTCGAACACCTGAATCATGTGGTCCTCGGGGCGGATAAACCCGACGCGCTGGCTGTGCGCTTTCGTGAATTCAACGGTCAATACGGCGGCGGCGACCCGCAGCAACTGACAGCGGTGATCGAGATTGAACTGGGGCGGGACCTCGGCGAGCAGCCGGTGGCATTCCACGGCCAGCGGGCTGGATGCCGGATACAGCTTGGCTCGTTTGAAATTGTCGATAATGCCCTGCAACAGGCAGATTTCATTGCTGGCAAAGAGAGGTAGCAAGTTTTCAAAGCACACCGAGAAGCAGGCAAAGACCATCTCGCCGCGATCAGGGGCGCAGAGCTTGCTGCCGACCGCACCGTCCATTACGAGCACGTCTCCCGGCGCCAGCCGTTGGTTAAGCGGTCCACAGAGGCATTTCCCGGCACCTCCCTTGGGGAACAGGAAACAAAGTCCGTCCTGCTTACTGACCCATTCGTCAGGGGCTTTGAGGCGAACCAGTCGCAGAGTCAGATAATCCTGAGCAAGCATTCAGAACCTCCTGGGTGCGAAATGGCCGGCGGTTACCACCAGGGGCAGGTGGCCCCAAGAGCCACAACGACACTCCGTCCCCACAGCAAACGCCCCTGCCAAGCCCGCTTTCGCGGCCGCCTCACAACCTCGACTTTCCCTTAATCTTCTGTTCATGTTGTCCCCACGTAATTATTAACCTCAACGCGGCCTGCACTGAGGCTCCTGCAATGCCCCCTGGGGGGCTCCCAAGCACATTGTCCGACCGCTGGGTTGAGTGCTGGCCTCCTGCGAAGTCACCGATTCGACACTCATAACCCTATCGTCGCACAACTAAACCATACCCCGTGTTTCGAGTCTATACACGTTTAGGACAAAGGTAATCATATTTTGGACACAAAATACGGACCCGTGTAAGGCAAAGCCTTACAACTTGATGAGGGCTTTGCCTTACAGGCAATCCTTCCTTCTTTCATGTCCCTTTGCTGCCTAAAGATGTCCCAGAGCTGGATGGATTGTGGCATAATAAGCTGCTACAAATAAGTATGTACATATTGTGGAACGGCCGACTCATAGCGCGGTGAAGACGATTCTTCTGGTGGATGATGTCGATGACATTCGCGTTACGACCAGGTGGTTTCTAACGAGCTTCGGCTTTGCCGTGGATGCCGCGCGGACGGCAGAGGAAGCGCTCGCCCTGTTCAATCCGGCAATCCACGACGTGGTGGTCACTGACAATTCCATGCCCGGCATGACTGGCGCTGAGATGGCACACGTCATCAAGATGCGATCTTCGTCCACTCCGGTCCTGATGTATTCGGGAAATCCTCCCGACGACCGATCCAGTCTGGATGTGGTGATCCAAAGACCGACTCATCTCCTCACACTCAAGGAGGCTGTGGATAAACTGCTCGCGGCTAGATAAGCTCACGAGGGTCGTCTTATCCGCCGGTTGCTTACCTGCAACCAAATTATGTGTTATTCGGCGTTGACTTAAGTCGAGGCGCAGCTACTCTGCACCGTCGTTTCAACCACCGGGCTCGGCATGCGAATCAGGGGGAACGCGAGTTGTCCAGAACCGAGCAGGTTCACGGATAGCATTGCCTTGGCGAGCAGGAGGGCAAAGGGATCCTGCCGGCGCGCGCGTGGTGCGTGAACAAATCTGAATGGTTAACCATCGAAAGAACAATGACAGATGAAGCCAAAGTTTTCTCCAGTTGAAGACTCGATCCCCACGGCTCCCCGGAAGGTGTTTATCGTGGAGGATCACCCGGTCTTTCGCGAGGGTTTGGTGCAAGTTATAAACAGCGAGGATGATTTGACCGTATGCGGGGAATCGGAGGACGCGGAGCACGCCCTCGAGGCCATCCCCGACCTCAAGCCCGATCTGGTGCTGGTGGATATTTCGCTGCCGGGCAAGAGCGGGCTGGAGTTAATCAAAGAACTGCGGGCTCGAAACGGCAGCGTCAAGCTGCTGGTGCTTTCGATGCACGACGAAGCGCTCTATGCCGACCGGGTTCTGCGAGCCGGGGGAGACGGCTACATTATGAAACAGGAGGACCCGGAGGAGGTCATCCATGCCATTCGCGATGTGCTGGCTGGACGCATCTATGTCAGCGACGAGGTCATGGCCAGGGGGGCAAAGGAGGCTCAAGGCCCCGGTTCCAAGCCGAAGAGCCGCCCGCTAGGTCAACTCACAGACATGGAGCTCGAAGTGCTGAAACTGCTGGGTGAGGGCAATACCAACCTTGAGATTGCCCGACAGCTCCAGCTTCAGGCGACGACGGTCAACGCCCGGTGCGCGCAGATCAAGAGGAAACTAAACTTGAAGAGCACTAACGCCCTGATCCGTTACGCCGTCTGCTGGGTCGAGGGCGGCAAAGGTTGAGCCTAGGTCTGTAGTCAGTGGTGGTCCTGAAAAGGCACGCGCACGGTGATGGCTGTCCCCTGGTTTGGCGCGGATACCACCTCGCAGGTTCCCCCCAGGATTGCGGCCCGTTCGCGTATATTTGTGAGGCCGATGCCTCCCCCTTTCCGTCTGGCCGGCCTAACCGCACTGGGGTCGAAGCCGTGCCCGTCATCTTGGATTCGTAACCGCAGCTCCCCCGGCCGAAAGGCAATTTGCAGCCGGACGGTTTTGGCGTGGGCGTGCTTTTCGACGTTGTTGAGGGACTCCTGGACAATGCGAAAGAGATTCAGTTCCGTGGCTGGCGGACAACGTTGGGCAAATCGTGCGAGGCGGGTTTTCACCACCAGATTCGTCCGCGCCTGGAACTGCTGGCAGAAGTTACGGCAAGCATCCGTGAATCCGAGCGCGTCCAGGTCGGTGGGGCGGAGGTCGTGGGCGATGCGGCGGTTTTCCTCCAGCGCCTGGACGAGCAGTTCGTCGCAGCGTGCGAGCAACTCCTTGGCCACGGGGTTCAGCGCCACACTGACCTCCACTTTCCGCAGCCGCATCTTGGCGGAGGCAATGACCTGATTGACACTGTCGTGGAGATCGCGCGCGACGCGCTTGCGCTCGGCTTCCTGGGCCTCGATGATGTGCCGGGACAACTCCCGCAACCCTTCTTCCGTCCTCTTGCGCTCGGTGATGTCCCGAACCACGCCTACCCAGGTCACAATCTGGCCATGCTCATTTCTGAGGGGCACGAGGGTGAATTCGCTGGGAAACGAGGTGCCATCCTTGCGCTTCAGGGTGCACTCGAAATCGCTCAGAAGTCCGCTCTCTTTGACCGCCGCCTCCAGGTGTCGCCTGAACTCTTCACGCATCGCTTCGTTCAGGTGCAACAGGGCGGGACTTTGGCCGATCATTTCCTCGCGGCTATGGCCAAATAGACGGGTAGCCGCTGGATTGCATTCCTGGATGGTGGTCATCCGGGCATCCACGATGAAGACCGCGTCGCGAAGACTTTGGATGGTCTTCTCCAGCAACTGCCGAGAGGTCCTCATTGCTTGCTCAGCCCGGATCCGGGTGATGGCTCCGCCGGCTTGCGCCGCCAGCGCCTCGACCACGCGGCGGGTTTCCTCGGGAATCCCCTCGTGGACCAGGGAGCCAACGATCAGCACCGCGACCACGTGGCCGCTGTGCTGGATGGGGATGACCTCCAAGCCCTGCAAACCTTCGCGTTTGAATTGCTCCACGATAACCGCCATCGGTCCAGCCTGTTCAAGAGACCGCTCCGGCCCTGCGACAGCCAAGGGGCTCGGGAGGAGATTCGCGGCAACTCGCGAGGAAAGGGTGTGAAAGTCAGCGGACAGGCCGTGGTGCGCGGCAAGGTCCAAGGTGTTCTTTTCCGAATCCACCAGATACACCACGCCGCAGTCCAGGCCTTCATTCTCCAGGATGATCTTCAATAATCGCTCCGCGGCATCGACCAAATCGTCGGTCGAACTCAGGAAGATACTGAAGTCGCGCTGGCACCGGAGCAGATTCTCAACCCACTTCCGCTCGGTGATGTCCCGGGCGATGCCCACAGTGCCGGTAGCATCCCCCCGCTCGCCGAGGAGGGGCGATTTGATAGTTTCGAACCACCCGACGCGTCCCTGGGGATCGACTCGGCGCCACTCAAACCGACCCGGCTTGCCCGCCTGCATGACTTGCTGATCTTCAGCGATGAGCCGGGCCGCCTCGTGCGGATCCAGGTCCAGCAGCGTTCGGCCGGCGATGGCATGCCGCGGTTGACCCAGCAGCCTTGCCAGGGGTTCGTTACAAGCCAGAAAACGGCCCTCCGCATCCTTTAGCCAGGCGGGATCGGGAATATTATGCAGCAGGGCGTCTTGCAGGATCCGGCTCATTTCAAGCGCCTCTTCCGCGGACTTGCGCTTGGTAATGTCCTGAATGGTGCCCTCGTAGTATTGAAGCGCCCCGTTGGTGTCACGAACCGCACGCCCGTTTACTTTTGCCCAGAATACGCCGCCGTCCTTCCGGTAATGCTCTAATTCAAATCCCTCGACGGAACCTTGAGTTTCCATCAACCGCTTCAATTCCTGGCGTTTCTCCGGTCTGACATATACCTGCCGATCAAGATCGGTAACTTCGGCCATCAATTCTTCGGGCGTTTGATACCCCAGCATGCGCACCAAGGCCGGATTGGCGCTGCGAAAACGGCCATCGGGCGTTGTCTGGAAGATGCCTTCCGTGGCATTCTCCACAATGTTGCGATACTTGACTTCCGCCGCTCGCAGGGCCTCCGCCACCTTAATGCGCTCCAGGGCGTCGCCGCAATGATCGGCAAGTGTTTGCAGGAGTTGCAAATCCTCATCGGAATAGGCCCGGGGCGTGTAGCTTTGGATGGACAGGAAACCGATGACGGCCCCCTTCGCACGGATCGGAGCAAACATCATCGAGGCGGGTTGGCGATCGACGTTGCCAAAGCGAATCAGGTTTAGCGTCCGACGAGACTCGTTGGTCGGGTTTACCAATTGAGCCCCCTCTTGCATGACCCGGTGCAGCATCGACGTGGTGCTGAGTGGCGAGCTCGTGGGGGGGAGTCGGACCCGTTCGCCCTCCACGGTATCCACCGTCAGCAGGGGAGTGATCTGATCCTGCTCCGGCGAGTATATCGCCACGTAGCCCGCATCCCAGCCGAAGAGTTCAGAACCGATGTCCAGAATGATGTCCGCGGCTTGCTCACCGGTGCTGGTCGCACTCAGGCGATACCCCAGATGCGCGAATGCCACTTCCCGCTTCTCGGCTCTGATCCGCTCGGAAATGTCTCCAGCCACACTCACCAGGCCCAAGGTGCGCCCTTCGGGGCTCTTGATCAGAGAAGTGATAAGCGAGATGGGGAACTCCGTTCCGTCCTTCCGGTGGCTGAGGATATCGCCCTTCCAGCCGCCACGCAGCGTTTGCTGCAAAGCGACGTCATAAAGCCCCGGCGGGTTCTTGGCCGAATAGAGAAATTCGGGCGTTCTGCCCACGATCTCTTCGGTGGCATATCCGTGGCCACGAAGGAAAGCCTGGTTGGCAAAGGTGAGGCGGTTCTCCTGGTCCGTAATGTAAATCATCTCCCGAGTGCTTTGTACCGCGTCGGCCAGGAGCCGGATTTGTTCCTCGGCCCGCTTGCGTTCCGTGACATCAATAATGGTGCCAACCAATCCGGCCACCTTGCCTTCGGCATCTTGAAAAGTAGCCGTGTTGAATACGACTTCGCGGCGCGAGCCGTCGGCATAAGCCACCGAACTCTCGTAAATCTGAATCCCTGGCTTCTCCAGCAGCGCCTTATCGGCTTGGTGGTAGATCTCGGCCAGGTCTTGTGGGGCAATGTCGTAAACCGTCTTTCCAAGCATCTGCGCTCGGTCCAATCCCAAGTCCTGCTCGAAGGCGCGATTGCATCCCAGATACCTGCCGGAAGCATCCTTGTAGAAGATGGGGTAAGGGATCAAGAACATACTAAACTACCCTTAAAGGCTTAATCGTTATGTCCCACCATGGCAGTTCGTCTGAACGCGACAACCGCTTTTCAAGCTCCCGCTTCTCTTTGCCGCAAAGTTTGACGCCCTTCCGGTAAACGCCTT
>CAIWJG010000719.1 GCA_903912925.1 uncultured Verrucomicrobia subdivision 3 bacterium | reverse complement strand
GGCGACTGGAGCGCGGACATTCTTGTCCGCCTTTGCGTGATGGTCAACCCGCAAACCCACCGGCGGACAAGAATGTCCGCGCTCCAGAACAATATGAGAAGGGCACCCCTCAAAAGCAATTGGACAAGGGGGTTGATTTCCCTGTTTGGCGGCTTTACAGGACACCCAACATACCAAATATGAAACTCAATCGTCGTGAATTCCTAACCGTATCCGCTGTCACTGGACTCGTCGGCGCAGTCGCGCCTTCGGCCAGAGCCTACACTCTTCCCGACCCGCCCGAGAAGGCCCGCTTGCGCCTCTCCTGCCAGGAGGGCGTGGCGCCGGGCAAGACCCTGGGCGAGAAGCTGGACTTCCTCGAGGGCCTCGGCTTCGAGGGCATTGAACCCAGCGGCAGTGGCATAACCAAGCGCGTCGAGGAACTCCAGAAGGCAGCAATTCTCATTTTGGCTGGTCTGGGAGGTTTGGTGTCCACCCTTTAGGGTGTCCGAGGCCACAGGGGACCATCCGCCATCCGTCCCATTCGTCCCATTCGTCCCATTCGTCCCATTCGTCCCATAATGAGAATTGCTGTCCAGAAGGCGCTGCAAGGCCGGAAGATCAAAGTTAGCGCCGTCTGCGGCGGAATAAAGGGTGTGCTCGTTTCCGAGAAAGAGGAGGTCCGGCAACAGGCCGTGGACAGCATGAAAGAGATCATCACCGCCGCGGGCGCACTCGGTTCGACGGGGATGATTCTCGCGCCCGCCTTCCACAATCAGACCAAGCTGGGCCACCAGGAAACGCGCGAGCTGCTGATCAAGCAACTCGCCGAGCTGGGTGACTATGCTCAGAAGGCCAACACCCGCGTGTTGCTCGAACCCCTCAACCGCCGTGAATGCCACTTCATGCGCCAGGTCTCCGACGCCGCCGCCATCTGCCGCGATGTGAAGAACCCCGGCATCGGCGTCATGGGCGACTTCTGGCACATGACCTGGGAGGAGACCAACGATATGGCCGCGTTCATTGCCGCGGGCAAGTATCTGCACCACGTCCACATGGCCAGCCGCAAGACCCGCAAGGTACCCGGCGAGGATGAAGGCGACAAGTGAGAATGTAACGTGCACCTCACCTGCAGCGAAAGCTAATGGCGTAAATCGTTCACTTCCCATATCTTACGCACGCCACGTCAGACCGCCCCCATACCCTCACCATACCCTCACGTGACACTCGCCGGGAGGATACATCGGAACTCCCGAAGGCGCCTCCAGCCTCAAGTCCGCAATCGCATGACGTGTAGGCAGCGCCCGTGCAAAGTGCAATATTTCAGGAGCCGATACGTTGCGAATTGCACGATTAGCAAGCAGGCCCCAAGTCCTGGAATCTCATAACCCCTTGAATAATGGGAGACCGACCTGCAGAACGCGAGCGGCACGTCTTTAGCTGGTGAGAAGCATGACAAGAAATCCATTCAAGGAAGGCAGTGTATCCCGAAATTCCGTCGGCATCGGCCCCGTGACCCGAAAGATGGTGCTGGGATGCGACGAGGAACTGGCAATTATTGATGCTAGTTGGCTGCATCTAGTCTCGTCTCCCGATTTCGAGCAAACCCGGCAGCCGTTAATGGGCAAACCCGATCAAATGCTCCAGGCTGCCCGGGCAACCGAGCGCGTGGACAGCCGATTGGTTTAAGCCTCAGCGGGCTGGTTGCGACAACGCATAGAATAAGTAAATGAATCCTTTCGCTCCGGGAGGCGTCGCGCTGCCGATCGCGCTGGCATGGAC
This sequence comes from uncultured Verrucomicrobia subdivision 3 bacterium, assembly GCA_903912925.1. Lineage (GTDB taxonomy): Bacteria > Verrucomicrobiota > Verrucomicrobiia > Limisphaerales > UBA8199 > PALSA-1440. Next base: position 3,814 of record CAIWJG010000719.1, on the reverse strand, counting down.
CTTGGTTACGAGTTCCCCGGCACAAACCCAGTCTTCAATTCCCACCGGGCCGACCCTCCAAACGAACCTGCACCAGGCCGGTGCGGAGATCGTCGTTCTGCCTAAGTCCGTTCCCGATCCTATCGAACCGCTCAATCGTATAGTTTACGCCTTCAACAAGGGGCTCATGAGCGGGGTGGTCAAGCCAACCGCTAAAGTCTATCGGCTCATCGTTTTCAAACCGGTCAGGACAGGCATTGGGAATATTGGCAAGAACCTCATTTACCCGGGACGATTGATTAATAACCTGCTCCAGGGAAAGTGGAGTGGCGCTCGGGATGAATCCTACCGGTTTGTTTGTAATACCACCGTCGGGGTGGCTGGGTTCTTCGACGTGGCCGATAAATGGAATATTCGCAAATCGGACGCGGACTTTGGCCAGACTTTCGGCCAATGGGGTTGGAAGCCGCAATGTTACATTATGCTGCCGATCTTTGGGCCGAGCAACGAGCGAGATACCGTCGGCTTGGGAGCCGATACTGCCGCTAATCCGCTGACCTATATCGCCCCTTACCCTGCCAGAACGCCCGATGTGCTGACGTATGTCAGCCCCTACACGTACATCTCCTATGGGATCATGTATAACGACCTCAGCGATACGGTGAATGATTATGTGCGAGTGGCCCAGTCGGAAATGGATGCCTATGCTGACATTCAGTATGCCTGGACCTTCGTGCGCGAAAACCGGGTGGCTGATTTCCAGGTGAAAGGGAAACCGGACGCAGCCTCACTGGAAACACTGGAATCGGTCTTCTTCACATTCCAGGACCCCGAGTTTCCGGGCCGGGGCAAGACGCGGTCGGTTTTGATCCCCGCCACAGGCAGGAGATTGAAGTTTACGTTTTGGCTGCAACCGGAAAAAGCCCCGGTGGTCTATATCATTCCGGGGTTAGGTTCGCATCGCCTGGCGGCATCCGAGCTGGCGTTGGCCGAGTTGGTTTACCAGCAGGGCTTCTCGGCCGTGTGCGTCAGCAGCACGTTCAACTTCGAGTTCATGGAACACGCCTCCACGGCGGCGGTGCCGGCCTACATGCCGGTCGATGTCCACGATTTGCACGTCGCGCTGACCGAGATAGATCACCGCTTGGAAAAACTCTATCCGAAACGACTGGGCGCCCGGGCGCTGATGGGCTACTCGATGGGTGCCTTCCAATCCTTACTCGTGGCGGCCACCGCACCGACCAATGAGGCGCCATTGCTCAAGTTTGACCGTTACGTCGCCATCAACTCACCGGTCCGGTTGCTCTATGGTATTTCCAAATTAGACGAATATTTCCAAGCCCCGCTGGCCTGGCCCGCCGCGGAAAGAGCGGATGATATAGAAAACACATTCTTAAAGGTCGCTGTCTTGAGCAAGAACTCGCTCACGCCGCAAACGTCGTTACCCTTCAGCGGCATCGAGTCCAAGTTTCTTATCGGAATGACCTTCAGATTTACTCTGCGAGATGTCATCTTCAGCAGCCAGCAGCGCAACAACCAGGGGGTCCTGAAACACTCGATCCGGAAAATCCGGCGGGCACCACTGTATCGGGAAATCCTCCAGTATTCATACCAGGATTACCTTCAGAAGTTTGTCATTCCCTATTATCGGTGCCGCGGCATTGAATTGAGCGCGCCCGACAGCCTGGAAAAGGCAAGTAGTTTGCGATCTTATGCCGCCGGTCTGCACGCCAACCCCAACATCCGCATTATCGTCAATCAGAACGACTTTCTCCTGGCGGACGAGGACCTGGCCTGGTTCCGCGCCACAGTTGCCCCGGAACAATTAACAGTTTTCGAACAGGGCGGGCACCTGGGAAATCTTATCAATCCGGAGGTGCAAAAGAGCATCTTGGGAGCGCTGGCGGGTTTGAAGTCATCCCCACCCAAATCTGACTGAGCCGCTGGCAACGTCTCTCCCATGAAATCTGCCGCTCCGCCGATCGTCGGCACCGCTGTTCCTGACGTCGCCGGTGAACCGGTTGCAGTTCAACCACACAAGATTCCGCTGGCCGCCAAGGTGGCCGGCACTGTGTTCCTCGCCGTCATCGTCCCGGTTTATTGGCACACCTATGGGCTCACCAACTTCTTGTGGTTCTGCGACGCCGCCCTCCTGCTCACCGTGGCGGGCATGTGGCTGGAAAGCTCGCTGCTCATCAGTATGTGCTCCGTGGGCATCCTGCTTCCGCAATGCCTCTGGCTCGCCGACTTCGGCAGCAACCTGCTGGGGATTCACCTTCTGGGCCTGACCGGTTACATGTTCCAACCCCAGCTTCCGCTCTTCACCCGCGGGCTTTCGCTTTTTCATGGCTGGCTGCCCTTGCTCCTCGTCTGGCTTTTGGTCCGCCTAGGCTACGACAAAAGGGCTTTGTCTGCCTGGACCGCTCTAGCCGCAGGATTGGTGTTCGTCTGCTACTTCTTCACGCCGCCTGCCGGGGCCCATCTGGCCAACCCGAACACCCCCATCAACCTCAATTATCTGTACGGTTTCAACGACCAGCAGCCGCAAACCTGGGTCAACCAGGACCTCTATGTCATCCTATGGTTTGGAGCGCTATGGCTTGTCGCCTTTCTGCCCACCCACCTCGCCTTGCGCAAAATCTTCGCCGCGCCAAAGCCAGCGACCGGGGATTCACCGCAGGCAGCCCATTTCCCATTGTTTCCACCTTGTTCGCCCAAACTATCCCCAGACAAATCGGAGGCAGCAAACCAACTTGAGACCTAGCTTGGTCCGAACCACATTGTTCCTATGTCAACAACCACAAGCCGTGAAATCTGGTTGGCCTCGCAACCTCGGGGACTGCTGATCGCCGACAACTTTACCCTGGCACAGCTAGGTCTGGAGCCACCGCCTGACGGGCAAGTGCTCGTCCGAACTCTCTGCATGTCGGGGGACCCGTACATGCACGGCCCGATGAACAGCGGGAAGTCGTATGTGCCTCCTTTTCAGTTGGGCAAGCCACTCGAGGGTGGCGCCGTCGGGTAGGTGATCGCCTCGCGCGCCAGGGAATTAAAGCCGGGCGATGCCGTCACATCCCGGTTTGGCTGGCGGGAATACTTCATTGCCGCATTGCATGCCTATCCGGTTGGCACAGCGACCTACTACTGGTAGCGACTGGTGACTCGCTCTTCAATAGTCTGCTCGCGATAGGTAGCGGGTATTGTCATAGGCGTGTGTGCAACATGCATGATGCCCGGGCAGCACTCGTGCAAGTTGCAACGCATTTCCAACCTTGTGGGCTCATCAAAGGCGACGCCCAAACGTCCTAATTAGCCTGGATTGAGGAAGTTAGTGCGCCGCGCTTAAGGTTGGTCCTCCACTAGCTAAAGGATGAAGGAGAACTTACAAAAACGCATATCGACGTTGTATAACCCAATATGAAACCCAATAGACCTTCCCATAACAGAAACCAAAAACCGGCATGTGCATTACGGCCAGCTACGACTGCGGACGTAAACCAAGGCGGAATTGATTTTGCACCCTCAGCCGACGAGGTGGCCAGGAGGGCCTACTTCAGTTATGTGAACCAGGGTTCGTTGCCCGGACACGATTTGCAGCACTGGCTGGAGGCTGAGGCGCATTTGCTCGCGGAACGGAACCTCACCCGGGTGCACGGCTTTCATAACCGAACGTAGAAAGGCAGGGTTCTCCCTCATAGCAAAGCTGTAGCTCATGTGTAACCGTTCACAGGGTGAACCGTAATGTTCGCGAAGAATGGGTTTCCGTGTCTGAGGAAGGAATCAGGAAGAATCCAACAACAGAGAAGGAATGGGGCGCCCATTGAAGTGGGCACGG
>CAIWJG010000718.1 GCA_903912925.1 uncultured Verrucomicrobia subdivision 3 bacterium | reverse complement strand
GTGCTGCGGATTCTGTTCCGCGACGTGCCAATCGAAGAGAGTGACGAGGACAAACCCGGGGTGATTCTCGACTACGACAAGGATGGCAACCTCGTCGGAATGGAAGTTCTCAATGCGTCTCAACGCGTCGAGAACCCCCGCGGTGTGGATTACGCCGTAACGGCATGACGCGCCTGGTTGACCGCATCCTCGCGGCGAAGCAGCGGGATGCCAAGGCGGACACGAGCGTGTTGGAGCGGGAGGAAGACGAGCTGGTGTATGCGCTCTACGGCCTGACGCCGAAGGAAATCAAACTCGTCGAGGACGCAACCCAATGAACGGAACGCCACCCAGAATAGACGCCGCCGAGCGCCTCGCCGGGCTGCCATCATTAGAGGACTCCGCCGGCAAAGCACTCGCTTCGACGGCTCTCATCGTGGACGCCACCATGAAGGCGTGGGCCGCCTATGTTGTCGCTAATAACGTTCCAGACGCTCAACAGGCCAAGGCGAAGAGAGCGTACGAGGAGTACCAGGCGGCTATCCAAGCGGCGCAAGAAGCTTACGCAGCCGTCACCGGCACCGCAGGCGAATCGGTCTGGAACGACGCTAAGGCGGCGCTCCTCGCGAGTTCGGGCGCGCTCATTGGCCTGATCTCGCAAGGAAGCGCCAAAGCAGGCATGAAGAGCCTGCTCCGCGACTTCATAACGCCGAAGCTGTCGGCACTCGCGCCCTATTTCAGCATTCGGGCGGTCCGAGCTGAGCTCAAAGCCGCACGCTGTCCGCTCGAACCGGCGACACTGAACAGTTATCTGCACGAGTTAGCCGAGGCGCATTTCATCTACGACGCCGGGCGCGGCTGGTATTCCAGCCTGGCCACGCCGTTCACGCTGAATCGCGAACCCGTTTCCAGTCTCGTTCAGAAATTGAACCAGACTTTTCCGCTCCTGGAGTTTTCATGCTGGTCCACCCAACAAATCAGCAGTTACGGCCACCACCTTTTGGCGAAGTTTGTCACGTTCGTGCATACGGAGCGGGATACCATGCTCAGCGTGGTCGAGTTCTTGCGCGACGCCGGTTACGACGCCCATTTGAATCCCCGCGGTGTTGCTGCCGCCCAGTTCGCTGTTCGCGACCGTACCGTTGTCGTCCGCCCTAAGGTGACGACTCAGCCCGTCGAGGATCATTTCGTAACGATCGAAGGCCTGCTGGTAGAGTTGCTTTTCGAGCACCGCTCGCTCCACTTGATGGATACGCGCGAGTATTTCCAGACCTTCACTAATTTGACTCGCCAGGCCCGTATTTCCATGGCCCGTCTTCTGGATTACGCCCGCCAGCGGGAGCTGGCTATAAACGGGTTGCTGGAATCAATCAACGCAGGATTTTGTGACAATCCTGTGTTGATTGATCCTCAATAAGCAAATGCTTCATCCACAGTGCTTTACAACAGACTGGCTGAGGCGGCAAAAGGAAGCGATTGGGGCGCCAAACCCCGTGATGCTCGAGAAGGCCATTTTCGCGATCCAGCTTATTGGCCATCTGGCGGAAAGCGGGCTGCCGCTCCAATTCAAGGGTGGCACAAGCTTGCTTTTGCGCCTGAACCCTATCCGGCGGCTGTCCATTGATGTGGACATCGTCACGCAGGCAAAGGCAACGGAGTTGGTCGCTGTGCTGGGCCGGGTGGCCAAGCTCGCGCCCCTGTCGGGCTACGAACATGCTGCCCCGCGAGACAAGGAGCTGCCACCGAAGAAACATTTTCGCATCTTCTATCCGTCAGTCGTCGAAGCGAAGAACGACCATATTTTGCTCGACGTGCTGTTCGAGTCGCAAGCCGCTCCGCACTGTGAACCAGTTGTCATCAACGCTCCGTTCATCACGCCGGAACGAGAAGTGCGGGTGTCCGTGCCGACGGTGAATAGCCTGCTGGGCGACAAACTGACGGCGTTTGCGCCGCGCACCATCGGCATCCTCTACCACCCGCTCCGCAAAACCGACATCGCCAAGCAACTCTTCGACGTGGGTGTGCTCTTTGACGCCGCGACGGATTTGAACGTAGTGGCTGAAGTCTATGCCGCCACACACGCCCGGCAGCTTGTTTATCGCCATGCCACGTTTAGCCTTGCCGACACGCTGAACGATTCGATGCAGGCAGGGTTCCTTCTCAGCCAACTTCAACTGAGGGGCGGGTCTGAAACGGAAGATGGCAAGTTTCTCTACGAGGGCGTTTACAATCTCGCGAATCATCTGGTGAACTTTCCTTTTCGCCACGACGAGGCCCGCGTGGCTGCAAGCAAGGCGGCTTGCACCGCCGCATGGATTTTGCGTCGTCCGGCAGGAATGAGCATTGAGCAGTTGCGCTTCCAGGCTGCCCGTGCAGGCGAGTTGCGTGACCTGCAATTTCAAGCACCGTGGACACCGTTGACCCGACTCAAGGGCGGCAACGCGCAGGCGTTTCACTATTGGTATCAGGCACAGCGCATGTTAACCTCATAAACCAGTGCAACTGGAAACGATGCACCGCCCTAAAACGCCATTGATTTCATCGCGAAGGTCGCGACTGCCGACAGCCAGGCGCAAATTAGGCGAACCGGTTTCCGCCCTCTACGGCCTGACGCCGGACGAAATCAAAATTGTGGGGAAGGCCAGCGCATGAAACGGGACATGAATCTCATCCGGCTGCTGTTGCTGGAAACCGAGGGCGAAGACCCCCAGCCCGACCTTTCCGCTTACACCGAAGAGTAGCGCGTGTATCATTCGGCCCTGCTCATCGAAGCCGGCTTGGTTCACGGAGAAGTCATCACGGACGGCAACGGCCAACCCGCCGGGACAGTCACACTGCGGTTGACCTGGGCCGGCCATGAGTTCCTCGACGCCGCCCGCAACAATGCCATCTGGCACAAGGCAACCGAACGCATCAAGAAGTCCGGCGTGGACGTAACGCTTTCTCTGTTGCAGGAGCTTCTCAAGCAACTGCTCAAACAATCCCTGGTGTTGCCATGAAGGGGTCCTAAGAATTTCATATTTCCACCCCGCCGAAACCTTGACCCTTGTCAGGGTCAGAACGAAGTTTCTGAACAAATGGCGGTTCGGGCTGCGGGCGAAGTCAGGGCCAGGGAAAAGCTGAAATGGTGCAAGGCGTTGGTCCACAAGCCAACGGCTCCCTGCTCACCTCGCTTCCGCCCGTGGGGCAGCCACCCCAAAGCGAAGGCAGAATGCAGAATGAAGAATGCAGAAAGGCCGGGCAAAGCCAAAGCCACCCCCATGCGACCTCAATGCGACATCCAAGCCACCTCAATGCGTGTTGCTAGCCAGGCGGCAGCCACCCCAAAGCCACCTTCATGCATCCCTCATGCGTGCCTCATGCGACCTACATGCGCCCCCCCGAGCCCACAGCCCCAGTTCCTCTCCCTGGCTAGACAAGGTTACCCGCCGTTTTCAGCCGTCCAGCCGCGCGTTCTCGTTCCAGAAACACACCGGGCTTGGAGACGAGCAGCCCGTAAAAGGGTTTGTCCATCAGGCCACCGAAGTCGCCTGGATCGAGCGTGAGGAGGACATCGGCCCAGGCCAGGGCGCTGAACAGAATAGGCCTGTCTTTGGCGGCGGGGAATACAGCCGGGCGGTCGAGAGTGAGCACGTCGTCCATTACCAGCAAGGCAGGCCGCAGCCGTGCCCACTCGGCGCTGGCGGATGGAGGGAAACCGGGAAGGTTGCCAAGTACTTCCTCCAGCGCATAGGGGGTTGATACCAAAACCCAGCCGTTGGCTGAGGCGCGACGGAAGATTTGGCGTGAGGCACCAGTCGCCGAACCGCTGGCAGCCAGGAGAACGCTGGTGTCGAGGAACAGCCTCACTTGCCATCGTGAAACCGCTGCATGTCGGCATCGTCTTCAGCGATCCAGTTGGCGGTTTGTTCGCGAGAGAACTTGCGCGGTTCGGGCATCCGCGTGCCTTGGGCGCGAAGCCGTGTGGCGAGAAAGAGCATTAATTCCTGCTTCTGTTCCGGTGGCAGTGCCTCAGCCGCAGCTTCGATTTCCGCAAGGTTGCTCAGCCGCTGGGCTACGGTTTTGCGCTTAATCACCCAGTGGCCTTTCCAGGACTTACCCCAGTAATGGGTAAAGCCCAGAAAGTCGAACGTGTCCGGTTCCGCCGCCCCCTCCCCGTCCGGTCCGACCGTTTCGGGTCGGGCGAACGGCAGCAGGCGCGTCTTCTCCGGATGGAGTTTCAGTCCGTACTTCTCGAAGCGTTGGAAGATGACCCGGTAAACCCGCTCCGCATCGCTCCGATGCGTGAAGCCAATT
>CAIWJG010000717.1 GCA_903912925.1 uncultured Verrucomicrobia subdivision 3 bacterium | reverse complement strand
TATCATCTGACCAAGCTGGGGCGGGAGACGCCCGCGGTGCCCGCCACGGTCTATTTTGAGGAACATGAATGGCAGGCGCTGGTGGCGTTTGTGACGCGCCAGCCCGAGCCGCCCCAAACGCCGACGCTGCGGGAGGCCGTGCGGATGGTGGCCGGCTTGGGGGGGGCTTCCTGGGACGCAAAGGCGACGGTGAGCCGGGCACCGAAACCCTCTGGCGTGGATTGCATCGGTTGGACGACATTGCCGAGGCGTATTTGGTGTTCCGCGCGGCACCAAAGGAAGGCCCGGTGTTCAGCGATAGAAGATACGGGTAAGAGTCAGCCTTCGGGAGGGGAGAGGGAGAGGGGGCCGTCTCGATCACCTCGAGGGTCATGGAGAGTGCCCCCCCTTCCCGGTATGATCGGAAGCAACTTTTGCGGAAACGCCAGCAGGCTGGGGTCGGGCTCGACGCAGCCGCTCGCCGAATTCGGCCAGGCCGGGCACGATCAAATCGGGTGCCGGCGAATAGTTCGCCCCCGCGGTCGCGGTCGTCTCGCCGGTCAGCACCAGCACTCCCAGGGCTCCCGCCCGGCTAGCCATAGCCATATCCGTGTATAAACGGTCACCGACCATAGCGAGCTGCGCCGGCGCCAGCGCGTGGCGGCTCAAAATGCCGCGCAACATGCAGGGATCGGGCTTGCCCAACACCACATCCGGGGCGCGCCCCGCCGCCTCTTTGAGGGCGGCGCAAATGGCCCCGCAATCCACCAGCACGGTTGGCCGGTCCGTCGGGCAGACGCGATCAGGATGGGTGGCGATGAAGAGTTTGCCTTTGCTGATCCAGTAGGCTGTCCGGCAGAGCCGCGCGAACTTCAGGTCGGTGTCGAACCCAACCACCACGGCATCCGGCACGTCGCTGGCGCTATCTGCCGTCAGCACAAACCCAGCCCCCGCAAGCTCCCGGCTCATGCTGGCCGTGCCGAGGACGAACAGGCGCCGCACGGCCGGCATTTGTTGTTTCAGATGCTCGATGGTCGCCTGGGTGGAGGTGTAAAGCTGGTCGGCCGTCGCGACGATGCCGATCTTGCTCAAATGAGCCAGGTAGTCTTTGGCGCTCTTGGAGGAGTTGTTCGTCAGGAACGTGTGGCCGATGCCCAGCTCGGCCAAAAGGGCAAGAAATGGCCGGGTGGATTCGAACAGCGTGCCGCCGCTGTAGATCGTGCCGTCCATGTCCAGGGCGACGTGGCGGAGGTCTCGCAGTTGTTTATTCATGAAGCACAGACGTTCTGCGGGCCGATTCTGTTCGGAACCATTTGAGTTGGTTTGCTCATGGCGGGTTAAGGGACCAAGTAGCAGCGGGTGAATTCCACGTCAAGCCAGCGCCACGCTCCTGGCGGAAACCGCCGCATAAGCGCCCAAAACTGCCTGGAATTACCTGGAATTGTCCGTTGACATCCGGTCCCCGCTTCGCCAGTATCACCGCCATGCTCGGTGAGACCCTAAACCAATTTTTCCTCACCCGCGCAGCGTCGGGTAACTGCGGGCGCGCCAAGAGCAGTTTCCTGTCCGCCTGGCTCCTGTTAATCCTGTGTGCGCTGCCGGCCGCGGTTCAAGCCCAGTTTAACTACAAGAACACTGGCGGCCAGTTCACCATCACGAAATACACCGGCACCGGCGGCGCGGTAACGATTCCCGACACCTACAACAACCTGCCCGTCACCGCCATTGGGACCAATGCGTTCGCTTCCAGCACCACCGTGACCAGCGTTACGATTCCCGCCAGTGTCCTTACCGTGGATAACTATGCTTTCTATTCCTGCACCAGCCTGGCGAGTATTTCGATCGGCAACGGAGTGACCACCCTGGGTTACGGCACGTTCCAAGGTTGCCGGGCCTTGAACGGGGTTACGATTCCGAACAGCGTCATCACGATCGGGCCCAGCGCGTTCGCTTCCTGCATTAGCCTGGCGAGCGTCCTGATCGGCAACGGGGTTACCACGATCGGGAATGCCGCGTTTGATTCGTGCGTTGGCCTGACCTCCGTCACCATCGGCACCCGTGTCACCACGATCGGGATACAGGCCTTCGCATCGTGCTCGAGCCTGACCACCCTCTTGATTCCCAGCAGCGTGACGGTGATCGGGAGTTATGCGTTTGAATACTGCAGCGGTCTGAGCAGTATTACGCTGGGCAATAACGTCGCCACCATTGGGGCCTATGCGTTCTATGGCTGCAACTACCTGATCGGCGTTACGCTGGGCAACCGCGTCGCCACCATTGGGGACAGCGCGTTCGGCGGTTGCGTAAGCCTGGCCAGCATCACGCTTCCCAGCAGCGTGACGTCCATTGGGAATAATGCGTTCGATTCGTGCGCCAGCCTGGGCAGCGCTATTATCGGCAACAGCGTCAACACCATCGGGAACTATGCTTTCGGCTCCTGCGCCAGCCTGACCGGCATTACGATTCCCAACAGTGTCACCAATATCGGAGACTTTGCTTTCTACTCGTGCAACAGCCTGGCCAGCGTCGCGCTCGGCAACGGCGTCATGAGAATCAACCGGGCGTTCCTGGCCTGCAACAGACTGACGACGATAACGGTGGATGTGAACAATCCCGCCTTTAGCGGCCTCGGGGGGGTTCTGTTCAACAAGAGCCAGAACCGGCTCGTGGCGTTTCCGCCGGGCGTGGCCGGAAGCTACACGATTCCCAACAGCGTCACCAGCATCGGGAACTATGCCTTCGAATCCTGCCTCCGGCTCAACGGTTTGACGCTTCCCAGCAGCCTCGCGACCATCGGCGATAATGCGTTCTATGGCTGCACGGGCCTGACCAGTCTCGCGCTTCTGAACGGCGTCACCAACATCGGGAACTACGCGTTTAGCGGTTGCGCCGGCCTGGCTACGCTCACGCTTTCCAGCAGCCTCGCGACCATCGGGAGTTATGCGTTCAATGGCTGCGCGGGCCTAACCAACCTCACGTTGTCCAGCAGCCTCACCGCCCTCGGAAACTATGCGTTCAATGGCTGCGCGAGCCTGATCCAGGTCTTCTTCCGGGGCAATGCCCCCAGCCTGGGTGGCACGTATGTATTCCGCAATGCCAACAATGCGACGCTCTACTACTTTCCCGGCACGACCGGCTGGAGCACACCCTTCGGGGGGCGTCCCGCAAAGCTATGGAACGCGGCGATTCAAACCGGCGACCCGGGCTTCGGTGTGGGCGCAAATGGTTTCGGCTTTAACATTGCCGGCACGACCAACCTTCCCATCCTGCTGGAAGCCGCCACGAATCTGGTCCGCGCAAGCTGGGCCACGCTGAAAACCTGCAGCATCACCAACGGCTCGATCTATTTCAGCGATGCGGCATGGACTAATTATCGCGCGCGCTACTACCGCCTCCGCACTCCTTAGCGATGCGGGGATTGAAACGCCGTTCTTAGCCTGGATATTTAACACCCTCGAACGCCGCGTGAGGGCACGCGGCCTACAGGAGCGGATGTGCGTGCTTGTAGGCCGCGTGCCCTCACGCGGCGCACGGTTGGCGTTTCCATCGGAGTGTGAAATATG
>CAIWJG010000716.1 GCA_903912925.1 uncultured Verrucomicrobia subdivision 3 bacterium | reverse complement strand
TTCCGAACCTGGTCCAATAATCTTGGAGTCTGCTCTTGGCTATTCATGCCTGTCCTCTATATTATCCGCTAATATGGCTGCTTGGACTTTTTGCCTTGATATTGCCCTGCCTAATATCAGGGCAAATCTGCCCGAAAGCCAAGCCAATATCTTATTATCAGGTCAAAACGACCTGTCAATCAATGGTTAGGCATTCAAGCTATGCGTAGATTTGGATACACTCTGCTCGTGGTTGGGTTCATTTGGTCATCCTACTTTACTCTCGGAGGCGATCCGCTAGCGCGTGCGGCAAGCAGAGCGCTTGGTCAGAAGGTGCCACAGAAGCAGGATTTCACGCGGCGAGACGTCCTGATTGGCATTTCAGATGGTGCATACGAGGTTGGCGACATTGTGCAGTTTGGTTTTGGTGGGGCCATGCTCATGCTGGCTGGTGGCATCATTTTGGGCAGGCACGGAAGATCCGCCGCAGTGCATGACCAGCCGTCATAGATAGATGGCATGCAAGCAAGAAAGCCTAACGAACGCAGTGGAGTGGACGCCGGTCGAGCGTCTCTGTTTGCAACTTTGGGCCACTACTCCGGCGCCACTCACCGCGAGCGTTATGCGTAAAAGTGGCTCTGCATACCTCGTGGTCGCGCTCGCTCTCCTCCTGCTGGCCATATTTATCTTCTTGCCGTGGGGCGCTGGGCCAGGCGCATTGCCGCGAGAGATGGGTTTTTGGGTCCCGCTTCAAACCAGTCTCAGCCACTTGGATCAGGCTAAATGGAAGTGGATGGAAGAGAAGCATAAGACCGAGGGAGACACTCCGACGATGGAGGATTTGGCACCCTACTTAGGCGACTGGACAAACAGCATCAAACATATGGTCGCTTTAGGAGTGGAATACAAGATCACTCCACTTTCAGAGGAGAAGCATCAGTCGGATGTTGCGACATTAAGCCGTGATTTGCGATTTCAAAGAGGCTTCTGCCGCTATTATCGCGCAGGCACCAAGTTCAGCATTCAAGGTGACCGCTTTTGGCCGCGGTACGACACGAAATCTTCGTTGATCGCTTTCTATCAGAATAACCGGGGACTGCTCGTCCTCGTATTGTTCACGCTGGCTATCGGCAACGTGCTCGTATTTGTGGTAAAGAAGATCCAGAGCGTCAGGATGACCAGAGTTACGCATGAGCACCAAAACGCATAACGAACGCACTTCAGGCAACGGCGCGATTGCGCTGCTGTTCCATGCCGGATGCCGTTGCCGCGCCGTGCCTGAGTGCGAGCGTTCGGCTGCAAATCACACTCCATGAAACTCGCGATCACATTCGGATTTGGTTTGGTGGTGGGTTGCGCACTCGGTTGGTTCGGCGGTTACGTGCACCCATCCAGCAAGGCGGCCAGACACGCGGCTCAGTACATGGACAGGGTTGAGCCTGATTTCGTCGGGAGCGCCATTTACGGCTTAGCGACTATTCCGCTGATCCTGTCCGGCGACAACAACGCAGCCATCGAGCGCCTCTCGCATCCGATCGCGTCGTATTATCGTTTCTACGCGCAGAACCCAGGCACCAATGATTACCGACTGCGGATGCGCCGGGTCATTGATGAGATGGCGCGCACAAACCAGATTCTCGCGAATAGCATTCAGCGGGAGACCAACAGGGACGGGTGGCGAGATGTTTGGATAGACGGCCTGGGCACATACGCATCTATCAAGATGGAGCGGTTGAGCAACCCAGCAGCGAAAGCCGAACCAGATGGTGCAGCGAATCGGAGCCAGCCGATTCGCCTAGAGACAAATCAAACATCAGCGGCGGCTGGCTCCGATCGCTGACCATCGTCGTTAGACGTACAGGGTGCTTCTGTGCGTCCTTCCATCCACCTGCGACTCGAACAGGATTCGGTATGCACAATCCAGACCCCAGCTTCATGACCAGTGACGGGCTGAACGCCGCCGTGGACCTGATGCGCTCGCCAAGCGGCACGCCGGGCGACGACTTGCCGTCCGTGCTTCCGGAGTCTGGCGTTGGTGACATGCACGCGCTCGAAATGCTCTCCGGCTATGTCCTCGGCAAAGCCGCCCGGCTGAGCGCGCCCACGTCGCTGGCGCACATGGATCCGCCAACTCCTTGGATCACGTGGGCCATGGCGCTGTGGGACGCGAGCCTCAACCAGAACATGCTTCACGAGATGACATCCCCGTTCGCCACTCAGGCGGAGGCGCGAGTCATGTCGTGGCTTACGCCGTACTTCGGGATGCAAGGCGGGCACTTTTGCTCGGGTTCTACAATCGCCAACCTCACGGGCATCTGGGCCGCACGCGACGCTGTGGGCGTCAAGAGGGTCGTCACGTCTGAGGCGGCGCATCTCAGCGTCGACAAGGCGTGTCGCCTGCTGGGACTTGAACTTGTGAAGGTTCCGGTGGATTCGCTGGGGCGGCTGAATCGTGAGCTGCTGCCCGACCTCGACGACGCATGCCTGGTGCTGACCGCTGGAACGACCGCCACGGGCTCAATCGACTCGCTCGACCTCATCGGCGCGGCACGATGGACGCACGTCGATGCCGCATGGGCAGGCCCACTGCGACTCAGCCCTGCGCATGCGGCCAAGCTCGACGGCATCGACGGAGCGGATTCGGTGGCGGTGTCGGCTCACAAGTGGCTCTTCCAGCCAAAGGACTCGGCGCTCGTGATGTTCCGTGAGCTCGAGGCCGCGAACGCCGCGATCAGCTTCGGCGGAGGCTATCTCGCCAAACCGAACGTCGGCGTCCAGGGTTCCCGATCAGCCGCGGCCATTCCCTTGTTGGCGACCCTGCTTGCGTGGGGCCGTGAGGGCCTCGCGCAGCGGCTCGACCGTCTGATGGAGGTTGCTGAGTCGCTGGCCGATGCCATTGAGGCGAGCGAGCGTCTTGAGTTGTGGGGGCGTCCGCAGACTGCGATCAACGTGTTCCGCCCGGTAGATCGGCCGACGGACGCCTTCGTCGAGGCATTGCCGGCGGGCATGCTGTCGAAGTGCGTTCTCGACGGCGAGACATGGGCGCGTTCGGTGGCAGCGAATCCTTCGGTGGACATCGATTGCGTTATCGAGAGCGTGCTAGCTGCCAGCCGTGATGACGTCTAACCATCCGGCTGCAGGCAAGGCCGGGATTGCCTCTCGGTTGGCAATGTGATGCGACTGGCCCGGCCTGCCTGAGCCGGGTCGTTATCTCAATGGGTGATCGACGCCATTTCGCCACGCTGATTCTCGCCAATCAGCTCGGAGTGCTCAGCAAGGAGCGAGTGATTGCGAGTGCAGATCAGCGCATCCTTGAGCTTGAGAAGCCAGAGTATTGGTTGATTGAGGTTTGCACGGATGGCTATTCCAGTGAGCTTGGCCCGTTCATTGATGGCGCTGACGATACGGTTTACGAAGAGGTGCTTCGGATGGCCTTGCGCGCATGGCTTGATGGCTCGATTTCAGATCAGCGCTTCCTGGCATGTTGTGAGACGCTGTGGAAGAAGGCCGGGTATAGCAGCAGGTGGTACACCGATTTAGTCTGGATTGGGGATGAGTTTGATTTGGTTGCGCAGGGTGTCTTTCGGCGAGAGGATTCGGTCAAGAAAGTGAGAGAACGCGTTGAGAAGCTCTTGGAGAGATAACAAGCCGGATGCACCGAACCCCGCGATCGCGTCGCTGGTCCAAGGCGGACGCCACGGGCGCGGGGTCGGTGATCCGAGTCGTTATGCCTTGGACCCATCGCACTGCTGATATTGAAGGACGCCCTGCGCAAATCCTCGTCGATGACCAGTTCAGGGATTCCGCTCCTGTTCGGGAATTCAGACCTCCTGACATACCAATGGTTTCCTCGAAATACTGAGAAGTTTTTCGGCGGGAGTGTGTCACAAGTCTTTGCGTGTGCAAAGCGTCGCACTGGCAGAATCCCCGCACGCGAATCGCATTCTCGGGGTCAAAACTGCGGAAAACTACGCAACGGGATTTCGTGCCTATGTCAGGAGTTCTGGAATTGCCGCGGTTGGCGTGGTTTGGCGTTTATTGCCAGCGCGCACCCGGTGTCGGTTTTTGGGATCCGGAGGAGACCGATAGCCTTGATGCGCTGGAGAGGGACCTGATCCGGCTATGCGAGCAGTTTGGCCAGGGTTGGGCTGTCTATGTCCTGCGCATCGCGACCTCTGGCATTCGCGAGTATTACGTTTACATGGGAGGCGGCGTGGATTTTACTCAGGTGGTGCCGGGCCTACTAGCTCAGCATCCAGACTATCGGATTGATTATGAAGAGAGCACGGACCCTTCGTGGAGCCGCTACACGAGCTGCTTGCCGGCATAGCTTTCCGCTGCACTGGACCGGGAGCAGCCGGTTCAGTTTGGCTTCAATGGCGACGCCAGTGGCGGCTGCTCCCGGCCAGTGAGCTTTGCGTTCGGCACTATGATCCGCGTGCTTTTGATAGTTGCGCTCGTGGTGGTCGGGATTCCGGCGGTGCTTTATGCGTTCTGGGTCACTCACATCATGTTGGGTCGCCTTTGCGTCAGACACGCTCGGAGGTTTTGCAGCCAGAGCGGCTTGGAGTTTCGTCGGGCCAGATGGCAGCCGGAGTTCGAGCGGCGGCCGGATGGCAGTAGAGGAGTCAAGACGGAGTTCACTCTCGTTCAGCTTGATTGTCTCGATGTCCAGAAGCAGCGCAGAGTGGTTTTGTTGTCGGTGTGGCCGTTTGGAGTTCGCAAGACGGTCAGTGACGAGCCGTATCCAGATTCTTATGACAGTCAGTGGCCACAAGTTTGCGCCTAACCTGGGATTGCCGAACCAGACGCTGGACCGAATGACGAGGAGCGCGGTCAGCCGCGTGTTCCATTGCGAATATCCTTGGCGCGCTCCTCGTCATCGGTCAGCTTTGCGTTAGCTCGCTATGTGTTTCTGCCTTTACCTCGCAAGCTCATCTGAGCCGCCCCTGATCCCCGACCAGGGATATCAGCAAGGGACGGGCAAGATTAACACCAGCCGATGGCGGCTCGAACAGGGCGAAAAGGGAAAGGCGCTGCGGAACAAATTCACCTTACCCT
>CAIWJG010000715.1 GCA_903912925.1 uncultured Verrucomicrobia subdivision 3 bacterium | reverse complement strand
CGCCATCCGTGCCCACTTCAATGGGCGCCCCATTCCTTCTCTGTTGTTGGATTCTTCCTGATTCCTTCCTCAGACACGGAAACCCATTCTTCGCGAACATTACGGTTCACCCTGTGAACGGTTACTTAAACGGGTTGACTGCCAGAACTGGCAGCGACGCGTTATGCCGGGCCGGTTACGCCAGGTGTGGGACTTCGAAGCCCTTGCGGTATTCGCGCTTGATGTACTTGTTCGCCTCGTGCTCCTTGAAGCGTTCGGACTTTGGCTCGAACTCCAGCGAGCGCCCGAGTCGGTAGGCAATGTTGCCAAGCTGACAATGCACGCACGATTGATGCGCCTCGAGGGGGGATACCGGCAGATCTGCGGGGTTGCGGGAGCGTATGGCTTTGAAGAAATGCTGCCATTTGCCGGCCCCCTCCGGCTTGGGTGCGTCGGCTGGGATGGCGATGGGCTCGCGCTCGCTGGTCTTGCCTTCCTTGTAGCTGAAGAATCCTTTGCCCACGACATAGAATCCCTTCGTGCCCAGAAAGCTGTTGCCACAGTTGCTGCCGTCAGCCTCCTCGAAGGAGCCGAGGTTGCGCACTTCGAAGGTCATGATCGTGCTGTCGGCGTAGGTGAAGGTGGTCGCCTGGGTGTTGGGACTCTGACCATCGTCGTTCAAACCAAAGCGGCCGCCCGAGCTGTAAACCTTGACGGGCAGCCCGCGGCCATGTCCCCAGCAGGCGAGGTCCATCTGGTGTACCCCCTGGTTGCCGATCTCCCCGTTGCCGTATTCCCAGAAGTAGTGCCAGTCGTAATGGACATAGAGCCCCGGCTTCTTGCGGTCCACGTTGATCAGGAACTCGTGGTCGCGGGAGGGTCCCTGCCACAGGGTCCAATCCAGGTATTCGGGGACCGGTCCCGGTTTGCCATGGCCGATTGGGCCCCGGTTGCCGTTCTTGTAAACGTAGCCGCGGGATTCCACGACCTGACCGATGAGGCCATCGTGGATGAGCTTGATGTCCCGGATCAGGGTGGCGCTGGCGCGGCTTTGCGTGCCGTGCTGGACGATGCGTTTATATTTCTCTGCGGCTGCCACCAGTTGGCGCCCTTCATAAATGCTGTGCGACATGGGCTTTTCCACATAGACATCCTTGCCAGCCTGGCAGGCCCAGATCGCCGCGAGCGTGTGCCAGTGGTTCGGCGTGGCGATGGTGACTGCGTCAATGCTCTGGTCCTGCAATGCCTCGCGAATGTCCTTATACAGCTTCGGCGCTTTGCCTTGCGCTTTCTCGACCATTTTGCCGCCCCGCTCGCGCACATTCGCGTCCACGTCGCAGAGGGCGACATATTCGGCCTCATCCTTCATTTCCAGGATATCTCTGATGTGGCTGGAGCCCTGGCCGTTGAAGCCGATGGTGCACATGCGGATACGGTTGTTGGCGCCGAATACTTTGCCTTTGGCCATCGTGCCGGCGACAATCACCGCGGTCGCTGTTTTTCCCAGGAACTGTCTTCGAGTTAGTTGCATAATTGATTCGTGGTTGGATGCGGTTGCCCGCACCCGGGTTTTCCCGTGTCGCGCACCGTGCGCACTGCACTCGCTATCGCAAGGTCCTGCCGGGTTGTCAATGCAAACCGGCAGAGCTTCCGGAATCCTCTGCGGTGCCGACCGGGGAGGTGCAACCTGTCCCCCTGGCGCATCACCGGCGCGCGGACTTTTCTTCCGGCGAGCCGTTAGCCTGGCGCTTGTGTTCATCCGCCAAGCTGCTGGCTGGCACCACGCAAGCATGTCCATACTGAGGAGGATGTTTGAGCGGACTGATAGGACGCGTCTTTTCATTTTTCTAAGTCTAGCACGGCAGGATGTTGCGCAAAAATCAGCGCCTGGAGGCGCTCGCGACCGCCCCGCGCCGAGAGGAAGCGTTGCCGAAAGCTCTTGGTGTTGAATTTG
>CAIWJG010000714.1 GCA_903912925.1 uncultured Verrucomicrobia subdivision 3 bacterium | reverse complement strand
TATACCCCTCATAAGCCCCTAGTATCCCCCTCGTATTTGTAATACTAGGGGGATACTAGGGGCTTATGAGGGGTATATGATGTGTATACTATGGGTTGTTGCGCTTATGGCTTGGCACAGGGGCTGAGAACTGGTATAATGGGAGGCCATGAAAACGGCTGGCAGGATCGCCCCCAGACCTTCAGCGCCCGCGTCCCCCTTGCGCAGCCCCGCGGCATGGCTGACTCTTTGCGTGACACGTCGTTCTGCCCCTTTATCCTAAAAAGAGCAGTTTAACCACGGATGAACACAGATGGACACGGATTCGCGGGCTAATGCCGAGCAACCCCGCCTCACCCGCAAGGTGAAAGCCTTCGCCGGGGTCTGCATCAGTGTTTATCTGTGTTCATCTGTGGTTTCATCGTTTCAACTGCCGTTTTTAGGTTTATGGCTCCGGGGAAAGATGAGGCAGCTCAACTATCAAGTTGCCCGGGAGCAGCTTCGCTTACTGGCCCGTCCAGAGGGCTTTTGAGTCCCAGACCAGGGCGATTCATGACGTGGGTGTAAATCTGGGTCGTCGCCACGTCGGCATGCCCCAGCAGATCCTGGACGCTGCGGATATCGGCCCCGCCCTCCAGCAGGTGCGTGGCGAAACTGTGCCGCAGCGTATGGGGCGTGACCCGCTTGTGGAGCTGAGCCTGGCGCGCCGCCTCACGGATTGCCGCCTGAAACGCGCCGTCCAGGAGATGGTGACGCCGGTTCACCCCGGAATGGGGATCCAGGGAAACCTGGCGCGAGGGGAAGAGCCAAAACCATTCCCAGGAAGTCCCGGCGCCCGGGTACTTGCGTTCCAGCGCCTCGGGCAGCCACACCCCAGCCAGCGCCGCGGCCCGGTCCTGCTCGTAGAGCCCGCGCAGCCGATCCCGGTGTGCGCGCAGCCGCTCCCCCAGGCTCTCGGCCAACATCGTCACCCGGTCTTTGTCTCCTTTGCCGGCCCGCACGATCACCTGCAGCCGCGCCACGTCCACGTCCTTGACCCGCAGGCGCAGCAGTTCCATGACTCGCAGACCGCTGCCGTACATCAACTCGGCCATGAGCCGGGGCGTGCCGGCCATCGCCTCGAACAGCCGCTGGCATTCCTTGCGGCTGAGCACCGTGGGCACGCGCGGGCCCCGCCGGGAGAGCTGGAACCCCGCCAGGTCTCCCGCCTCCCGCCCCAGCGCCTTACGGAACAGGAAGATCAGCGCATTGAGCGCCTGCTTCTGCGTCGCCACCGACACGCGGCCTCTCACCGCCAGGTCGCTCAGAAAGGACTTGATGTCCTCGCCGGCAGCCGATTCGAGGTCGCGCGGGCGGATGAAATCGGCCAGGCGCCACGCCCATTCACGGTAGGTCTTTTCGGTGCGCCAGGCGTAGTGCTGGATGCGGAGCCGCTCGATCAGCCGCCGTTCCCAGGGCTGGGCCCCCGTATCGGCCTGGCCCAGGGTCGGCAGGGCGCGGTCCACCAACCGCGGCGCGGCCTCGCAATGCTGGCGACCCTCCCGGAAGAACCAGTTCAGAGCGTCTTTCCAGAGCTGCGGGTGTTTGGCCAGTCCCCGGCGGGTGACATCCTCCATATAGCCGCGCGCGCTGGGCGTGGTGACGCTAATAGCGTTGCGGCTGCAATACTCCAAATATCCGCCCAAGGACAGGGCATAGACCGACTGCATGGCCGAGGTCAAGCCGCTGGTGTGGAGCGCCTCCCGCCAGTTGGCGAAGATGACTTCCGGAGTGGTGGGGAAGGGCAGGCCGGATGCTGGAATCTGGGATTGCACAGCCTAAGCTCTACCACTTGGCGGCTAATTATGCAAACCTTAAGTGCTGGCCGCTCCAAGCCTAGACACTGCCCCGGGAGGGCATCCGCCTGCCTCAACCCTCCCGGCCTCGCCTTAGCGAAGCGACGGCAATCCAATCAGTCCTAAAGGCCTAGCGCTCTGCGCTTTCTGATGAAATTATCCTGTTGACAAGGCACTGCCGCTCCGTCAGAATTGGCGCATGAGTGCATCTGGACCAGAGGAACAGCCCATTGGTCGGGGGACTTCGGGCCAAACATACTGTTCGGCGTATTACGACCTGTGACAAAAGAATCAAGAGTCTTTGCTCTGGCAGCGTTGCTGGGAGCTGTAAGCGGCGCGGTAGCTTGTTCCGTATTTGCTTACTATGTTTTCTCGGCGCACGGGGTGTTTGCCTCGGTTGTCGGTGTCGTGGTCGGCGCTCTCGTTGGTTGTTCAGGAGAGAGCATTTTTGAGGCTGCGGTTGTTTGCGTCATTAACGGTGTGCTGATCTGGCTCATGCTGTCTGGGTTCGCGAAAGCTAGGTCGCCGAGTTCCACACATGAGTTTACTGTGCTGCTCATCGTTACTGCATTGCTTGGCGGCGCAATCGGGAGGCTTGCAGGATCGCTTACCAAGGGACTCTGATGACAATCCTGTCGCCGAACCAGAGCGTGCAGCCAACCGGAGGCAGCCGATGCTGTCAGCGCGCGGTCCTGAGTCGGTGGCGGCTGCCTCCGGTGGCTGACGCTCGTCGTTAGCCCCAATCCGCGCATTTGCCGTGTGACCGCTTCCGAATTCAAGAAACAGCCGAGGGGACCCTACTTGTTTGACTACTGGCGTTGGCACAAATCTGTGCCGACGCCGCTGGGCGACTTTTCTGTGGAGTTGCAGATGCTTGGTGATGACGACACAAATCCGCCAGACGAGGAGATGCTGAGGCGAGCATCCGAGTTGGTCCGCTATGCCGAGACTCACGGCGGTTACATCCTGGATATCGTCTTCGGATACTACCTGCTCGCTGGCGAGAGCGACTGGCTGGACATGGCCGACGTTCCGAGAGGACTTACCCGCGAGACCGTTTCATCGCAGGTGCGGGAGGACCGCACGCTTGTCGTCTCGCGCCATCTCGATTGGGATGAGCCTTACGACAGTGGTATTCATGTCGTCCCGCTCTGGGATGAGGAGCACGCATTGAGTCTGGACTTTCGAGACGGCCAGATTGTCTCGGCAAATGGTGATCCATTCAGGCTTGAAGAGGGAGTCTTCCGATGCCAGTAATGTTGACCAGGGCTAACAAACCGGGTGCAGGCAAGCCCGGGATCGCGTCTCGGTTTGCAATCGAACATCATCGGCCCGGGCTGCCTGACCCGGAGCGTTCGGCATAAACTCACACGCGCAGCATCTATGGGAAACTTCTACACCAACTACACACTGAAAGGGCCGAGTCAGCAGGTTGTTGCCGCTGCCTTGGCTGGACGCCCTGCCATCGTCACGCCAGACCAGGACGGTTGCGTTGTCGTCTTCGATGAGGCGTCGGACGAGCAGGATTCAGCGGTAATCACCGAGCTTGCGTCGCGACTATCACGGGAGTTGCGCTGTCCCGTGCTGGCCGTCCTGAATCACGACGACGACATTCTCTGGTACCAGCTCTACCTGGGCGGCGAGCTGGCGGACGAGTATGATTCGTCGCCGGGTTACTTCGACCCGTCAGCCGAGCCTTCCGCTCCAGCAGGCGGTGATGCCAAGCGCCTGTGCCAAGCGTTCGGAGCGGGCGATCAGACGGCGCTGGAGGCCGTCCTGCGGAAGTCGTCCTACGACGACGATGGCTACGTCTTCGCATTTGAGCGCCACGCCGACATTGTCCGCGTCCTCGGTATTCCGGATTGGGCGGTTGGGACTGCCTACGCCAGCTTTGAGCGTGACGAATTCCCCGAGGGGCTTACAGCGAGCACGATTTCGCGGACCACATGACAGGAATGCCGAACAAGCGCGGTGCAGGCAAGGGCGGGGTCGGCGCTCTGTGGCGTGCTGGACGCGCTTGGCCCGCCCTGCCTGACCGCGAACGTTAGGAGCACCATGGGAAATCGCGCGCAAGATTCGGCAGACGCACTTCTAAAGGTGTTCGCCATGTTCAAGTTTACCCCCAAGCAGGTTATCAAGATTGGGAGCCTCGCCCATCTCGTGGAGATGTTTGGCGCGAGCAAGGAGGACGTCCCCGAAGGGCTTCACTGTCTGGTGGAGAACGGCCTCCTTGTCAAAAAGGGTGAGTTCGACCTTTATTTGACCGAGCTGGGCTACCAGAAAATGCATGAGACCAGCTCCTAACATCTGGGTGCAGGCGACGCTGGATTGCGCGTCTTGTGAGTTTCTGAGCCAGTGGCCCAGCGCGCCTGACCCAGGGCGTTAGGCTAAAAGATGCTCGCAAGCAAGAGTGAGTCCTCGCCTTAGGCGACAATTACGTTAAGTATTTGCGGGATGATCTCGAAGCGGAAGGGCGATTCCCCCAGGTTCTCTCCATCGGCTTCAACCGAGCATTTAGGCTCAGATTTGATCTGGATAGCCTTGCCGGTATAGGTGGCCACTTCCGGCAACTCGACAAAGGAACCATCGTAGAGTTTAGGCGTTGAGCGCAGCACCTTTAGCTTGGAAGCCTTCTTGATGACGCTGAGGTCGAATACGCCATCATCCGGCACCGCAAAAGGCAACTGCTTCATCCCGCCGCCGTTGTATTGCGCGATGCCCAGGCTCATGCTGAGCACCTCATGGCTGATTTCTCTTCCATCAATGACGATCGTCATCCTGGTGGGGGTATAGCCCATGAGGGCGCTGAAGATATGATACTGGTACTTCAAGTGGCCCAGCTCGCGTCTTTCGCGGTCGGCACTGACTCTTTTGTTCACCTCCGCATCCAGCCCCAAGCCGCACATGTTGATGAAGTACGATGACCGCTCCTCCCCGTTCACATGGTAGAAGACCCGCCCAATATCGTGCCTCAGCGCTTTTCGCTTCCTGATAATCTGAATGGCAGCTTCGTAGTCCGAAGGGATGTTGAACGTCCTTACCCAGTCGTTGCCGGTTCCCACGGGAATCATGGCCAGGGTGACGAGCCGGGGATCTACGTCCGTCTGCGTAAAGATGGCGTTCACCGCCTCGTGGAGAAATCCATCACCCCCGGCAATGATGAAGTTGCGATAACCCTGTCGCAGGTAATCCTGGGTCAATTCGATGGTGTGCCGCGGATACTCCGTGAAGTGGTGCTGATACGTGAACTTGTGACGATCCAGCAAGAGGGAGATTTTCCCCCAGTCGTCACGGCCCTTATGGTTGCCAGCCATGGGGTTGATCAGAACCATCCATTCAGCCGGCATGTCGTTGCCTTTTTCCATTGGTTGCTGTTTTGCCGGGTGCAGCAGGCGGTGCTCTGCACTCCACTACCTTAAGAGCCATGTGGTTTGTTGGACCGGCCAGGACGCGGCGACGACGGGGGGCACATGCAGCTATTCTCATTATGGAGGAGATGGGAACGCCGGGTGAGGGCACCCGGCCTACAAGCGGGCGGTTTTGCGGGGGATGTAGGCCGGGTGCCCTCACCCGG
>CAIWJG010000713.1 GCA_903912925.1 uncultured Verrucomicrobia subdivision 3 bacterium | reverse complement strand
GTTCGGCGGGAGTGTGTCACAAGTCTTTGCGTGTGCAAAGCGTCGCACTGGCAGAATCCCCGCACGCGAATCGCATTCTCGGGGTCAAAACTGCGGAAAACTACGCAACGGGATTTCGTGCCTATGTCAGGAGTTCTGGAGATAGGCCGAGCCGCCACTTTCCCGATAGAGGATGTGGAGGGGATAGAGGCCCTCCGCGCCGCCAACGACAAGTCAACAGCCATTCTTCAGGCGTTTTGACGCGGAGGGCGGTGATTCTTGTCCGCAGTTCCGCGCGAACAGGACCAAAGCTTGCTCCGGCCAACTCAAGCGCGCACGAAATCCTAGCCGCTGGCGGTTACCGTCTCGTTGAGTGCGCCTTGCCCAGCACCTGTCAGCGCGCCAGACAGAAAGGGCGGCCAGTTCGCTGGCCGCCCTTCAAAGCGATTGCTTAGCTTGCGCGGTTACTGCTGGCGGCGACGGACCGCCAACAGGCCCAGCAGGCCCAGGCCCGCCAGCGCGATCGAAGACGGCTCGGGAACTGCCGTAAAGCTGTAGGGGGTGATTTGCACGGCAGAACTTCCGGATTGCGACAGGAGTCCAACGACATCAACCGGTCCGGTTGGAATCGGGGTGCCGACCAGCGCTCCGTCACAAGAGTATGCCGTATACCAGAAATACATTGGCATGATGTTGTTTCCGCCGTCCTTGAGGTAGAAAGTTGTATTGGCAGCAGTGAAGTTGCCCGAGGCCGGGATCGTGGCGGCTGAGTCCGTATAGATACTGACGTCGTCAAGCCGCACCGGGTAGCCAGCAAGGGTCTGAGGAATCGTCAGGCTCGAGTTCAAACCCCCGATGGTGGCGACTGGGCTGGCGGGCACCGGATTGCCCCGGAGAGTCAGGCTGATCGAGGTCAGGGATGTGAATTCAGGAATTTGGTTAAACTTAGTGTAGGTGCCCGCAGCACTTATGACGTCGCCCACAGCCGGCACGTAAGACCCGAAACTGGCCGGGGAACTGAACAGGTCAATCGAACCAGTCGTATCCTGAGCCAGAACCGCCCAGGAAATGTAGGTATGGCCGCCAACCGTGCCGGGTCGGGACATGATGGCAGTGACAGTCGGACCCGAATTGAGAGTCAGACCGGAGGTGCCGCTGGACTGGCTTTGTATCGTAGCGATGTCAGAGGCCCGAGCGCTTGCTCCAATTAAAAGGACTGCCGACAGAATGGCGCCCGCGCACAATGCAGGCTTCATCAGGTTTCCGACCTCTGGAACGATTCGTAAGATCTTCATATATAAACGTTTTCTCGTTGAGTTCACACAGGCACATCACGGTAATCCAGTTTTCTGCTGCCTATCATGCACGTGCGGTGGTTGAACGCAAGTCTTTTTTTGCTTGTTTTGGGTTAGCACCCTGGCGGAATCGTAACTCCGCCAGGGTGTGATTACAGGTTATGACACGACTGGCCGTTGTCCGAAGTGATATCGGCTTACTGGTAAGAATAGGTGATCACCAGGTTGGCGCCAACCTTCTTGACGCTCGTGATCTTGGCCGCTCTCGGGCCATCCAGGAGGTAGTACTTTGGCGAACTCGGGAGCGGGACGGTCACCGTGCCGCCCGTCAGCGAGATGTTATTCAGCGCGCCCCCGGTGTAGCAGGGCGTATTATTCACGGTAGGCGCCAGCAAATTGCCAGCGTTGGCCGCGGCATCAGCCGTCCAAGGCCCATTCGGCGACGAGGACGACTTAACCACCAGCGGATAGAAGGCCGGGACGCCGGTTGGATCGCCCAGCAACTTTGTGCTATTGTCGCTCAGACTCACCGACTGCAGGCGCAGGTAGGCGGCGCCGCCTCCCTCCTCAAAAATGACATGGAAAGGATACAACCCCGCTGCCGGGACCAAGTAGTCGATGGACTCGTGCACCACACCGGTGGTTTGAACGAAAGGATTGGACGTATCTCTCAGATTGCTGCCCGAATAGAGTCCAACGCAATCGTCACTGTCCACATATATGCGATTGATGCCTGCCGCGAGTTGCAGGTAGGCGAAGATCTCGACGGCCCAACTGTTGACGTCAGGCGGAGGCAGGCATAGCCCTGGGAAATTGGCTTGGCTCGGGTATTCGTTCCCGCCGATGCCCCAATTAACCGTCTGGACCATGTTGGTGGCCGTCACGTTCACACTGAACGGGCACGGAACCGCCAGCAGCGACTGCGCCGAGGCGACGCTGTTATTAAGGGCGCCGCTAACACCGATATTCGCGTAGGTGGGGTAGCCGGCGGCGGCATCGTAGCTCTTGACCAACCGCGCGTCGAAGCCTGTTTGTGTCAGGCTGCCGACCGGCAGGCTGCTGGCCGCCTGCAAGGTGATGCCGTAGCTGTAAGTCCAATTGTTTGTGTGCCACACGCTGGCGCTATCCTGGAAGATGAGGCTGGTGGCCAGCGTCGGGACGGAGCTCACGGGAGTCCAGGTGACCGTTGCCCCGCTCGCCGTTGCCGTTGCAGAAGACGGAACCGTTACCCCGTTGACCTGCACCAGAATGGTTCCGATGGTCACGGTTGTGTCCCGATTAACGATCGTAGCACCTGTGTTTGGCGCACCGACCCCCAGGACCTGACCATTAGCCGGAGTCACCTGCGAAACGTAAGGTGGTTGCGGACCCGGGGCCGCAGCGGGCGCGAACACCAGGTAATTCTGCCCCACGCCGGAATTGGGGCCTTGCACCATAGTATTGGTCACGCGCAGCGTGTCCACGCCGCCCGTGAAATGAACCAGGAGCGAATTACCAACGCCGTCCGTAAGTGGCACAGTGTCGTAAATATCGTACCCCGTCACATGGCCGAGGAATACGCCGAGATCGACCGCGGTCTGGCCGATGCCGTTCGTTTGCGTGGGGTTTGTCACGCGCTGCAAGCCAATCACGGAATTATCGAGGGCAAATTGCGAAAGCCTCAGGTAGGCATGGTACCAGCCGGCCGGGTAATTATGGGTGTAGTTATTCCAGTCACCGTTTTGCCGATCCACCAAGGCAACTTCCGGGACAGGTGTGCCCCAGGTCGCGCTCGCGAGGGCGTACTGACTGCGCGGCCCGTCACCCGCGTCGGCCGTGCGCGGCCGGTCGCTCGGACGGTAAGTTGAAGCGCTGTCGCTGCTCGTTCGGGCGTCATGAAAGTCAACTTCGGCATACCCGACCTGACCGACGTAGCCGTCCGCGAAGGGTCCGTAGCCGTTGGGGTACAGGAGTGGGTTGTCAATGAACGCTCCGGGCATGAGGGTAACGTAAGTGTCGTAGAAGTTGTAGTCTTCGGACTCGATCGTGTAGCACGTGCCCGCGTTCGTTCGGAACGTGTCAAAGGAATAGGGGAAGATGATTACGGCGCCGACGTTGTCCGTGGCCTGGATCGAGCCGCTATAGAATGTATCGGCCAGGAGCGGGCCGTTGAGGGTAAAGGTCACGCTTTTGGTCGTCCCCGCGACCGTGGCTCCCGACCCGTTGGCGTACGTGACGCCGTTCAAGGTCAGACCGACGTTGTTGACAGGTATGCTGGTGTCGTCGGTCACATGGAACGTGACGGCGGAAGAGGCGACGTTGACAAAGTTTGACCGGTCGGGAGGGAAGACTGCACTAATCGCCGGCGGCAGGTTAGGTGGCGTCGTCTGGTTCACGGTTAAATTGTCAAATACGATGTCGGAGCCGTAGGGCGCAGAGCCGCTCCCGCCATAGAAGGCATACAGCGCGATGCTGCCGGGGATGTTCATGAAGGCGCTTGCGGGTCCTATCGCCCCGTCAGGATATCTCGGGCTGTTGCCGGTATCGAGCGGGTCAGCGGCGGACGTGTCGACAAAGACGGCCTGATACAGAATGCGCCCGGGATCGTTCACGCCGACATTCAAATCCTCGATGCGGTTTTCAATCCGGCAGCTCGTGCCTTCGCCAGTCATGTTGACGATCAGCCGCATCTGCTTGCCTGGATTGGAGGGTGGAACCGGAGCGCCCGTGCCAAGAGTATAAGTGTACGCCCGCTGATTCGCCCACCACTCCCCATAAGCTTTTCCCATAGACAAGCCATACGCGCCCGCGCCGTCATGGTAACCGAGGAGGTAACCAATACCCGAGTCGTCCGTGGATGGAGTGAAGGAAAGCGAGGCAAAGGCACTGGTATCCACCGGCCCGCGCTTATTGTTGACAACATCCACGGCCATCTCGAGTCGGGAGCCGTCAGTGATGACGAAATTCGGCGTCGTTCGTCGCGCGGCAACGTAAAGGGTGGTGTTCGCTGTATAAGTAGCTAACTCCAGTTGGCCGCCCGAGACGGCGGCGATGCCGATAGGGCCTCCAGCGGTCACGGAATAATTGGCAGCTAGATCATTAACGCTGAAATCGTCCAGCACCGTGTCGCTCAGCACGAAGTCCTGGAGGTTGTCGAAATTGACGCTGTCGGCGCCCGAAGCGCCGCTCTTGACTCCCAGGGCCGCGTAGCCCGCGGTGCCGGTGCTGTCGGTGACCGTTTGGGTGGTTTCCCACACCCGGACCAACAAGTTGGTTTGCATCGGGAGGGAGCCCGTTTGACGGTAAATCCGGGCGTTGACGTCTATGGTGCCCGCGCCCCCGCCACCAGGCGCCGTCATCCGCAGCACCAGGGTCGTGTTCTGGTTGTTGGTGGCATCGGTGGTGGTGTAGGTGGTCGTGCCCAGGACCGTCGCGCCATGTAGGAGGGTCACGCCTGCGGCGGTGGCCTGTAGGCTGTATCCCGTGGTGCCGCTGCCTGGGACCGCCCCGCTGGGCAGCCAAGCCAGGATGGCCACGGGGACTGCGTTGCCGGCGCCTGGAACCACCGTGATCACATCGACCCGGAACTCCAGCGTCTGGTTGGAGGCGTTGGCGAAACTCTGGGAGGTCTTGGTGCTGTAGGCCAGCGCATTGGGGCACGTGTTTGCTATTTGGAACTGCCCTCCCGACTGGCTGAAGGTGCCGCAAAGGCCGGGAGTATCGGTCCACCCGGTTCGGGTGCCCGCGTTAAAGTTGTCCAGCACGTAGGCTTGCACGCTGAGAACTGACGCCAGACCAACCAGCGCGGCAACGCAGGCTGCCGTGAAGGTGGTCCGGACCCAATAATTCGCCTTGCGAAAAAGTGATGTCTGGGAGGAGGTTTTGGTTAGTTTCATATCCAGTCTAATGTTGGTATGTTAATATTCTACTAGATTACTAAACGATTTATCGCACCATCTCTTCTAGCCGTCAAAAGTTAATTTCATCTTTTTTTTTGATCAGGAGTGCCCTCATGGCGGCTTGGCACGTCGGAGATTCTCGCTCGGTCAACCCGGAGGGTTGGCAGAAGGTAGCCGGAGGTCGCCGGGGGGGGGGCTTTGGGGCGGCGACCTCCCGATAACGGCAAGGAAGGTGATGCACTCCGGCAGGGGCGCGTGAGCCAGAAACCCACTTTCCGGTTGTCGTTTCCCGCTCGCCCCGAACGACCACCGGCTACCCCCTGCCAACCCTGCGGGTTGTTAAGGGGAACTCCTGTTTGGGCCACTTATTGCGTCGCAGGCCCGTCAGTTTGGCCCTTCTTGAGGAGGGCGTTCCGAAGGTTGCGGCGGGCCTCGGCGAAATCCGGTTTGAGGCGAATGGCTTCTTGGAATTGTTGGATGGCTGCGTCGGTTTCGCCGTACCCGGCGAAGGCGAGGCCGAGATTGTTGTGGGCCGGGGTGTGATTCGGGTTCAGACGGATGGCCTCTTGGAATTGGGTGACCGCCTCGTCGAAGTGACCGTTCTTGAGGAGGAGGTAGCCGAGGTTGTTGTGGGCGTCGGCATCATCAGGCCTCAGGCGGATGGCTTCCTGGAATTGGCGGATTGCCTCGTCGGCTCGACCTTCCCTTAGGCGGGCGAGTCCGAGGTTGTAGTGTGCCATGGGGTAGTTGGGATTGAGGTGGATGGCTTCCTGGAATTGGCGGATTGCCTCGTCCGTTTGGCCTTTCTCCTGGAGGGCGTAGCCGAGGCTGTTGTGCGCCACGTAATCGGGTTTGAGGCGGAGGCATTCCTGAAATTGGCAGATCGCCTCGTCCATTCGACCTTTCTTGCTGAGGTCAACGCCAAGACTGTAGTGCGGCATGGCATAGTTCGGTATCAGGCGGATGGTCTCCTGGAATTGGGTGATTGCCTCGTCAATCCGCCCTTGCTCGTCAAGGGCGTTGCCGAGGTTGATGTGCGCAACGTAATTATTTGCAGTGACTTTAAGCGCATGTACGAAGATGGTTTCACTGTCCTTCCAATGCCCGAGCTGTTGCCGCGTTAGCGCGAGGCAGAGGAGGATCGCCACGCCACCCGCAACGGACGACGCCAGCGCCTGATACCACCAGCTTCGGCATAAGCCGCCCGCGCCCCAGACAGTGAGGATCAGCACCCCCAGTGATGGAAGATAAGTATGCCGATCCGCCATCGCCCACCCGCCCGACTGCACCAGTCCGATCATGGGCACCAGCATCCCGACAAACCATAGCCACCCCACCAGCGAGAAGGGATACCGCCGCCGCTGTACCCACACCACCGCCGAAATGCCCGCGATCACCGCTCCCGCCAGCAGTACCTTCCCCAGCGGCCAATCCCCGGGGTGCGGATAAAAGACGGCCAACTCCTTTGGCCAGAACAGCTTCCCCAGATAGCGGCAATACGACACCAGGGCGTTACCGGCGCGCGCGCCGAGTGAGAAGTCTACTACTGATTTCACAGCGCCTCCCTGCTTCTGCACGACGAAGGTGGCGGTGCTCACCAACGCCGCGAGGACAAAGAAGGGGAGCTTTTCTACGAGCAGGGGGAGCAGGATTTCCGATTTGCGATTTGCGATTTGCGATTGATCAGTGAAAGGGGAAGCGTGGTGCGTGGTGCGTGGTGCGTGGTGCGTGTCCCTCGCCTGTGCCTTCTGCCTTCTCCCCAGCGGCCAGTAATCCAGCAGCAACATCACGAACGGCCACGTCACCAGCATCGGCTTGCTCATCAGGCCCAGGGCGAAGCAGCCAAGGGAAAGGAGGTAGAAGAGTGATCGGTGGCCCGGAGTCCGCGGCCCATCGTGTGGAGCGGGCACGCCTGAAGACTGAAGACTGATCACTGACCACTGATTACTGATTACTGGCCTCTGCGCGTAGCGCACGTAAGCCATCAGCGCGAGCAGGCCGAAGAAGCCGCTGAGCACATCCTTTCGTTCCGCCACCCAGGCGACCGATTCAACCCGTAGCGGATGAAGGGCGAATAACGCCGCCACCAGGACACTCCGCCAGATCGCGCCCGTCATCTGTTGCAGCAATGCGAAGACCAGCCCCGCGTTGAGGGCGTGCAGCAGGATATTGGTCAAATGATGTCCCCAGGGGTGCAAACCGAACGTCCGGCAGGCCAGCATGTGGGACAGTACCGTCAGGGGGTGCCAGTTAGCGCACACCGGGCTCAAGAAAGCCCACTTTACCCCCTCCCAATTCCAGCCGCTCTGAACTTGCGGATTCGCAGTGACATACTCCGGATCATCGTAGTTCACGAAATCATAGCCCGTCGCCGGCCAGTAAAGGGCTATCGTCACCAGCACCAGCAATACGGCCAGCAGCCACACTGGGAAACGCGCCCGCGCTCCCCTAGCGGCAGTCGCCTTCGTCAGTGCGGGGTTGGATTTCGTCGCCAGCCTGGGCATTTTGATCTTCACCAAATCACCAGTCAGCTTGAGGAGGTTGTGAACTTCAGCACCCCCATTCTCTACCTCGAAAGGCCGTGCTCTGACAAGCGTCCGTTCCGCTACTTCCAACAACTGGATTGCTCGCAGGCGCGGTTTCTGTCAC
Source organism: uncultured Verrucomicrobia subdivision 3 bacterium (assembly GCA_903912925.1). Taxonomy (GTDB): domain Bacteria; phylum Verrucomicrobiota; class Verrucomicrobiia; order Limisphaerales; family UBA8199; genus PALSA-1440. The sequence continues at coordinate 4,899 of CAIWJG010000713.1, read as the reverse complement.
AAGTGAAGCGCAACATGATTTTTTCGAAAACCCAGCCCAGTCATCATTCGATCTCCCGCCGGGACCTGGCATCTTTCCCGATGGTCGAGGGGACCCTCGCGCGGGCACTCGAAGGGGACCCGATGACCCCCTACAGTTTTCCCTCTGACACGGATATTTAGAAAAGGCTCCGTGCCGTGTTTCGGGTTGAGCTGCGCTGCGCCTTCCGGCCCGGAGTCGTTGAGGTGATCGGTGAGGGAAAAGCGGTTGCGATTTGGCTGCCTCCGGGGCAAATGAAAGGCGCATTGGCTGAGATGCTTGGGTCCGGGATTCTATTGGTGCCGTTACGGTTGGGCTTGGGGGCGACGTGGCGGGGGACTTAGCTTCTTTGGTGTTTTCGCCGGGATGGCCACGCTTTCCCTGGCTGCCGGCTCCATACCCCGCAACACCAGCTTTGCACCACCATAGCCACAAGGGATCCTCACCGGTAGCTCTGGCCCCGGACTAAGAGCTACGGCGAGAGTCCGGGGCGGCTCCCTTGGGGGCCGCGGGACGGTCTAGCGCCCCTATTAAAAGAGCGCGCTGGAGGAGTCATCACCCCTCCAGCGCGCGTGTTAGACGGTCAAAGGCCAGTCGGTTCGAGTGGGCCTGAGAGACGCCTTACTGATAATTAAAATTGATCACCAGGTCCGCCCCGGACTTCTGGATGCTCGTAATCTTGCTCACCCGCGGCCCATCCAGGCGATAATACTTTGGTGCTCCGGGAGCGGGCGTAAGGGTGATGGTTCCACCAGTCAGTGACCGATTACGCACGGTGCCCGAGCCATCACAGGCTACGGCGGCGGTGCTTAGTGCGTTCGCGGCATTGGCGGCGGCATCGACCGTATAAGGCCCCGCAACGGCAGTGGCCGACTTCACCGCCAGCGGATAGAAGGCCGGGATGCCGCCATTGGCAAGATCATTTACCAGCGGGCCGGATGAACTTCCGCTCTTCAGCACGCAGTGCGCGCCGGGATGGCCTTCTTCGTAAATAATGAGGAAAGGATATAACCCGTCCGCCTCGACGAAGAAATTAAAGGTCGTGTTCCCACCCCAGTCCTGTTGGACCAAGACATTTGAAGTGTCCTTAAGGTTAGTGCCGGAGTAAATTCCGACGGCATCATCGCTGTCCACATAGAACGTATGCTGACCGGCGGTCAGGCGCAGGTAGGCGAAGGCCTCGACGGCGAAACTATAGGGGTTGGCTGGCGGTATGCACAACCCCGGGAAATTGGTTACGGCCCCACTGTCCGTCCCGTTATTGGCCCAGGCGACAAGCTGGACCCAATTGGTAGAAGTCAGGTCCACGGTGTATTGCCCAGCCAGCACGGCCTGCGCTGAGGCCACGCAGTTGACAAGATCGCCTTGCAGGCTGGTGCCGTTGTTTCCTCCCAGGCCGGCAGCGGCACTCTGGACCATCCGGGCGTCAAAGCCCGGTAAGGTGAGGCTGCCGACTGCCAGGCTGTTGGTGGCCCACAGGGTAGGTACGGTGGTCCAGGTCCAGTAGTTCGAGTGTGTGATGGCCTGGTCGTCGGAGAATACGACGGCGGTGGAATGCACCGAACCGGCCGGATATACGCTGGGCACAAGGTAAGTAACGGTCGCCCCGGCGAAGTCCGTAGTGATCGGGTTCTGCGGCTTGTGGACGCCGGTGATGTCGATAGTCAAGGAGCCGTTCGGAACTAAACTGCCGTCCAGATAGAGGACAATCGAACTGCTATTCACCTGCGTTTCACGATCAAGAATTCCCACCTTCACCGTGGGCTGGAACTCAGACGGATTGCCGCCGGGCGGTGGATACAGGTCCGTCACCGTGGCAGGCCACAAAGATGGATTCTGCGAAGCCAACGGCGCATACGCGGCGTAGTTGTCAAACGTAGCGTCGGTCCCGGTGGTTGAGTTTCCAGGATTCTCGTTCGGCGGAGGTTCATCGTAGTTATAGGTGAGCAGACCACAGACACCGGGTTGACCATAGTAAGTGGCATCGATAGCAATGACCGACAACCACGGGCTGTTAGTCGGCTGCGACTTATCAAACAACTGGAGCAGTTGAGTCTGGCCATTATGACTGCTCATTACCAATCGGTATTGGTGGCCTGACTTTAGGACCACATCATGATTCGCCAGTTGCCCTACCGGATTGGGTTGTTCTCCCACTATTGCGTGAAGGTACATGTTTTTATTAGCCACGCCGTACAGGCCACCATAACCGATGGAAGTGCCCAGGCCGATGTTCTGCGCGAGCGCGATCGGCCCGAAGTAATGGTTCCACGTTGGGTTAAATGCCACTATATCTACGCCTACTACATACTGGTTCAAATACAGGGTTGACGGGTAACTCGCCGCCCGCGAAGGGCCTGCGCCATTTCCGCTGAGTCCAGGAAGGGGCGTGAGGTTCCAGTAATCGTAGTTTATGGCTGGGCTTTGTATTCGGTAATGGTTCCCGCCAGCGCCGTCCGACGGGAACGTGAAGCTGGGCGTAGCATTGTATCCATTAGTAAACGTAACGCCGTAGAGCGAGGCCCCGGGCGGGACGGCCGGGCCCCCAGTTAGAAATTCCTGCAAATTATAGTGGTTCCAGCCACTATCGTTGCCAGAATTGAAGTTGTACGACTGGGCGGTTAGGCGCGGCGTACTCGCACCCAGTAGGAGAATTAGCGCGATTTCGCCGGCTGCCCGGAAGGCACGCCCGGCCCAAAAATCCGCAAAGCGGGTGAATGATTTTGTGGAGGAGTATTTGGTTATTTTCATGAGCAGTTCAACAGGGGATATTTTTCCAACTTACTACATAAGTTAATTTCCATATTACATGGATGAACTTCTTATGAGTAGCTTGTGGTGTCAATAAAGTATTTGATCTATTTTAGCACTCACACTGAACCAAAAGGCGCGTTGGCAGCGATGCTAGCGTCGGGGGGGCTTTGTTGGCTCCGTTTCGCCTGAGCCCTAAAGCGACGCGGTGGGGGACCTGGCGGTTGAAGGCGATCCGGGAACTTCATAGTGGCTCCGCATCGGGCAACCATTGGTACCTGCTCGCGCTGGGAGTGCATCCCCGGCACCAGGGCTCGAGGTGGGGGTCACCAGGCGTAGCACTACCATAGCACTACCGTTGCTGCAAAGCGCCCAACATGCCCTCGCTTCGCACCCGCACACCCCGGTTCCTTTCTCCAGTCTCCCTCCGTGGTCAGATCTTGGGTTCCAGTCACGCCGCAAGACTTCGCCTGGCCGGTTCACTTCCCGCCCGGGGTTAACTGGGGACCCACGCTGAGGGTTACGAGCTTCGAGACGTTGCTGCGGTTGACAAGCGTGGCGGTCGTGCCCAGGCGCATGGCGCCTACTTCAGGCTTCAGGACGACGCTGGCCGGGTGGAGCTTGGCCAGGGCCGCCGCCTGGTTCGTGCCGCCGGTCTATTCACCCACGTAAAGCCCGTCCAGCCAGACCGTCTGGTTCTCCCCGGCGATCTCCAACTCGACGTAATAGTGCTTCATCTTGCTGCGGGGTGGTTTCCCTTGGAGGACCACCGGTTGCCACTGCCCGGTGGCCGGACGCTCTTCCGACCACGGCACGCCCAGCGAGCTCTCGGGAAAGAAGCCGTTGTCCCGGAGCTTCATTCTCACCGCCGCGCCCCCTGGTTCGCTTCGAATCCAGGCCCGAAGCAGGTGGGCAAGCTCCGGCCGCATGAGGCGCGCGGGAGACTCCAGTTTGATGAACCCCTTTCCGAGAAACGAAGCCGGGCTGCGCCCGAGGCGGTCAGTGCCGCCACGAGCAGCCAAGCAGCGCGGACCTGGGCGGGAAATGCTCATGCGGGGACTCTAAACCGCTGAAGCGGTTGTAGATCACGTGGGCGCCTTACACCCCACCCAAGTGAGGTGTTAATGACACGAGCGTTGCCGCGCCTCTCTATTGCTCAGGCGCGGTGACTGAGAAAGCCGCCTCGTACTTGCCCAGGAACTTCAAGGTGAGCACGCCGCTATCATCCTTCCGCTCAGCCGACAATTCAATCGGGTTGTCCTGCTGGCCGGAGATGGACTTCAGCGCCACTCGCGTCACCGGTTCCTTATCCTTGCCGTAAACGAGCAACTCCAATCCGCCATTCGCATCCTTGCACACGCCCAGGGCGCAGCACACCGCATCGGCCTCCTGGCCCCCCGCATTCACATGCACCGTGCGCAGCTTGGAGGCCGGCACGACCTCGCCCGCATTCATCGGCGCCAGACCGCGCAGCCAGATCTGCCCCACCGACTTTGCCTCCTTGCTGGCGTCGGCAAAGGTGTCGGCGCTGAGCTTGGTCTCCGGCAGGACCAGGCCGCCGTAGTCGCCGTCCTTGATCGCCACGGGGCGCTTGACATCGGGATCGGTTGGGATGGGAGTGTTGAGCATCGCCTTCAGGTCTAAGCTGGTGTAGAAAGCGATCTGGAGCGTTTCCTGCCGGGACATCTTTTCCTGGGCCTGAACGGCAAGCAGGCCGGTTAGCAACACGGCCGCGATAAGGGTGCGTTTCATATACTAATTGATTCTACTGAGCAATTTGGTTTTGTTTGAGGTCGATCCCTGATCACGCTCCGGCCACCGAGCCGGTATTAGACGTCCAGCCCCAACGCAGGGTCCTGCACGCCGCGATCACGATCGGCCACTATGCCCAGCATAAGTCAAAACCGCTGGACCTTCAAACGGTAAATGGCAGTCATCCCACGCCGGGCAGGGCTGCTCCAAAGTCCGGCCAGTTGAGGGAAGATGATGTTCTGTAGCCCTGAAATCCGAAGACCGAAGGCCGAAATCCGAAGGCCGAAGGATCTCAACATCGAACATCCAACATCGAACATCCAACATCGAACATCCAACATCGAACATCCAACATCGAACATCGAACATCCAACATCG
>CAIWJG010000712.1 GCA_903912925.1 uncultured Verrucomicrobia subdivision 3 bacterium | reverse complement strand
CGCAGAGGCTTCATTCTCTCTGCGTTTCTCCGCGTTCCTCTGCGTCTCTGCGTTCATCTTCATTTCAAGGCTTTTCAATTCTGACAAGCAACCGGATAAGCAGGGTTCATCCTTTGGGCATGACCGACGGCGGCGTGGTGGGGCGGTTGGTAAGGGCCAGATTTTGCAGCACCGCGAGGTTGGTGCGGATGTCCAGCCCACTGCGCAGGGCCACCCGCAGTTGGGTTTCGCTCGTCAGGCGCTTGGCCTCACGGAGTTGATGGCGCAGGATTGGCGCCACCTCGGCAAAGGGGCGAACCTCGGCCCCGCGCCGGCCCAGCACTTGAACCAGATAGAAACCTTTCGGCCCGGCCAGCGGCTCGCTGAGCGCGCCGGATTCCTGCAAGGCGGCGGCGGCGACCACCTCCGGGGCCAAACGCGCGCCCAGCTCGGCGTGGCTGAGCCAGCCGATTTCGCCGCGGCGGTAGCGGGTGGCGGAGTCGTCGGAATGGGCGCTGGCCGCCTGCCCAAAGGCGCGGCTGGCGTTGGTGGCCGCCAGGATGTCCGTCCGCCAGCCGGCGACGATTTGCCGGGCTTCCGCCCGTTTCTCGGCAGTGGCGGTGCGCGGCACTTCGTGGAGGATGACGGCCAGGTTCAGCACGGGCGGGCGGACGAAGGAGTTGGTGTGCTCGGCGTAAGCTTCGCGCAGTTCGCGCTCGCTGGGTTCAGGCGAAGCGGCCAGGTCACGGTAAGTTTCCTCGCGATAGCGGGTGGCCACCCATTGCCGCAAGGCGATCTGCGTGTCGGGCTTATCGAGGAAGCCACTGCGCTGGGCCTGGGCATAACCGGCGGCCTCGTCCACCAGGTCGGCCAGCACTGTGGCGGCGGCCAGTGGGGCGGTACCGCGCTGGCGGCGTTCCCAGGCTCGCAGCACCTGGGCGCGGGTGATGGCGGTATCCCCGACGCGGGCCACGATCTCGGGATCGGGCGCGGGCGGGCGCTTGCCGCAGGAAGCGGCCAGCAGCACCAGGCCCAGGAGAATGCAGAAGGCAGAATGTAGAATGTAGAAAGCCAACGGGTGATGGCACTCAGTAGCCGAAATCCTCGCGCCTTTGCAGTGCCTTTGCGTTGATTCAACTGGGGTTTTTGGGTTCATCTGGTGGCGGGCCGACAGGGTGATCCGTTTTGCATGGCGGCGGTGGGACTGAGGGTGGGGGCCGGCTCACGACTGAGCAGGTCCACGGCGTCGGCCAGGTGGTCTTTCAACACATAGCCGACGGCGCCAAGGCTGGCGGCTTCGTGGCGGAACTCCTTTTCGTCGTGCTGCGTGACGAACACAACGCGGGCCTCCGGCCACCGCGCCAGGAGCGCCCGGGTGGCCGCGAAGCCGTTGACGCCGGGCATCGAGATGTCCATCCAGACCCAGTCTGGGCGGTGTTGCGCATAAGCCGCCACCGCTTCCGCGCCGTTCAGACACTGGATGATATGGTATTCTGAACCGAGCAGGGCCTGCACCAATGGCGCCCAGTCAGGATTATCATCCACGACCAGGAGCGTCTTTCGCGGCGCAGTGCTGTTTTGCATACTACATATATTCTGCACCATTCCCCCCCGGTGATTGCAATAGGTAGGATCACACTTTCGGCATAGGTATGTTTACTCATGCCGGAGGGGGGAGGGGGAGGGGGCGGAAGACTGGCGGAGCCGGAAATCCGAAGACCGAAAACCGAAAACCGAAGGAAATCCGAAGCCCGAAATCCGATTCCGCCAGCTCACCCATTAACGCAGAGGCGCAGAGGTTCGCAGAGAGTTCTTCTGGGGAAAAGCTGAAATTGGGAAAGCAGAAAGCAGAAATCCAAAGGCCCGCGCTTTCCATTCCGTCGTTTCATATTTCTGCTTTCTGCTTTCCCAATTTCAGCTTT
>CAIWJG010000711.1 GCA_903912925.1 uncultured Verrucomicrobia subdivision 3 bacterium | reverse complement strand
TGCTTGAGCAGTCCGTCCTTGCCCAACAAATCTTCGGGCTTCTGATAGTCTTTAAGTAGTTCGTTCAAAACTGCATCGGTAATGGCCATATTTCATTGTCCTTTCGTTTGGCCACTTACACGAATTAATTTACAGCTCCTCCCAATGGTTCCCAATGAGGTGCCCATGCTTCCCAATGCTTCCTAGTGGGCTTGTGGGGCCTGGCTGATGCGCGAAAAACGTGTGGTAGCGTCGCAGCGTGAAGAGCGGAAAAGCTGAAACGCGAACGATGCCTGCTAACAGCACACATGCTGAGTCGGCTTCCCAAGCCCGCCACGAGTTAGTGGCCCGTGTGGGAACGTTCACTTCGCGAATCGTGGTCGATGCACGCGCTTATGCCTGTCGCTGGTGTTCCGCAAGGCACCATTCGTGAAGATCCCCGAGAGCCAGGATGGGATTGGGAAGGCGATGGCCCGGTTCAGCAACGATGCCGACATGTTGGGCACGTCGTTGTTCGGCTACGCGAAGAACGTCATGCGGGAAATGATTTCGGTGGGCCGGTCGGGCACGCTGGTGGATTGGGAGGGGGATTATGAGCAGCGAACCTACGCATTGGCCTACCGCGCCGAGGATATTCTCAATTGGCGGGTGGGCCGGGTATATGGGCACATCGTGCCGACGATGATCGTCCTGGTGGCGTTGGGCGGTTGCTTTGTTCGGGGGCTTCGATCACGATACGCTTCAACGTAGGCAAGCGGATTGAGGCCGACGCCGATTGTTCAATCACAAAGCGCGAATGAGCGCGAGCAGGCCAGAACCCGGTACGCAGGAATCAAAGCAGCGGCAGCCAGACGTGGCGCCGTCGCTGAGCGCCCTTTTTGTCTCCTTTTTGAAGCTGGGCGCGACGGCCTTCGGCGGGCCCGCCATGGTCGCCTACATCCGGCAGATGGCGGTGGACCGGAAGGGCTGGCTCAACGCCCGCAGGTTCGACGACGGCGTGGCGCTTTGCCAGGCCGTGCCGGGCGCGACGGCGATGCAGACGGCGGCTTATGTCGGGCTGAGCGTGCGGGGGGTGTCCGGCGCAGCGGTCAGTTTTGTGGGGTTCGGGCTGCCGGCTTTTGGGCTGATGCTGGCGCTATCCGCCGTTTATGCTCGCACGCACAGCCTGCCGGGAGTCGTTTCCGCCTTCAGCGGGTTGCAGGCTATCGTCGTAGCGATCGTTGCGAACGCCGCCGTCTCCTTTGGCTGGACCACTTTGAAACACTGGCGGCAGGTGCTGATTACCGGTCTGGCGGTGGCATTATATGGTTGGGGGATCAACCCGTTCCTCGTGGTCATTTCGGCCGCGTTGTTGGGCTTCTGGCTCATAAAGGAAGACGCTTCGGTTGCTCCCACCGGGGCTGCTCCTGCCGCCATGCCGGCTACAACGAAGCCCGTGCTGGCCATCCTCGGCGTGGCGGCAGCACTCCTGGCCGTCTTGTTCCTGGCCCAGCGACAACTCTACGAGCTGGCGGTGATGATGTTTCGCATTGATCTGTTTGCTTTCGGCGGAGGGTTCGCCTCCGTGCCGCTCCTGTTCACGGAGGTTGTCGCCGTGCGCCAGTGGCTGGACGGTCCGGCGCTGCTCGATGGCATCGTTCTCGGTCAGGTAACGCCCGGACCGATTGTGATCACCGCCACCTTCGTCGGCTACCTGCTTCATGGCACCCTGGGGGCAATCGTGGCCACTGTGGGAGTATTCTTGCCGTCGTTTCTAATCGTGGTCGCGATGGCGCCACACTTTGAGCGTCTCCGAACTTCTCCCGCTTTTGCGAAGCTCATCGGCGGCGCACTCTGTTCTTTTCCCGGCCTGCTGCTGATGGTCGCGATCCGCTTCGCTCAAAGCGTGAGGTGGGACGTCCCGCATCTTGCGCTGGCAGCCGCCGCCTTCGCCGCGCTGCGGTTGGGCGTGAACATTCTCTGGGTGGTCATCCTCGGCACCGGACTCTCGCTGCTCCTCTGCCGCTGAACTTGACCGAGGCCAAAGGGTGAATGCAGAAGGAAGAAGGAAGAATGCAGAAAGGGGAATGGCTCCCGTTCAGCCTGCGGTCAGTTCCCCCTCTTTTAGCATTCAGCCTTTAGCCTCTATACCAAGTCGCGCTCAAGGTGAGACAAACAGCCTCCTCTCCCCAACCCTCTCCTCCAAAGGAGGAGAGGGAGCAAAGCCGAGGCCAAAGGGTGAATGCAGAAGGAAGAAGGAAGAATGCAGAAAGGGGAATGGCTCCCGTTCAGCCTGCGGT
>CAIWJG010000710.1 GCA_903912925.1 uncultured Verrucomicrobia subdivision 3 bacterium | reverse complement strand
CGTCCACTCGGCGCGCGTGGTGCTCGACCGCAACCAGGACAACCCCGGCGCGATGCGCGTGATGGCCGCGGTAGCGGAGGCCTACGGGTCCCCCGAGGCCCTGCGCTGGCGCGAACGCGTGGCCGCCCTCCAGCCCAATCTCACCAACCGGTTGGCCCTGGCCGAAACGGCGCTGCGCTTCGAGGCTTTCCCGTTTACCACCGCCACCCGCGCCCTGAATGAAATCGAGCCCGCCAACCGGCAGTCGGTGGCCTACCAGCGTCTCGCGGGCGTCCTGGCCGTCAAGTGCGCCCGCCTGCCCGCGGCCGAGAAATACTTTGCTGAGGTGCTCCGCCTGGACCCGACCAACGATGTCAGCCAGCTTTCCCTGGCCATCGTCCAGTTGCAGTCCACCAACCCGCCCGCCCACGATGCGGCCCGCGCCACGCTGGAAAAGCTGGTGCCTCACCCTCGCATCGGGCCGCGGGCCATTCGCCCGCTGGTGGCGGAAAGCCTCGGCCGCAAAGACATGGCCCGAGCCGAGGCCCTCTCCTCCCAGCTCGTCACCAACGCCCAATCCGTTTTCCGCGACCGCACCGTTCACCTCACCATCCTGAACGCCCGCGGCGATACCAACCTCCCGGCCTGCCTCGCCCAGGCGGAACAAATCGCGTCCACGAACTATCTCGCCGCCAAGGAACTGGCCGATTGGCTCAACAGCTCCGGCCGCGCCGCCGAGTGCCTCGACTGGTTCAACCGCCTCCCCGCCAAATTCCTCCAACAGGGATTGCTGCCCCTGGCCCGGGCCGATGCCTACCGGGCCCTCAAACAGTGGCCGGAACTCCAGCGTTACCTCCGCAACTCCCAGTGGTCCAGCCTCGAACCGGTCCGCCTCGCGCTCATCGCCTGGGCCGCGTTGAAACAATCGCCGCCCGAAGACGACGTGGTCCCCTGGCAGACCGCGCTGCGCCTGGCCTCCGCCTCGCCGGAGGGCCTCCACCAGTTGGCCGCCTTCGCCGCTGCCTGGGGGTGGCAGGCCCGGGCCGAAGAGGTCCTCTGGATCGCCGTCGAGAAGTGCCCGGCCCAGCCTTGGCCCTTCACCGGCCTCACTCAGTTATACCTCGGCAAACAGAACACGGCCGGGCTGTGTCGCGTGGCCAAGTCCTTCCACGAAAAAGTCCCGTCCGATCTCGTCGCCGCCAACAACTATGCCGCCTACTCTCTGCTCCTGGACCGGGATCTGCCGGCGGCGCAGCGGGCCGCCGCCACCGTCTATGCCGCGGCCCCGACCAATTCCTACTTCGCCTCCACGCACGCCCTGTCGCTGATCAAGCAGGGCCGCTTCCTGGAAGCCCGCGAGGTGTTTCGCCAAATCACCCCCGACCAGCTCAAGGACCCGACGATCGCGGTCTATTACGGCATCACCCTCGCCGCGGACGGCCTCCCCGCCGAGGCTAAACCCTACCTGGACCAGCGTTCCCGCGCCCGGCTCCTGCCCGAGGAAGTGGCCCTGGCCACCCGCCGCTGGCCATCCGGGCCGTGAAACGTGAAACGTGAAAGCTAACGCAAAGGTAACTGTTAAGTATGAATTATGAAAGAGGTCGCTGGGCTCCGTCTTCATTCATACCTCATACTTCATACTTCATACTTTCCGATTTAGGGTGAAAGCTTCACTGGCCGAGAACCATCCCGCCCGCCCGTCTGGACCCGCCGCCCGCTGGCTACTGCCCGGTTTGCTCCTGGCCCTCTGGGCTTACACCGTCTATCGGCTCGGCACACTCTGGCAGAGCAACGAGCACTACCGCTTCGGCTGGTTGGTTCCCTGCTTCTGCCTCGCCTTGCTCGCTGAACGGTGGCCATCCCGGCCCGCCCCTCAGCCCGCCGCCCCGGGCAAACCGACCCGGTTGCTGCTCGCCCTCTGCGGGCTCGGGTTGTTCCTCGGCGCGCTCGCCCTGGAAGTCATCCCCGCCTGGCGCTTCGCCGGCTGGATCTTCGCCGGCTCGACCGTCGGCGTCACGCTCCTGGGCCTCCGCTTGCTGGGCGGCGGCGGCTGGGTCAGGCACTTCACCTTCCCTGTGCTCTTCTTCCTGGTGGCCGTCCCCTGGCCGATGCGCCTCGAAGCCCCGCTCATCGCCTGGCTCTCCGAAGCCAACGCCGCCTTGAGCACCGAGCTTTCCGGGTTACTCGGCTCCCCCTGCATCCGGCATGGCACCACCATCGAAACCGGCGCCGGGGTCGTCGGGGTCGAGGACGCGTGCAGCGGCATACGCTCCCTCCAATCCACCGTGATGGTCGCCCTCTTCCTGGGGGAACTCTTCCGCTACTCCCTGCTCCGCCGCGCCGCCCTGCTCCTCGGCGGCATGGCGCTGGCCCTCTCCTGCAACATCGTCCGCACCACCTACCTCGTCCGGACCGCCGATCTCCACGGCTTGGCCGCAGTGAAGGAGAACCACGACCAGGCCGGATTTGCCATCCTCGGCGTCACCCTCGCCGGGCTGCTCGTTCTGGTGTGGGCGATCCGGCCGCGCGTGGCCCTGGCCTCCGGCCCCGCGCCGCCACCCGCCGCTCCCATCCCGCCCACTCCCCACCCGCGCGTCTCCCCGCGCGCTGTCGCCGCCCTCGTGGCCCTGGTCGCCTGGGTGCTCGCGTTCGAACTCGGAATTGAACTCTGGTTCGGCTCCAGCGAGAAGCAGGCCGCCCGGGTCGTGCCTTGGACTTGCCGGCTCCCGGCCGCCGAGCCCGGCTTCGCAGAAAAACCGGTTCCCGACGCCACCCGCGAAATGCTGAAATACGACGAAGGTCACCAGGCCGAATGGCGGGATGCCGCCGGCCGCCGATGGCAGCTCTACTACCTCCGCTGGCTCGCCACCCACAACCGCTACCGGGCGGTGGAAGCCAGTAATCAGGCCCGTGGTCACGCGCCCGATATTTGCCTGCGCTACGCGGGCATGATCCTCCAAACCAACCTGGGCACGCGCATCCTCGACCTGCACGGCGTCCAATTCCAGGTGACCACCGAACGCTTCCTCGACCACGAACGAAACTTCCACGTCCTGGCGGCCTACTACGAGCCCCGCCCAACCGCGTTCGAGGCCCGGCCGCTCGGAGAACCTTCCACCGGCCTGGGATGGCGCCTGGCCGCGCAATCCGTGCGCAATCACGAACGCGGCCGCTACGAGAAACGCGTCATCAAAATCGGGCTGTGGGGAGTGCCTGCCGATGCGGAGGCCCAGCAAGCCCTCGAATCGTGTCTCCGCGACCTGGTCTCCGTCACCGCCCGGAACTGACCATCCCTCCCCTTCCGTGAAACGTGAAACGTGATGCGTGAAACGTGAAACGT
>CAIWJG010000709.1 GCA_903912925.1 uncultured Verrucomicrobia subdivision 3 bacterium | reverse complement strand
CGGCGGCGACTTGGCCGACAAACTGGCAGCGCAGGCGCGGGTGATCAAGGCCGTGCTGGAAAGGGTGCGGCCTCTGGAAAAGGGTTTGACCTGTGCGATCCTGGTGCGGAAGAACGATAACGCGCAGGCCGTTGCGCAGTGGCTGCGCGCTCACGGTGTGCCGCAAGTCATGGTCGAAGGGGTGGCCACGCTGGCCGAGCAATCGCCGGTGGTGGCCGCCGTGGTGGATGCCTTGCGCTGGCTGGCCATGCCCGCCAACGCGCTGGCCGGTGGTCATATTAGCGCGACGCCCCTCTGGGATGTCTTAAAGCTGCCGTTAAAGAACGTCGGGACGGCAGAGATTCCTGCGGGCACGATTTGGCGCCATTGGCGCAGCCGCATCGCGGATGCCGGCGCGCCACAAATCACCCACGAATGGTGCGCTGCCATGGCGGCAACCCAACGCGAACCTTACACCCAATACTGCCTGCGCCACGTCAGCCAGGCCGCGCAGCAAGCGGGTGCTGCGTTGGTGCTGCCCGACTGGCTCGCGGTGCTGGAGCAGTTGGCCGTGCGCGAAACGGCGGCCGCCGGCTCGATTCACGTCATGACCATTCACAAGGCCAAAGGACTCGGGTTCGATGTCGTGTTTCTGCCCGACCTGGATGCAGGCGGGGCCGGGCGGGACGACATCCTGATCCGCCGCGATGCACGTGGCTGCGCTGCGGGATGCCTGTCTTATCCGCCGAAATGGTTGCAGGCCTGGGAGCCGGCTCTCGGGGATTTGTGCGACGCTCAGAAAGCCGAGCAGGACCTGGAGACGCTGTGCGTGCTTTACGTTGCCCTGACCCGGGCCAAGGAAGCGACGTTCGTGATCTTGCGCAAGGAGAAGCCGCGAAAGGCATCTCCAGCGCGGGAGTGGATTCTCGCCGCCGTCCCCCGGACCGGCGACGCCGCGGGGGATGCCGCCGCGCTCGAAAGCAAGCTTAACTTACGCTGCGGAACGCCGGCTTTAGCCGGCAGCGCCGCGGGCAATCAGCCTCCGGAAATGTCTTGGGGCGAAGGCGAGCTGCAATGGGAGCATGGTTCGCGGGATTTTGGCGCTGGCAGGAAAGACGCCCAGGTGGCGAAGGCGCCCGCCCTGGTGGCGGCTCAACTGCCCGCACCGGTTCCGCGCCGAAAGCGGCGCAAGCCGTCGGACGCCGGCCACGAATCTCTTGTCGAGGCATCCACCACGGCCGATTCGGGCGGGGGAAAGGAATTCGGGACCGCCGTCCACGAAGTCTTTGAGCAAATCGAGTGGTGGACGCCCGGCCAGCCCCTGGAAGGAGAGGACAACGCCGTCGCTCTTGTCCGCAAATGCCTGGCCGTGCAGGAAATCCGGGCGCTGTTCACGCGGGAGACCGGGCAGGACGAAGCCCTGCGCGAGTTGCCCGTGGAATTCATCGAGAAGAACACCTGGTGGAGCGGGATCATTGACCGCCTCGTCCTGCGACGCGATGCCGCCGGCGGTCTTCGCCGGGCGGTATTGATTGATTTCAAGACGGATCACGTGGAAACCACTGCCGCCCTGCGCGATCGTTACTCGGAGCAGTTGACCATCTACCGCCGCGCTGTTTCAACCGCGCTCAAGCTCGGCGATGATCAGATCGAGGTAGTCTTGCTTAGCACCTGCCTCCAGAATATCCTCCAACTATGACTGACCATGCTTTCACTCATCAGAGAATTCCGCGCCTGGAGGTTGAAATCCGAAGGCCGAAACCCGAGGGTCGAAGGCCGAAAGAAGGCCGAAGCCCGAAGGTCGAAGG
>CAIWJG010000708.1 GCA_903912925.1 uncultured Verrucomicrobia subdivision 3 bacterium | reverse complement strand
TCGCGACGATGAAAAACGCCATCCTCCAGACCACCGCCTTGGCCCATCACAACCACGCGGCCGCCCTCGCCTCGTTGCTAACTTGGAATTTCCAACTGTTCCCCACAACGCAAGTAATACACTAACCCGCGTGTAGTATAATCGGCGTCCTTAAACCGCAGCATCAGCCCGGCATTCACCTCACCCATCCAGAAGCAATCCTGGCGATTTGTGGTATCCCATTTCCAATGCACCTCGGCGGGACGGAGACCACCTTGCTTGTTCAGGCCCATGAAGTAGCGCGCGGCGTCTTCGTGGAACGGCACCTCGAGCCGCGCATCGCTCAAATCAATGTCCTTGTCGGCCGTCAGATGCAGTCGCACTTCACCGGAGCCGGTGTAATCCAGCCGGCCCGTGGTCTCGACGCGCCAGCCGGCCCCGGTACTGCGAGCGCTCCAGTTGGCTTCCAGGTCTGAGTGCCGGAGACTGCCGAAGCGGCTATGCGATTTCACAGGCCCGGAGCGGGTTTCGACTACGAACGCCATGGGCCGTTCCAGCACATCGCGCCCCTGCGATTGGATTCGCGTATTCGCCTCCGAAAAACGGCTGACGATCTGTCGTGGCAGACCGTCCTCGCCCAGCAGCAGTTCGCGGCCCAGCACCTTCAACGTGCGACCTTTGGCCTGAACGGGCTCAAATCCCTTGGTCAAAGTGGCTTCCCGGCCCACCGTCGAGTCGAGCCAGCGAAGGCGCGAGAGATTCCGCGCCGCGGAATCGCCGTGGTCGGCCACCGGCGTGCCGGTCACGTCCAATGAAAATGCCACAACGCTTCGCTTCCCGGCGCCGAAGCTCACCTGAGCGGTCCCGGTATAAGTGCCGCTGGCCGCCTGGGGCACGTCCACGCCGATCCACAGCGCCTGCAAGCTGCCCTTTCTCACGTTTACATCTTTAAGGAATGGCTGACCGTTGTGGTTGGTTCCCCCCAGGCTAAGACAACGCAGCGCCGAGGCGGGGATCACTCCCGATTGGCCTTTCAGCCCCGAGAACGACACCCGCAAGGGGCCGACGTCCTCCAGCGCATAGACCCCGATTTGGAACACGTAGAATTCACCGGGACGCGTCGTGCCGGCAAACGCCGGCGCCTGAGCCCGCGCCTGCGACAGCCAGCGCGCAGGAACTCCGTTCAGCCGCCGAATCGGATAGTCGCGAGACTCGGTAAAGACCAATGATCCTTCCCCCGCGTGCCGCGCGACAATCTCCTGAAGAGTCGCGTTATCCAGTGGTGTGAGCATCGGCTCCTCAGCCAGAAGACCAGGAGCCAGAGCCGTCAGCGCAAGGAGAGCACAAAGGGTGACGCGAATTCTCAGCATGTCGGGCATCCTAAGAAAGGCGGAGCAGAACAGCGAGCCGCTTTATCGCGACCCCTGCAATTCTTCCAAGTAACTTCTAAGGATCCTGTTCTGCTGCAACCAGATACGGGCAAGCGACTGTACCAGAGAATAGCGGGCCTTAGCTTCCGTCTGCCCCAAAAAGTTATTCGGCCCTGCCACGTGCGACAGCACTTGGCCTGCTCATTATGGAGGATATGGGAACGCCGGGTGAGGGCACCCGGCGGGGGGCGACAGGGCTATAATGAGAATTGCTGGAAAGGCACGGCATGCCCTGTTCAACTCGTCTGGCACCTGCTAACCTCGCTTGCCTTTAGGCCTAACCCGGGCGTAAGTTATGAATAATGAAACTGAGATTGGATCTGCTGGAACACCTGACCGACGCGGACATCCTGGAGGAGGTGCTGGCGAACAATCACCGCTACAAGCCTGAGCCGCTTTTCTCAAAAACCGGAGTTGGGAGCTTGTCGTCGGCCTCAACCGAGGAGCGTGCGCAAGAGGAAGCGCGCAGCACGGCCAGAATTCAGAGAGCTATGCAGCGCTTGAAGCAGAGTGGTGGCGCCGGCAAACGGAAGTCGCCACCCTCGACCAAACCATAGAGTTCCTGCGGCAGTGTCATCGCCGCGCCCCATTCCTCTTTTTCAACGGCAACACGTTTGCCGACGTGGGGCGAACCATTATTGACTTCGTCTTCGCCGAACTTCCCACAACCCGTCGGCGTGAAGTGATGTCCGCAGTGGCGCATTATATCGCCGGCGTGCTCGATCACCAGTCTATGGCCAAGATCGTGAATGAGCTTTCTGAGGCAGCCGACTTCGGACCTGGCGACCGTGTCAAAACGTTGCGCGGCTCAATGAGTGGGATGATCGTGCGCGTGCTGCCGGATGGGCGCGTAGTCTGGCGCGCGGATTCGGGTGCCGAACTCACTGCTCTGCCCGAAAGCCTGCTCCGCGAGCAGAAGAAATGAGCCGTGGCTTTCAACAGTGCAGCCAGAAACCCATTCCGGCAGGACGCGCAGCACCATGGTATTGAAGAACGAAGTGCTGCTCACCTACCACGTAGCCGAGCTCGGACCGATTACAGTGGACCCAGCCGGTCGCGTGGTCGCACCTGGCGCGTGCCCCTGGCGAATCGCTTCCGACATCTTCTTCAAGTCTTCGACGGAATAAATCGCCTTGGCGGCCAAGGCGGGCTGCGGTGGGCGGTTGTGCGTTGCTCCCGGTTTGGCATACCAGAAGGTGACTGCCGAGTAGCCTAGCAGATTCCACGGATTGCGTATATCGGTTCCGAAGGATGACTCCATATCGAACACCAGGCGCCGCGTGAAAGGGATCGCGTCCAGGCTGCGGGTGCGCGTGCAAATATTGTAGCCGGTCGTGTAGCCGTCCAACCCACCCACCCGCACGTTGGACAGGAATGGAACGCTGAATTCGTCCTTGCGCGTGGGCACCTCACCGCCGGCCCAGCCGTAGTAATCCTCCGAGCCGGTGCCGAAATGCGTCGGGAAACTTTCGTCCCAGGCCTCATCCACGTAGATCTTCTCATCGCCCTCACCCCACCAACTGCCCTGGACATTCAGCACCGTCCAGGCATCGCCCACGTAAACGCCCTGACCGTGAATATCAATGAAGTTCCAATCCCGGAACGGCACGCCAGGCACTACTTCATCCGGCCGCCAGTTGGCGTGAAAGTGCATCGAGCGGGAGTCCCATTTCCAGGGGATGACCTCTGCACGCAATTGGGCCGCTACCGTCTGGCTTCCAAGATTCAGCAGCCGAAGCACTCCCCGTTTCTTATACGGCATAACCCAGCGGCAAACCATCGTGCCGTCGCTGGTGACAGTGCGCTGCCAGGTTTCCAGCGGATGCAACGAGTCGGAGCTGCAGAAGAAATCGCCTACCTGGCACCAGACAGTTTCCTCGCCGTCGAAGGTCATCGCCAACACGGTCGAGCGCAGGCTGGCCGTGTTGGTAACAGCGCCGGGCAGCCGCACGGCAAACTGGCGCACGGACTTCCCGCCGGCAGGAAGATCCAACTCCAACCGCTCGCCGGGACGCAGCTCCGCAGCTCGCTGGAGCGCCCTTCGGTTTGGCTGGGGCCGCGAAGTCAGCTCCCGCCCTGCCCTGCTCCGCTCTTCTGCCGCTGCTTTGTAGCCGTCGAGCGCAAACGTCTCCACTTTCGCACCTTCGGGATAAGCGCGGTAATTGATGAGAGAGTAGAAGGACTTGCCGGTCATGGTTATCTTGCAGCTCCTGCCGAAGGGAATCGGCACATAGGAGTCGCCGGCGCGCGCCGTAGCCACCGCAAGCGGCGGGCGGAAGGTTCCCTCGCCGCGGACCAGCGCGATGAGCGGTTCATCAATTACAGGCTTGGCCGAGCCGTCCAGGTAGATCCTCACATTCGGGCCCACGCGGTTATGGAAGTCATAGTAGAAGAACGGCGTCCACATCTTGGTGATGCAGCCTGGGCCCTCATGCTCCATGAGCACCCACTCTTTGCCGGTTTGGTTTGTCTCGATGCGGATAAATCCCACGCCGTCGCTGTCGGCAAACCAGCCCGTGGTATCCTGGTTGGGCTGGTTGCGATTCGTGGAGGCGCGGTTATAGCTGGAAGCCTGCAAGCAGCGGTATTCCGGCTCCGGGAATCGGGCCACCGCCTCCGGGTCCGCCATCTCGCGCAGCAGGGACTTCAGAGTGATCGGTCCGGATTGCGCGCCCAAAGCTGTGAATGGGCTCACGCCCAACACCAGCAGAGTGGCGAGAAGGAAGGTTTGTTGGTTTATCATTGTGTGTTGCTGCCGGCGCACCGCCCGCAAGGTGCCCGCCACTCCGGGCCTGGCCGAGAGTGCGGTGAATCTTAATTAGTCAACTGCCCGCGCTTCGCTCCTGCCTCGGGAAACCCCATTTCTGCCGCCTTATGCAAATCATTTTCGCCCGCCACTTTTCGTCCCAATAAACAAAGTACCTGACCGCGGTAGTGGAAGCCGCTAGGGTCTTCCGGTCGCAGACTTACGTATTTGCCGTAATCGCTCAGGGCTTCATCTAAGTGCCCTAAGTGAGCATACAGCTTTCCACGCTCGGCATAGGCATCCGCATAATCAGGATTCAAGCGAATCGCCTCCGACAGGTCAGCCACCATGCCATCCCAGTTTTTCAATTGCTTGTAAACTGTGGCGCGGTTAAAGCGAGTACTATAGCTGCGGGGATTCAGTTCAATGGCTCTACTGAAAGCGCTCAGTGCGGCATCCGTCAATCCTTTGTGGTTGTAATAGATTCCGCTATACACCAGCGCCTCGTACTGGCGGTCGGGATACTTAGCCATGGCTTGCGCCACAGCATACATGCTGTCGTATTCCTGCATCACAAAAAAGCTTCCGGCTCTTTCCCTCAGAAACGCGGTATAATCGGGGAAGGCCCGGGAACCCTGGGCAAACACCTCGACCGATTTCTGAATGTCCCGGTCCCTTTCGCGCAACAGAATTCCGTAGTTGAGCATCGCCAGAGCCGACTTTGGATTAGTGGCCATTCCGTTTTGATAGTAATGCTGATAATCGCGGTAAGCCTCCTGGTAGTGAAACGAAAAGGCTGCTTCAACCACACAAAGTGCCAATACGCCGGTTTGCAACCGCGATGATTGGGACGGAAAGGCCATGAATGCTGCTCCGCTAAAAACAAGCAAACCCACCCCGGCAAAGAACATCCGATGGTCTAAGTAATCATAGGCAAATGCGGTAAAGGCTGGCTTATAAACAAGCGGTGGTAGCAGACTCAACAGAAACATGCATAGTCCGGTTATCATCAAATACCAGCTCGCCCCGGTTCGGCGGGCAACGACCACCACCGTCATAACCAGAATGAGAACCATGCCTGCTATTGTAAGCGTGGCATTATATCCCGGCAAAACAGCGAACTGAGCCGGAATGAAGAATTTGAAAACAGATTCAGGAATAACCGGAAGATTATAGAGGGCTCCGCCCCAACTTACATAACCCATTGTGTCAATACTCTGGCTGCGCAATAACCAATAAACACTGGCGACCAAAGCTGAAGGTAACCACCAAGGCCCAATAAAACCCTTAAGCTGCTTAAGATCAAACTTCAGTTCCCCCCAACGCAGTAACACAGCAACCGGGACGATTACTACCGCGGTTTCTTTTGCCAATAAGGCCAGAAAGAGAAACACATTTGCCCACAGCAACGCTTTCCCCAACCGGCGGCGGAAATACGTCAAAAGGAAGCCGATGGCCAGCAGGCCGAAAACCATTAAATACAAATCGCCCCGGGCGGGTATCCAACAGACCGTATGCGCAAACAGATAGTGGCACGCATAGAAAAGGGTGAGCCGAAAAGCCCATGGCTTATTAAAACTGAGTAGTTGCAGGAAGAAGTAAAGCACGGAAAGCGCCAAGGCAAACACCAGCACGTTATGCAGGTGATAGCCCGCGGGGTTAACCTTCCAGAGCTTATAATCGAGCAGATACGTAAGGCTTTGCCATGGGCGATAGAGTTGTATTTGCTTTTCCCCGAACCAGGCATCCGTCAATAAGACGGTGCTTAAACTGGCCAACTCTAACTTGAGTGCGTTGTTGACGATCATTTTATCGTCATCGTGATACACGAAATCAAACGACAGGGTTTTGGCATAGAGGGCAAGCGCTACCACCACGACGATGGCAGGATATAGCAACTTCTTCCCCCACCTTGAATTAGTGGCTTTAGTTAATTGCTGGGGGACGTTTGGTGTTTTCTTTGGGCGCAAGCGATAGGGGGTTTTAGTTCTTTCCTTGGGCAATGGCTGGCAGCGGAACCACCCTTCGGAACGAGCCACCCGAAGGCGATCCCACGGGGCCCGTTGAAAGCGATCGAGCTGCCTGGTTAAACCAGGCAGCTCGACGTATTTCTCGAAACTGCGACCGCCGTCATCTTTCCGCTAGGAACAACGCGATAACGGCGGCGTCAGGGAACCGCTTACCAGTGTCGCACCAGGCGGAAGAACTTCGGGCTGGTGGGAGTGGGCACACTCATCTGGTACTGGTCGGTCGGATCCACGTAAGCGGTACGCGTAATGGCCGGCTGCGGGCCCACGTCCGCCCACGAGGTTGGCGAAGTGGCCGGACTCGATTGCAGCACGAACAGCCCTGCGTCGGCCTGCCAGGAGATGATCGTGGTCTGGCTGCCGGGGGTGATCTTCATCTGCGGCCGCGGGGCAGGGATCGGATCCGGATGGCTGAGGATCGTGTAGCAGTGCGAATTATCGGCTGTAGTCGGGGTAGTGGTTGCGTCGGGTATTGCGTTCCACACGCCCTTGGCATAGATAAAGATCTCCCGCGGCGTCATGGCCACGCTCGGCTCCCGGCTCGAGAAGCCCACCGAGCCGGAGAATGCGTTCGTCCCGTCATGCTGAATGAACGCGAAGAACTGAGGGGTCAAGGGTATGAAGTTCGTGCCAGTAAACTTGAAGACCCGCGCCACGATCTGATCGTAAGGGAAGATGTTGCCATCCGGTTTGAGCCTGTAAGCCACCGTCACGCGGTCATAGGCGTCACAGGCAACATTAGCCCGGTCCATAGCGCGCACGCCAAAGCCGTCCGTCGTCGGGTCTTGATTGCCCGGAGAGCTGACGATCGTGTTGGTAATCCACACCCGGGTTTTGAGATCCCACGCGCACAACATCATGTTGGTGAATCCCGGGTTCGCTTCGGGGGACTTCCCGGCCCCGAACATGTAGTGGCTGCGGATGTCCGAGCAGTAGCGGGTGCCATCGCTGCGACCAGTATCAAACCCCACCCCGGCAGAACTGTTATTCGTGATGGTGCCTTGGAAATTGCCGTCGTTGTCGAAGCAGTAAGTAATGCCGCCCGCTGGCTTGGCAAAGAAACCTCCGCGCCAGGCGCCCACGCTATCCCACATGCTTCCGTCAGTACCAGGCGTTTGCACCTCAAAGTCGGACTTCACAATCGTGCCGTCAGGCGCGTAGATTTTCCCGATGGCGGCGGTGGCAGCAGGGTCGATGAGTCTTGACTGATCTTGCCCAACAACGACAAAGTTGCCGTTGGCAAGACCGATAGGTGAACTGCCCGTGCGCCCGAGCTGCGTCCCAAGGGGAGGGATTTGGTTTGTGAGTTCGGGGTAAAATATGGCGTCCGCCGCCAGGTGCCGCGGCGTTACGGCGAGGGTGAGCGGGTTCACCGCGAAGTTCTGAACGGCATAGGTCCGCGCTCCGCCATCTCCCGTGATCGTGGTGAAGAACGGATTCGAGTAGCGGCCGTCCGAGTTGAAGGAGAGGTTCTCGGGCCAATTAAAGAGCGTAGTCTCCGACGCGGTCATGTAGTTGGTAGCGCCATACCGCATGTCGCCACCCACGCGACCGGGATTACCATCCTGGCGAACCTCGTTGCATTGCCGGAGATAGATTGTCCCCGTGTCGTCATAAAGGCAACTGTCCAGTTTGGGCGTGCCGCCCGTGGCAGGTATTAACACCAAGTTACGGGCCATCATCGAGGATTCATTCGTCGATCTGAGGGTGGCCGAGAGCAGGAAGGTGCTATCGCCCAGCAAGCGGGCTGACGGGTCTAGAGCGCCTCCTAGACCGGCGTCTTGACCCGCAACAAAGCCTTGGATTTGCGGGAGCATTGTGAAAACATTAAACCAAACCAGGGTGTCTGGCACGATACGCCTTAGCCCGACCGATTCCGCGCTGCCGGGAACGTACGCTGGACCCGACTGCGCGTAAGCACCGAAGGCCAAGAGGCTGATACTGACTGCTAAACCAACTTGTTTTTTCATAGGTTATTTCTGTTGTAGGTAATGTTGCGCTTGTTAATCCGCAAATACCACATGCTTATATCCGCCTCTGGGTGCTGAATTGCAAATTTTATTCTAACTATTTTCGGGATCGTTATTCACAGGTTGATTTACAGGCTGATTTTGGCCGTGAAGTTACTATGCAACAAGCTGCGCCCTTCGACTTGCGCCTGCACGGACCTGCTCAGCTTCGCGCCAGCCAGCTCCGCAATGGTCGGGAAGAAGTCAATGTGAGCGGTGAGCGCGCTGAGGTCCGCCGGCTTGAACACCCCCGGTCAGCGCCAGAACGAAATGGCCCTTGTCCCGCCCAGCCACGGCGGAAGTCATGTACGAGTTGCACCCCCGAAGCTGGGAATGGGTCCGTGCCCAACACCAGCAGCGTGGCGAGAAGGAAGGTTTGTTGATTCATCATTGTCCGTTGTTGCCCACGCACCCGCCCAGGATAGCCCGCCAGGCCTGCTTTGAGCACAATACCTTTGAGCTTCCGGACACAGTCAAGACCGCCGAGTTCAATACCAGCAATTCTCACTATGGGACGAATGGGACGAATGGGACGAATGGGACGGATGGCGGATGATCATACGCGGCCTGGAACACCCTAAAGGGTGGACACCGAACCTCCCAGACCAGCCAAAATGAGAACTGCTGGTTCAATACCTTCCAACTGGCCGGCGACGGCTTCACCACCACACTGCCCGCCAAGTCGGTCGTAGTCCTGGAGGCGGAGCCAGGCACGGCATGCCCGGTTCAACTCGTCTGGCAGTTAGTTGACCCGCTTGCCCACAGGCTCGAACCGGTCGTATAATGTCAGGGATGAAGCTGAGATTTGATCTTCTTGAACACCTGACCGACGCGGACATTCTGGAGGAGGTTCTGTCAAACAATCATCGCTACAAGCCCGAGCCGATTTTCTCAAGAACCGGAGTTGGGAGCCTGCGATCAGCCACACCTGAAGAGCGGGCGCAAGAGGAGGCACGCAGCGCGGCTTTAATCGAGAGACTCAAGAAGCGTGCCGCCGCGAGTGGGAAGAAAAGCAGCGGGAAGCCCGCTCGTTCGAAGCGGCCGTAGCAGCCGAGGTAACGAGGCTCTGATTTCGCCTCGGCTTCTGAAGCCCGAATTTCAGAGCCTCGTTACCTCGGCTGCTACGGGACAGGAGGACGACGAACATTACCAGCATCGGGATGCCTGGCCCGCGTGTGAAGCCGGCCTTCTTGGCTCTAAGCTTGAGCCTCCTGACGTCGGCTGCTACGGAGCGCGTGCCGGCAGCTTGACCACACCTTCAGCGATTTCAGTTCCGGCCTCGGCAAACGCCCGCACAACCACCGTGGGCACCCCCAGGTTTGCCGGCACCTCCAGCGAGCAGGCAAAGCTTCTGCCGGCAGTGGTCGCGGTGGCAGTGGAGATCGTCCGGCTGTTGACCTTGCGATTGTTCTCGGCCGCAACGCGGTCGCGTTCGGCAGCCCCATCGGGCGAAGGCTCCGGCAAGGCCTGCATGTCCCCGGGCCGAACTCCGACTGCCCGCTCCAAGGACACACGCACCCTTGCCCCTGCGAGCTTCTCCGGCAATTCGCCTTCGATGTTAAGGCGCGTCGCCGGGCTGACCGGGCTCGTGGCCTTCAGCGATACCGTCAGCGGCAAGAGCGGCAGCCGCAGGGCCGGGTCGCCCAGCAGGGTCCACATCTCGACGTGCTCGGGCCGTTGCACCGCCAAGGGCACCTTCCCCGCGGTGCCGTCGCCGAGGTCCAGGAACGTGAACGTCATATCGTCTATCTTGCCTTCGATCAGACCATCCTGCACGGCAAGCCAGTAGTCCGCTAGCCTCGTCGGAAAAGGAACTTCCGCACAGCACCGCAACAGGCCGTCCACCGCCAACATGCCGAAGGCAGCATAGCTTTCGCCATACGCCCCGATGACCGCGGCCGGGCCGGTCGGATTGCGCATCGCCGCCAAACAGTAGGCCTGCCGCGGGCCGCGGTCCCATTGACAACCGTAACAGCCGCAACTGAAGAAGACCCCCTGCCCTTTGCTCATATCCAACTTGGCCCAGTCCTCCGTCCGCAGGAACAGAGTCTTGAGCGAACTCAAGGCCCCGGGCCCGGAATGGCCGAGATAAACCGAAAAGAGCTGCCCCGCTGACAACCACTCCAAGCTCCGGGACTGGAGCCAGGCAGCGGGCAGGTAGTAGAGCGAAGGCGGGTTATCCGAGATCGCTGAAAACTGCCAGGCCGGATGAACCTGTTCGTAACGCCGCTTGGTGATCCCATCCAAGAACACCTCGGCCATACTTCCGCCGCCGGGATTGCCTTGCATCAGTAGCAGATGGCTGCGCCACTCCCCGCCCGACCGCGCCCGCTCCAGCCCCAACGTCTTTCCGATCATCCCCCGCAACTCCTCTGGGTTGCGCGCCGGGAAACGCCCCACCGCGACCGTCGGGCGACCGGCCGGGTCGGGCAGGCTATACCCGTAATCCGTCGGTTGCCCCTTCATGCGCGCCGTCTTACCGATTAGTGGCGGCACCGCGACCTCTTCGGGAACGGGAGCCAGCGCATTTGTTCCCACACCCACCAGCAGCAGGTACTTCGGACCGGCAGCTTTGCTGAAAACCTGCTGCAGGCGCTCACGCAGCGGCGCGCCGTTGCCGTCGCGAATTTGTGCGCGGGTAAGCACCTGGGTAATCTCAAGCACGGTGACCTTAAAGCCGTCGGCGCGGCGTTGCTCCACCAGCGGAGTCAGCTCCCGCGCAAACGCTGGCGCGGCCACAACAACCCACTGCGCCGGCGTCTCAGCCGCCTGCCCGCGGCCGCCTGCGTGCAACGCAGGCTCCGCAGCCCCGCACAGGAGCGCAGTCTTCAGGCTGCAGCCGCGTGAACATTGAGCCGAGCGTTGAAAGTCAACGGTGCCGCGCACCGCCCCAGTGCGCTTGCAGTTCAAGGACGTCTCTCTGCATTCGGCCGGTCTCTTCCCCCTCACCCCGGCCCTCTGGGAGAGAACCCTCCGACATTTTGCCGCGCTTTGCGCCCCTGAACCCCACGTCGGACCCCTCACCCCGGCCCTCTCCCCTTCGGAAGGGGAGAGGGGGAATCGTCGGCAGCTTTCTGGCGAGCCGAGGCTCAGGGGCAGGGCCGGGGTGAGGGGGAAGGCCGCTTCCGAACAACCCCTCAGGTCCGAAGCCAGCACCCCGGTGAAATAAATGCTACCGAAAGTCCAAGCACCCGTCGGCCGGACCCCCGCGTGAGGCTCATTCTCTTTGCCAAACTGCTTCCAGTATAGCTCTTTGAACGGGTTGACCTTCGGCCCGGCGGCATTCTCATTCACAAGCTGCGGCTGCACCGAGTCCCACCACTTGTCGTAGGCGGCGTCCAGTTCCTTGACAACGTCCGGGTGCAGTGAGGCGACATCGTTCTTCTCGCCCGGATCGGCCTTCACATCGAACAACTGCCACTGCTTGTCCCCAGCCTTGGAGACACCGACCATCTGCCAGCGGCTGTTGCGCACGCTGCAGTCGCGATACTTGGCCTGCGCGGCCTGGCCGCGTTCCCACCGTCCAACGTGCGTGAAGAGCACCCGGTCCGGCCACGCCGCGTCCGGGTTCCTGAGCAGCGGGACCAGGCTGCGTCCTTCCATTTGCGCCTGCACTGGGCCGCTCAGCTTCGCGCCCGCCAGCTCCGCGATGGTCGGAAAGAAATCAATGTGGGCGGTGAGCACGCTGACGTCAGCGGGCTTGAAAGCCCCCGGCCAGCGCCAGAACGAGATGGCCCGCGTGCCGCCCAGCCACGCAGTGCACTTCTGCCCGCGCATCCCAGTGTTGAACACCTTCGTGCCAGCCGTGCCGCCGTTGTCGTTCATGAACACCACCAGCGTGTCCCGCTCGATGCCCCACTCCTTCAACTTCGCAAGCATGCGGCCTACGTTGTCGTCGATGTCGGCGATCATGCCGAAGAACTTCGCCGTGTCCGCGTCCACCTTGCCCGCGTATAACTGTTCGTATTCCTTCGGCACCTGGAGCGGGGAGTGCGGGGCATTGCAGGCGATGTAGGCATAGAACGGCCGCTTACCTTTCACCGACTCGATCCACTTCAGCGCCTGGCTGAAGAAGAGGTCCGTGCAATAGCCCTGCGTCTGCTCGAACTTCCCGTTGTGCAGGATCGCCGGGTTGAAATACGTGTTCCCTGGGGCGTCGCCGCAACTTCCTTGGTAAGTCTGTCCGATACCGCCGCCGCCGTGGATGAACACCTCATCGAAGCCGCGCCGGTTGGGCTGGTATTCGGCCTGATCCCCCAGGTGCCACTTGCCAAAGATACCCGTGGTGTAGCCCGCGCCCTGGAGCACTTGCGCCAGGGTCGTCGCGTTGAGCGTAAGCCGCTCGCGCTCGTAAATCGTGTGGGTGACGCCATTGCGGAACTCGTGCCGGCCGGAGTACAACGCCGAGCGCGTTGGCGCACAGGTGGGGCTGACGTGGAAATCCGTAAACCGCACCGCCTCGTCGTGAAGCCGGTCGAGATTGGGCGTCTTCAGGACCGGGTTACCGTGGCAGGAAAGGTCCCCGTAACCCTGATCGTCGGTCAGGACGAAGATGATGTTGGGCCGTAGCGGCCCTGCGGCGGCGGTTACGGCAGCCAGCGGCAACACCACCATCAGTTGGCGCAAGCGAGAAAGCTTCATTGCGTCCACACGGTTAAGTTGGCCCCAGGGGTTCGCAAGACAAATCGCGGTGGGTGGTCAGCAATTCTCATTATGGGACGAATGGGACGGATGGCGGATGATCCCATGTGGCCTCGGACACCCTAAAGGGTGGACACCAAACCTCCCAGACCAGCCAAAATGAGAACTGCTGAACTGCTGGTGGGTGGCGGGCTGGGCTTGACTTGTTGGTGGCTGGCAGGTAAGCAGAGCACTCGAATCGAGTGTCCCGCGCTGTTGCCGGGCTGCGACAGGCGGTGCCGATACCAGACAAGAAGCAAACTGAGCTCAAACCTCAAACAAACACTTGAGATGATGAAGACGCCCTTTAACTTTCTGCGCCGTTCAGCCGACGACCAGCGAATCGAGAAGCTCAAGGGGTTGACCTTGTTCAAGCGGCTGACGGCCCGCGAGCTCCGGGAGCTGGATGAGTTGCTGCACGAAAGGTCATACCAGAAGGACGAGGTGATCTTCGACGAGGGAGACGAGGGCCTGGGATTGTTCATTGTTCTGAGCGGCCGGGCGAAGGTCGTGTCCAGTCACGGGGCCTTACAGCGGCTCGCGCCGGAGTTTGGCCCGGGAGATTTCTTTGGCGAGCTGGCGTTGTTCGAGGAGGCCCAACGGACGGCCCGGGCACTGGCCCTGGAGCAGACGCAGGTTCTAACCTTATTCCGGAGGGAGTTCTTCTCGCTGCTGGAGCGCGACCAGGGCATGGGGGTGAAGATTCTCTTTGAACTGTCGCGAACGGTGGTGTGGCGTTCCCGCAAGCTGCTGGCAAGCCAGCCGCATTTGCCGACGGTATGAGAGACGAGCCCCAACCGGGCGTTCTGACCTGGGGCGTGATCATCGTGGTCACGTGTCTGCTCCTCTATGTGTTTGAGAGGGTCATTTGGCTGGTGGTGCCGGCGCTCTTGACGCTGGCTAGCTATTATTGTCTGCAGCCGCTGGTGCAGGCTCTGGTTCGGGCGGGATTGAGGCAGCGAACGGCAGGCAGAGTTGTGACCGGGCTGGTGTTCCTGGTGACGACTCTTGCGGTGGTTTTGCTCTTGTCCCAGGTGACAACGCGAGCGGCAGGCTGGAATGCAGCAACGGTTCGTTATGTGCAAGGGGGACTGGATTTTCTGAAGAAGACCGAGGGATTTCTGGCAGGGAAACTACCGCTGCTGGACAGGTCGGCCCTGGTGCGGAGCACCCCGACAAATCTGGACGCGGTGAGCGAGCAGTTTGTGGAGAAATACCTTAGCCAACTGCTGCTGCAGATGGTTCACTGGCTGCCTTCGCTCCTGCTGGTGCCCTACCTGACTTTCTTCATCCTGCAGGACGGGAACCGGTTCAAGAAGCATCTGATCCGGAGCGTCCCCAACGCGTTCTTTGAAAAGACTCTGCTGTTGTTTGACCGCGTGGATCGCAGCTTGCAGAGCTTCTTAGTTGGCTTGATGAAGCTGACGTTTCTGGATACGGCCTGTTTGGGACTGGGCCTATGGCTGCTGGGGATCTCCTATCCCCTCCTGCTCGGGCTGACTGCGGCGGTGCTGGCCTGGGTGCCCTACGTGGGATCGATGGCGGGGTGCGCGCTGGTGATCATGGTTGCGGCGACGGACTTCCCCAACGCGCCAGTGACCGTTTATGGCTGTATCGTGCTGTTTATCTGCGTCCGACTCCTTGATGACTTTGTGTTTCTGCCGCTGACGGTGGGCCGGAGCCAGCGTTTCCACCCGGTGTTAAGCGTGTTGATGTTGTTCCTGGGCGCCGCAGTGGCGGGACCGACGGGCCTCTTGCTAGTTTTACCGGTCTTAGGCGTCGTAGCGGTCATAACCGAAACGCTCGGCCAAATCCTCACGGATGAGCGTCTTCGGGCGCGCTATCGTCATGCGCGACAGCTCGAGCGGACGAAGGTCGAGGTTTGATACCGTGAGGTAGGAGGTGGCCGACGTCCCAAACGGCTTGCGAGCACGAGGTAATGCTGCGATTCTAACCTCTGAAGAGCATCCAACGGATGTCGAACCAGGATAAACAGGTATGCCGCAGGAGCAGTTGAAGATATTACTGATTGAGCATGACCCCGGTTTCGCCCGCTATGTGGGCGAAATGCTGGGTCAAGCGCGGGATCTAATGGCCGAGATGTGGCCGGCTGCCGACTTGGAAGCCGGCTTGTCGGAGTTGCAGTCGAAGGCATTCGATTCGGTTCTGCTGGATATTTGCGTCCCGGATGGCGCCGGGCTCGCCAATATTCTGCTGATCCGGGCCCAGGCACCGCACGTGCCCATCATCGCAGTCGGGGATAGCGACGACGAAATCATCGCCCTGGAGGCGGTTCATGAGGGAGCCCAGGATTACCTGGTCAAGAGCCAGCTCACCCCGGCCTGGCTGGAGCGCTCGATTCGTTACGCCATCGAGCGGCATCGCATGGACCTGACCCTGCTCGAAGCCGAGGAGAAGTACCACAGTGTTTTCGACCACCTGGTCGAAGGCATATTCCAAACCACACCCGACGGCCGTTACCTTATGGCCAACCTGGCCTTGGCTCGGATTTATGGCTATGCAGCCCCGGAGGAGCTGATCCAGGGGCTCACGGACATTAGCGGGCGTCTCTACGTCGAAAAAGACCGGCGCGATGAGTTCGTCCGCTTCATGCAGGAACATGACACGATAACGGACTTCGAATCCCCCATCTACCGCAAGGATGGCACGGTCATCTGGATCTCCGAGAACTGCCGTGCCATCCGCGACGCGCGCGGCCGGCTGCTTTACTACGAAGGCACGGTGGAGGACATCACCCAGCGCCGGCAGGCGGAGGAGAACCTGCGCAATTCAGAGGCGCTCTATCATTCCCTGGTCGAGACGCTGCCGCAGAATATCCTCCGCAAAGACCTGCAGGGACGCTTCACCTTCGTCAATCAGCAGTTCTGCAAGACGGTAGGCCGCCCGCTGGAGGACATTGTCGGCAAAACCGACTTCGACTTCTTCCCGTCGGCGCTGGCAGAGAAGTACCAGCGCGACGACCGGCGCGTAATTCAGACCGGCAAGCCTTATGACACGGTCGAAGAACACCAGCCACCGGGCCGCGATAAGCTCTACGTGCAGGTAGTCAAGACCCCGCTTTACTCGGCGGACGGGAGCATTATTGGTCTGCAGGGCATCTTCTGGGACATCACGGCGCAGCGGCTGGCGGACGAGAAGATTCGCCGCGGCACCGCGCTGCTGGCCCAAAGCCGCAAAGAACTGCGGCTCAAGAATGCGCAGATGGAGGATGACCTCAAGATGGCGCGGGAGATCCAAATGACCATGCTGCCGCAACAGTATCCGATTTTCCCACAAACAGCGCTGCCGACCGCGAGCGCCTTTCAATTCACGCACCGGTATCTTCCCGCCGGCAGTGTGGGTGGCGATTTCTTCGCCGTCTCGGCGCTTTCCGAAGACGAGGCCAGCGTGTTCATCTGCGATGTGGCCGGGCACGGGGTCCGCTCGGCGCTGGTAACGGCCATGATCCGCGCGCTGGCGGAGGAGCTCAAGCCGCTGGCGGCCAATCCCGGGCAGTTTCTCAGCAAGCTCAACGCCGACCTGCACGCCATTCTTAAACACACGGGCACACCGATGCTCACCACGGCGTTCTACCTGGTGGCGGACTGGAAGACGGGCGCGGTGCGCTATGCCAACGCCGGCCATCCCAAACCGCTGCATATACGCCGCCGCGCCAACCAGGTCGAGCCGCTGACCAACGCCGCCGGCAGAAGCGAGCCAGTCCTCGGCCTGTTCGAGGACGCGGCCTACCAGACCTCCGTGGTGAAACTCAATCCGGGAGACGTAGTCATGCTCTTCACCGACGGGCTGTATGAAGTCGAGGACAGCAAGAACGAGCTCTACTCCCAGGCGATGCTGGTGGCCGGGGTAAAGCGCCGCGCGCAATTGCCGGTCCCGAGGTTGTTCGATTCATTGCTCGTGGAAATCAAGCGCTTCTCAGCGGATAACGGTTTTGCCGATGATGTTTGCATCGTGGGAATCGAATACGCCGGCCCGGACGCGGCAGACTCCGGGGCCACCGGCAGGGAACGCGCCGAAGCTCAACCGGAACCGACGCAGTAAGTAAGCTGCGACCGTTGAGGGGCTTACGGCAGCAGCAACCCACATCCGTCGGCCGGGCCGTCGGGGCTGTCCAGTGCGTCCTGTTTACATCCCCTTACGGACGAATCCCGTCCGCAACGGGCGCAAGACTGGATTCTTCTTGGGGAGATTTTACCCGGCAAATCCGGGCCTTCCGTATATCGCTTCATATACTGCCAAGACCGCGGGATAGACGACACGGAGCAACCCCTCACCCCAGCCCTCTCCCCTTCGGAAGGGGAGAG
>CAIWJG010000707.1 GCA_903912925.1 uncultured Verrucomicrobia subdivision 3 bacterium | reverse complement strand
TGCGCACCCGCAGGCTCGTAGCGCGGCCAGCGTGGCTCCCTCTCCTCTGGGGAGAGGGCTGGGGTGAGGGGGAACGGGCCGCCGGACTGACGCTGCCGTCCAAAACGTCTCTGGCACGCGTGAGACTGAGCCTCAAATCCTAGCGGCATTGCGCAAGAATGTCCGCACTCCGAAAATTCTAAGATGCGCACCAGCAATTCGCATTGGGCGCACGACAGATTTCTTCGGGGTAGGCGGCCGGCTCTCATTAACACCTCGCCTCAGCGAGGTGGGTGTGGCACGCGAACCAGCTCCCCAACCGCTTCAGCGGTTTACGGTGGTGGGCAGACCGCTGAAGCGGTTCCGACGCCGAGACCCTCGACCCCACCCCACTCAAGTGGGGTCTAGACTTTATCTGTCGTGCGCCCGGTGAAAGCGCTCGACCCCAATGCGCCTTGCAATTGGCCACCGGAGCAGTAGGGTAATTTCAG
The DNA here is from genome assembly GCA_903912925.1 of uncultured Verrucomicrobia subdivision 3 bacterium. GTDB lineage: Bacteria > Verrucomicrobiota > Verrucomicrobiia > Limisphaerales > UBA8199 > PALSA-1440. The sequence goes on along the minus strand of CAIWJG010000707.1, from coordinate 4,759 downwards.
CCTTTTAGAAAGTAACAGCTTATGAAGAGAATCTGGATTGCGATGATCGCAGCCGTAGCGCTGGCGTTTACGTTCACTGCCAACGCAGGCGGGGGGCACGGGTGCGGCGGGGGCGGCGGCTACCACGGAGGTGGTTATTATGGCGGCGGTTGGGGCGGCGGGGGTGGGTGGTATGGCGGCGGCTTTGGCGTGGGGTTCTCCGGCTGTGGGTGGGGGGTGTCTTTAGGCTTAGGGTGGCCGGGTTGCTACGGCGGCTACGGTTATTACGGTTATGCGCCGGCTTACGCCGCGCCAGTGTATGCGGCTCCGGTGTATGCCGCGCCGGTTTACGCCACACCAGTTTATACTGCCGCAGCCTACTCGACCCGGGTTTACACGAGGCCGGCAACCTATGTCGCCGCTCGCACGACGACCACCAGGACGTTTACCGCACCGGCCTACGCCACGGCAGCACGCCCATCCGCGCCGGCGGCTGCTCCCGCTACTTACGCCCCCGCCCAAACCACACAGGCTTGGACGGCGCAATCCGCGCGCCAAGGGGGGCCGACTTACAACTGGACGGCTCCACCTAACACGACGGCCTATTACGCCAGCACACGGTAGCTGGCAGAGGGGTTGTTCAAGGCGCAGTGCTGCCACGGGCGGCGTATTTGCGGCTTGAACCTTGAGGATTGAACGCCATATTGCAGGCATGGACAAGGGTCAGGTAGCCGAAGTGTTGGTCAATATCGCGACGTTGCTGGAGTTGAAGGGTGAGAATCCTTTCAAGACCCGCGCTTATCAGAATGCCGCGCGCACGATCGAGACCCTGAGCGAACCGCTGGACAAAGTTGTCGCCGAGGCGCGTCTGGGCGACATCAAAGGCATTGGCGAGGCGCTGCAGCAGAAAATCACGGAACTCGTCACCACCGGCCGCTTGCAGTATTACGAGGACCTGAAAGCGGCGACCCCGCCCGGGTTGGTGGCGATGCTCGACATCCCCGGGCTGGGCTCCAAGAAGATCAAGGCGTTACACGATGAGTTGGGCATCGATACCGTCGAGAAGCTCGAACAGGCCTGCAAGGACGGCAGGATCGCCGGGCTGAAAGGGTTTGGGGAGAAGACGCAGACGAACATCCTCGAAGGCATCGAGCGCCGCCGCTCCTACGCCTCACGCCACCTGATCAGCGAAGCCCTCCCGCAGGCAGACTCGATGTTGGAAGCGTTGCGATCCCATCCGGATGTCGTCCGGTGCAGCGCGGCGGGCAGCCTGCGGCGGCATCGCGAGGTGATTGGCGACATTGACCTGCTCGCCTCGTCGAAGCAGCCGGCGGAGGTCATCGAGTACTTCACCAGCCAGCCCGGCATTATAAAGGTCCTGGCCAAGGGCGAGACCAAGGCCAGTGTGCTGCTGGAGGGTGGCATCCAAGCCGATCTGCGGGTGGTAAGTGATGCGGAGTATTCCTCGGCGCTGCTCTATTTCACCGGCAGCAAGGAGCACAACATCGTCATGCGCCAGCGGGCGATTGACCTGGGCCTGCGGCTGAACGAATACGGGCTGTTCCATTCGAAGGAGGAAACCCGTGACCCGAAGCTGCTGGCTAAGTGCCGGACCGAGGAGGAGATCTTCGAGAAGCTCGGCCTGCACTATATCCCACCGGAGATGCGCGAGGACATGGGCGAGATCGCGCTGGCCGAAAAGGGGCCGCTCCCGCGCCTGATCGAGTGGACGGACCTGAAAGGCTCGCTGCACAACCACTCCACCTGGAGCGATGGACACCAGTGCCCGGAGGAGATTGCCAAGGCAATGCGCGAACTCGGCCTAGCTTACTGGGGGATCACGGATCATTCGAAGTCCTCGTTTCAGGCCAACGGGCTGGACGCGACGCGCGTGCGGCAGCAGCTCAAGGAGATCGCCGCCATCAACGCCACACTGGCGAAAGAAGGGACCGATTTCCGCCTGCTCACCGGCACGGAGGTGGATATTCTGAAGGACGGCAGCCTCGATTTCCCTGACGACCTGCTGGCTGAGCTGGATGTGGTGATCGCGAGCATTCACTCAAGCTTCAACCAGACCGAGGCGGAAACCACCCAGCGCCTGATCGGCGCGGCGCAGAACCCTTACGTCCATATCCTCGGCCACCTGACGGGCCGCCTGCTGCTCGATCGCGAGCCTTACAAGGTGGACCAGCGGGCGGTGATTGACGCCTGTGCAGAGACGGGCACGTGGATCGAACTCAACGCCCACCCGAAGCGCTTTGACCTGGACTGGCGGCTTTGGCCGTATGCCAAGAGCAAGGGCGTGAAGTGCGTCATCAACTGCGACGCCCACCGCTTCGAGCACGCGGGCTTTCTGCGCCTGGGCGCCGGCATCGCCCGCAAAGGCTGGCTAACGAGGGAGGATGTGGTGAACACGCTCCCCCTGAAGGCGCTGCTAAACGAGCTGGGCCGCAAACGGGCCAAGGCGCGCTGAGGACAAAGCACCGAACTTATCTCTTGGCCGACAGTCGCGCGCTTACGATGCGCAGGGTCAGATAGATCTGCTTATCCCCGGGCTTTTCGGCGAGCACTCCCAATACTCCGCCGCAGGACAACAAGGGAGGCTGCGGTGCCGTTACCACCAAGGTCAGGTCCAGCGAAGGGTGATGGTTGAGTAACAGCGTCATCGGACAGTAATAGGCGGCGGGGTGTCCGGACACTTGCCAGGCTGACGCATCGGCGGGTGCTATACGCGTTGCGTCCCAACGAAATTCGGTGCTGCTGATTCCACCATGCCAAAGGAGTGACCATATGGAAGGGCGATCCAGCGTTTTCGCCAGAATATCAAGCAGCTCCGGCGCCTCCTGGGCGGTCTTGAAATAGGAAAGCAGCGCCGGCAAACTACCTGCCAAGGCGCGCTCTTCTGCGGGATTGATATGCCAGGTCTCATCTGCCTTGCGGCACTTGCCGATCACATCCTCACCGAAAGGGTCCGTCCCGGACATGCACGGTCCTTTGACCCCGCTGCGGTGCATGCGGAGGATGGCGGCGGCGGCCTGCTCCAGCCCCAGCCCCAGATAGTCCTGGTCCAGCACAAACCGAGTCGTTTCGTCCCTGGGCTTCTTCCTGGTCTCGCCTGCGACAAACGGCCCTATGGTCCGCAGCGCGACGAACGCGGGCGCTGAAGGGAACTCCAGTTTGTGGCCCAGGGTGTTGTAGATTGCTATTGAGCCCGGCGAGTTCTCCTTTAGCCCCGGGGGCGCCTCCTGGGCCGAAACATCGAGCCAAAGGCATAAGGACAGCAGAAGACCAAGGATGGGTGCCCGGGGAGGATTCTGCGATAGAACCACAGGCTTGGCATTCCTATCGAGGTCCTGTGCTGGTAGCGCACTAACCCCTTGAGCATCCCTTGTACATCCCTTGTGCATAGCTACCGGAAACGGTAATGATTCGGTGGCGGCAGCCTGCTGGTCTGCCGGTTTATCCGGGACGATTTCGTGGGTTTCGTGATCGAATCCCTCCCAGCCGTCCTTTTGCTGGCGGGTGACGATGAAGATTCTCTGGCCTGTTGCGGGCTCGCCGAAGCGGGCGACGTAGAGGGCTGTTATTTCGGCCAGGCCGGCCTGGGAGGCGGTGATCAGACCCAGGTAGGAGACATTCCGCCGCTTTCTGCGGCCGGAACTGCAGGGGGCCTGGCCAAAGACCATGATGTCCTCAGTTACGGGACCGGAGGAGTTCAGGAACAGCCGGACGCCGCTGTCGTCATTGGTGATGACCAGATTGCCGACCGGGTTGGGGCCAAAGACCACAGGGGCGGGGGGGAGCAGGAGCATGTCCAGGCCGAGGCGGGCGCGGGCGCTGTTGATGCCCTGGAAATGCTGCTGGCCGGTCAGGGGGCCGGATTTGGTGAGGCGCTTGGCGCTCTGGACTTTAGGCCCGGCATCGCACCAGGCCTGGCGCTGGGCCTCGGTGAGCAAACCGCTCCAGGCGCGCGAGAGACGGCCAAAGGAGCCGCGCATGTGTTCGCGGGCAGGGGACCAGGTATTCTTTGGAGTAACCAATTGGCGCTGGCATTGTCCATATCGGCTAATGAAGGCGACGATATTGCCTCGTTTTCCGCTGCTGGGTTCCGAGAGAACTTTCATAAGGTGCTATTGACTGTGTTGTCGGCTGGGAGTGGTGCCGGGCTTTTGGCCATCGCGGGCCTGGACGGCCCAGGCTCCTGGCCTCCCTTGCCGTATGTCCCAGCATGCCCCAAGCGGGTGGGAAGATCAACCAGACTTGTGCTTGCTTACGGGTGGCTGCTTTATCGGAACGTCAAGCGTAGCACAAGAGAACGGCAAGGTGAGCGGCGACGGCGGCGACCACTGGGTATGAGCACGGAACAGACCGACAAACAAGAGGGGACTCCCGACGTCCGCTCCACCGCCTTGGAGAATTCATTGCTCATAAGGGATCTTGGGCGCGGGCCATGGACATACAGTCAGCCACGTCCCGAAGAAGAAGCAATATTCTGTCTCTGTTCCCAGGCGCATGATTGACGAACATGGGGCTCGGATGTGGGCAGACGAACAAGGCTAGGTTTGGCCTAAGCTGCGTGACCTCAAGCCGCGCCTTCTCCGCCTTTCTACCGACAAACACTACGGCTTGCAGATTGGGCAACAAATCCAAGAGGCGAGGAAGTGGGCGGAGCCCCCGCTCAAGATCAGCAGGGGTTGCTGCACGGATTGTAACTATTCACCTGGCATTGGTGCGCGGCAGGGGCGGGGACGGCTCGTCCCCGGTTGCGTTCGCCAATCAC
>CAIWJG010000706.1 GCA_903912925.1 uncultured Verrucomicrobia subdivision 3 bacterium | reverse complement strand
CGGTGGCGCGCCAGACCGGCTAAAGCCGGGACACCGAACCGGGAACTCGCGAATGCGCCTACCGCCCTCTTCCGGCCCTCTTCCGCCTTGCCAACGGGGCATCGGTCTTTCACTGTTGCCCCATGCAGTCACACGAACTCTTGCGCGAAGTCTTCCAGGAGTGCAGTCCCAAGCAGGTCGCCGCCGAGCTGGGGCTCTCGCTCTCGATGATTTACAAATGGGCGGAGCCGGGCGATCCCGCCGCCGGCAGCGGCAGCACCAACCCGCTCGACCGCATTGACGCGCTGATCCGCTGCTCCAACGACCCACGCCTCGTCCAATGGATCTGCCAGCGCGCGGGCGGGTTCTTCATTCGGAACCCCAACACCACCAATCCGCATCCGTCCTACCTGATTCCCGCCACCAACGAGATCGTGCAGGAATTCGCGGACTTGCTGGCGGTGGTGGCTGCGGCCGCCTCCGACAATCAGATTACGCCCAAGGAGTCCCAGCAAATCCGCGCGCGGTGGGAAGAGCTGAAGTCGGTGACGGAGACCTTCGTGGCCTGTTGCGAACAGGGAAACTTCCGGCCGTTAAAGGAGAAGCAAATCGCCGAGGCGAGGTCCGAAGTCCGAGGCACCAAACCTGCAGGCGAGAGCGAGAAAGGACCGGCTGACGGATCGGCACCCTCCGGGAAACCGGGAGGCCCGAAGCGATGAGTGGCGCGGGCCGTCTTGCGGGCCACGATAGAACCCCACACCCAATGCGAGCGCGGTTCCCAATTCGGAGGTCCGCTTCCCCCTCACGCCTGGAGATGGAATCCCCCGAAATGGAAGTTTTGTGCCCTGAAGTCCGGACCCAAACGGGAACATCCAACCTCCAACCTCCAACCTCGAACTTCCAACCACCGCCACTGGACCGAGCATTGGGTGTTGGGCGTTGGATGTTGGATGTTGGATGTTCCCACCTGAGCACGTGGAGATGGGCAATCCTCGCCGGGCACCTGCTGGCAACGCTCTGCCTTGCAATACTACCATCGCTCAATGCGACGGAGGTGATCGAGGCCGACCTGTGCATCTATGGCGGCACGGCCGGCGGCGTGGCAGCCGGGGTGCAAGCAGCTCGCATGGGTAAGACGGCGGTAATCGCCGAGTTCGGCAATCACCTCGGCGGGCTGACTTCCGGCGGGCTCGGCGCGACGGACATCGGCAACAAGGCGGCCATCGGCGGCATGGCGCGCGAGTTCTATCATCGAATTGCACTGCACTATGCAAACAGCAACGCCTGGCGATTTGAGCAGTGCGAGGAGTATTTCGCTCACCGCGCCGGGCGCTCGACGGCCAACGAGCTGAGCGGCCCGGATGCCACCATGTGGACCTTCGAGCCGCACGTGGCCGAAGACATCCTCTTCCAGATGGTCAACGAGGCCAAGGTGGCTGTCTATTTCCAGCAACGCCTTGCCTCCGTGAAGAAGCAAGGCGGGCGCATTGCGGAAATCGCAATGGAGAACGGCAAGGTCTATCGCGCCGCCATGTTCGTGGATGCCACCTATGAGGGGGATTTGATGGCGAAGACGGGGGTGGGCTACACCGTCGGGCGAGAGGCGAATTCAAAGTACAATGAGACGATCAACGGCATCCGGGCCGAGACGCCCAAGCACCAATTCACGGCTCCAGTTGACCCGTATTTGAAAGCGGGCGACCCGGGCAGCGGGTTGCTGCCGTTTATCCAGTCCGGCGACGGCGGCAAGCCGAGCGACGGTGATGCGCGTGTCCAGGCTTACAATTTCCGCCTCTGCTACACCCAGGACCCCGCCAACCGGCTGCCGCACCGGCCTCCGCCCAAGTATGATCCGGCGAGATACGAGCTGCTGGCGCGCTATCTTGAAGCGCTCGTCGCTGCACAGCGCACACCTGAACTCAGGTCCTTCTGGAACCCGATCTGGATGCCTAACCACAAGACCGACATCAATAACAACGGCGGTTTCTCTACTGACTTCATTGGGGCCAATTACGCTTACCCGGATGCCGATTACGCCACACGGGAGCAGATTTGGCAGGCGCATGAGGACTACGTGCGCGGCTTCGTTTATTTCCTGGCCACCAGCCCGCGCGTACCCGAGAACATCCGCACCGAGATGCAGAAATGGGGCCCGGCGAGAGATGAGTTCCTCGATACGGGCAACTGGCCCCATCAACTCTACGTGCGCGAGGCCCGGCGCATGATTTCGGACTACGTGATGACGGAGCACCATTGCCGCGGCCACCAAACGGCGGAAGACCCAGTGGGCCTGGGCGCCTACGGGATGGACTCCCACAACTGCCAGCGCATCGTGAAGGGCGGCCATGCAGAAAACGAGGGGGACGTGCAGGTGGGCGTCTCGGCGCCCTACCCGATCTCGTATCGCTCGATCGTGCCGAAGGGCGGCGAGTGCGAGAACCTGCTGGTGCCCGTTTGCCTGTCCGCGACGCACATCGCCTACGGGTCCATTCGCATGGAGCCGGTATTCATGATCCTGGGGCAATCCGCGGCCACCGCCGCGGTGCTGGCCATCGAGAGGAAGACATCCGTTCAGAAACTGCCCTATGAAACCCTTCGTCCTCGCCTGCTGGTGGACAAGCAGATTCTGGAATGGAAGACAGGGAAGCCAGCGCCTGGGCGCAACCCCAAAGGCACGAAATAACCAAGGCCACAAAGCCACACTGGCGAGCTCCCCCGCTCGCGGTCGCCAGGGTCGCTCTCCGCGATGCGAACTCCGCATCGCCGGAGCTGCTCGTTCCTCTTTAGCCTTTTCTTTCCCCGGCTCGCGCCTAAGCTCCAGCGCATTCATTTATGGGTTTAAAGCTGTTCAATACCTTGTCGCGCTCCGTGCAAGAGGTCATCCCGCTGGATGCTGGCGGGAAGAAGGTCGGCCTCTATTGCTGCGGGCCGACGGTCTATGACTTCGCGCACATCGGCAATTGGCGGACGTTCATCTTCGGCGACCTGGTGCGGCGCTACCTGGACTTCAAGGGCTACGCCGTCACGCAGGTGATGAACATCACGGACGTGGATGATAAGATCATCAGGCGGGTCCGCGAGATGGGGACTACGCTTAAGGAGTTTACCGGCAAGTTCGAAGCGGCCTTCTTCGACGACCTGAAGACCCTGAACTGCCGGCAGCCGGACCAAACGCCGCGCGCGACCGAATACATCGCGGAGATCATCTCACTGATCGAGAAGCTGCTGGCGCGCGGGCTGGCTTATCAGACGCCGGACGGATCGGTCTATTTCAGCATAGAGAAGTATCGCGCCGGCGGCTCGCGGTATGGGCAGTTGGTGAAGCTTAACTTTGATGAGATGCGCGTGGGCGAACGCGTGCGGAGCGATGAATACGAAAAGGAAGCTGTGGCTGACTTTGCCCTCTGGAAGGCCCGCGTGCCGGAAGACGGCGGAGTGTTCTGGCCCAGCCCCTGGGGCGAAGGCCGGCCTGGCTGGCACATCGAGTGCAGCGCCATGAGCATGAAGCTGCTCGGGCCAAGCTTCGACCTGCACCTGGGCGGCGAGGACCTGATGTTCCCGCATCACGAGGATGAAATCGCCCAGAGCGAGGGCGCGGGGGTGCAGCCGCCGGGACGGCCTTTCGTGAAGCATTGGCTGCACGGGGCGCACTTGCTGGTCGAAGGGAAGAAGATGAGCAAGTCGCTCGGGAACTTCTTCACGCTCCGCGACTTGCTGGCGAAAGGGTTTACCGGGCGCGAGATCCGTTACCTGCTGCTGACGGCCCACTATCGCGAGACGTTCAACTTCACGCTGGAGGGGCTGCACGGGGCGAGAGCGGCGCTGACGCGCATCGACGAGTGCCTGACGAAACTGCGCGAACTGGCCGGTGCCGCGCAAGGGAATGTTGACTCGTCCCTGCTCAGTAAATTCTCCAATGCCCTGGACGATGACCTGAACATTTCCGGCGCTTGGGGCGCCATCTTTGAGTGGGTCCGCGACACCAACCGCAAGCTGGCAGAGAATGCCCTGAGCCCCGCTGCCGCCGCTGCGGCATTGGCCACTTGGGACAGGCTGGATTCGGTGCTGGGCGTCGGCGCGCCTAAAGAAGTGGAAGTGCCGGCGGAGATCACCGCGCTGGTCGAATCACGGCAGGCAGCCCGCAAGGCTAAAGATTTCAAACGCGCCGACGCGCTCCGCGGCGAATTGAAGGCCAAAGGGTGGGTCATCGAGGACACCCCCAGGGGCGCGCGGGCCAAACGCTTGTGAATACAAAGCAGAAATTGAGAAAGCAGAAAGCAGAAATCCAAAGGCCCGCGCTTTCCATTCTTATTTCTACTTTCTGCTTTCTCAATTTCAGCTTTTCCCCCTTTTGAGATGAAGGGCTTGTTCATCACGTTTGAGGGTACGGAAGGCAGCGGCAAGACGACACAGATTTCTCTGCTGGCAGAACGCTTGCGGTCTGCGGGCTGCAGCGTGCGCACTATGCGCGAACCTGGCGGCACCCTCATTGGTGAAGAAATCCGCCACACGCTCAAGCACAGCCCGGACAACCATGCGATGACCGCGGAGGCGGAATTGCTTCTGATGAACGCCAGCCGCGCGCAATTGGTCCGGGAGGTGATTCGCCCGGCCATCGCAGCCGGGGAGATTGTTCTGTGCGACCGCTTCTATGACTCGACCACCGCCTACCAAGGCTATGGCCGGCAGCTTGATTTGCGGATGGTGAAGAGCATCATTGACGTAGCCGTCGGCGACACACGTCCGGATTTGACACTGCTTTTTCTCATCCCCCAGGAAGTCAGCGAAGCCCGGCGGCTGGCGCGTCAACCCACCCTGGCCTTGCGCTTCCAGCGAGACCGGATGGAGGAAGCCGATCGGGGTTTCTTCGAGCGCGTGGAGGAAGGCTACCTGGCGATCGCCGCCGCCGAGCCGCAGCGCGTGCGGCAATTTGACGCGACGGGCGAAGTGGCCGTGACTCAAGCTGCGATCTGGGAACTGGTGCAGCCGCTCCTCGCGCGCGATAAGCCGTAAATACGCAATTGGAGGACACGTTCCCCCTCACCCCGGCCCTCTCCCCGTAGGAGAGGGAGACCATCGGGCGCATCCTGACAGCACCAACGGAACGCCGGATTCATCCGGCAGCCCCAGTGCTACTCGCCCGCCTGCCGGATGAATCCGGCGTTCCGGTTGGCTCGGCTATCCGCCTTGGTGGTGGCGCCGAGATGCGCCCGAGACCCTCTAAGGCCGTTGGTTTCACTTGCCGACTGCCCCAGGATCGCTATGTTGACTTGAAACTGAAACCAACACGATGATTGAGGACACTATAGGCAAGATCGAAGCCCGCATTCAGGGCGCCGAAGCCGTCAAAGAAGAACGCCGGCAGGAACTGCTGGAGTTGCTGGGCACACTGAAGGCGGAGGTCGCTGAACTGTCCAAGACGCACGAGGAGCAGGCCCAAAGCATCGCGGGATTCACGGAGGTCTCCGCCCACGAAGCCACCCGCGCGCAACAGAATCCGGAGCTGCTCAAGCTCTCGCTGGAGGGCCTGGGCTCCTCCGTCCGCGGCTTCGAGGAATCTCACCCCCGCCTGGTCCAAATCGTCAACGGCATCAGCAGCACGCTATCCAACCTGGGGATCTAGGGGGAAGGAAGAATGGAGAATGCAGAATGCAGAATGAAGAATGGGGAATGAAAACCGCAGGCTGAACAGGAGCCATTCCCCATTCTGCATTCTGCATTCTGCATTCTGCATTCTCCATTTCCACTCCTGGGCGTGATCCGCAAGGCGGGACGCCTCACGGGAACTGCGCTTTGTCCTCGTACGGCTCCAGCCTGACAACCGCCGCCATGATTTCATCAGCGACCTGCTGGTAGATCTGCTTGAGGCGGGGCTTTGAGCAGACTTTTGCTTCCGCCCGCAGTTGTTCAAAGCGCATCGGTTGGCCGTACTTCACGGCTACCGGGTATGGGCGCGGGAAGAGCTGATGCCGACCATACGCCTCGAACATTCCAAACACCCGCACCGGTACCACCGGCGCCGTGGATTTAAGCACCGTGAGTCCGATGCCCGCGCGCACCGGTTGGATCTTGCCATCGTAGGTCCGCGTGCCCTCAGGGAACAGCAGGATGGCGCTGCCCGCCAGCAACCGATCGAGGATGGCCCGGAGCCCCACGGCCCCGCCACCATCTCGATCCACGGGCACCACCTCCCAGTGACGCAAGACCCAGCCCAGCACGGGAATGCCAAACAGATTCTCGCGCCCGAGGTAGCTGACGAGGCGCCGCAGGCCGGCCCCGACCAGTGGCGGATCTATATAGCTGGCGTGGTTCGAGGCCAGAATCACCCCCCCCTTGAGCGGAACCCGATCGGCGTTATAGACGTGCCACCGGAAGTAAAACTTAAAGAACACCCGGAAGCCACACCAGCCAAGGAAATAGGGAAGGTTCAAAGGGAAATGCTGAAATGCTGAAATGCTGAAATGCTGAAATTCGGATGGGACGGTTTGGGTTTCATGTTTCAGCGTTTCAGCTTTTCAGTAGTTGCCCCTTTGACCGCCCGCTTCTCTCGATCTGCCGTGCGCTTCTTGATATCCGCCAGGATCGTCCCACTGGTCTGTTCCGCGGTCATGAGGGAGTTATTGATGACCTTGGCTCCTAGGGCGATCATGAGCGGCGCCGCAGCCCGCTGGCTGTCCCGCTGGTCGCGCGCGGCCAGGTTCTCCTGGATGCCGTCCGCCGCCCGGCGGCGCGAGCGCTCCTCCAGTTTGGCATCCAGGTAATACTTGAAATCCGTTTCCGGGAACACATTCGTGCCGATATCTCGCCCTTCCATAACGAGGCTGCCGAACTTAAGGCACTCGCGTTGGGTCTTCTTCATCCAATCGCGCACTTTGGGCACCGCCGCCACGTGCGGCACCGCGGCACTGACTTCGGCCGTGCGGATCTCCGTGGCCGGGTAATACCCACCCACCTCCAGGTAGGCAATGCCGTCGTCGCACTTGAGCGCGGTCTTCCACCGGCGGCAGGCAGCGGCCACGGCTTTGTCGTCCTGCACATCCACCCGCTGCTTGAGGCAATACCACGCCAGCGTGCGGTACATCGCGCCCGTATCCACGTGCACGAAGTTCAGCGCCTTCGCCACCAGCTTGGAATTGGTGCTCTTGCCGCTGGCGCTCGTGCCGTCAATCGCGATTACAATCGGTGCCTTAGGCTTCAGGTGGGGCATGGGGTTGTCAACAAGTTACAAAGGTTGCATGAGTTGCAGGGGTTACAGGGGTTACAGGGGTTACAGGGGTTACAGGAGTTGCATGAGTTGCATGAGTTGCATGAGTTACATGGGTTGCATGGGAGACGAGAAAAGCTGCCACCGCCTTGCTGATGTAACGATGTAACGATGCAACTAATGTAACTTCTTTGTGTTTCATGCTGCAAATAGTTCTACCTCACTCAGGACGCGCCCGCTCTTGCCGTCAAGAATGGCGACCCCCAAACCGTGGGGCGCCGGAGCAGCCAGCTTCTGAAAGAAATTCGGGAAGGTCTTCTTCACGCAGGCCGGATTCTGCAGTCTTATGCCGGGGACTTTCAATCCCAGAATTGCAAAGCACATGGCTATGCGGTGGTCGTTGTAGGTCTCGATCTCGGCGCCGTGGAGCTCGGAGGGGAAGACCGTCAGCGTATCACCTTCCTCAACGACCTTCGCGCCGCACTTCGTTAGCTCCGTTCGCAGGGCGGCGACGCGCTCGCATTCCTGCACGCGCAAGCGGCCGAGATCGGTGAAGCGGACCGGCTTCACCAGGAACGGCGCCAGCACGACCGCCGTCATGATGCTGTCCCCAAGGTCCGTCTGCCGGGAAATGACTGCCGTCAACGGCAGGAAGCGCGGAAACGCTCCATCCACCTGCCAATCGGAGGTTGGACCTGCCTTGACAACCACTTCAGAGGCCGGCGCCAGGACTCCGGCCGGAAACGGGTCCTGATGACTCCGCACCGCCCTCAAAGCTTCCCAAAAGCTGAGCAGGAAGCCCGCGGCCCAAAAATAACTGGCGCTCGAAGCGTCCGGCTCGACCTGGAACCAGCCTCCGCAGCGGGGAAAGGCCGAGATCAGCTTGGAAGTCATGACCACATAAGGCGACTCCTCCGCATTTTCCCCTGACAGGGTCACCTGCCATTTTCCTGCGTTCGCACCCAGCAGCAAGGCCGAGGCAAACTGTGAACTCTCGTCAATGCTCACCCGGCACTTGGCGGTGCGCGGGCCGGCCCCGTGAATCAGGGCGGGCAGCTTGTCGTTGGGCGACTCGAGGCGATAGCCCAGCTCGCGCAAGGCCTGGAATAGCGGGGCCTGCGGGCGCTCGTGCATTCGCGACACCCCGTGCAGGCGATAAACGCCCTTGCCGAGGCAGACCATCGCCGCCAGAAACCGGGCGGCAGTGCCGGCATTGCCCACAAAGAGTTCCAACGGCTGAGCCTCCGTCCCCCCTGGCAGGACTTCGCCCCCCTTGCCATAAACCGTCACGGTACGATTGCACGGCTCCTGGGGATCGGTCACCACGTTCACCATGAACCCAAGTTCCTGCAGGCACTCGACCATCACCTGCGTGTCCTCGCTCCAGAGCGCACCCTGCAAGGTCGTTTCGCCCTCGCCCAGTGCTGCCAGGACCAAGGCCCGGTTCGTGATGCTCTTGGAACCCGGCACCGTAATCTCCGCCCGCACCGGCTGGTCGAGCGGGACAATCTCAATGAGTTCAGGCAAGCCCATGTATTTAGTAAAGGCTAAAGGCTAAAGGCTAAAGGCTAAAGGCTGAAGGCTAAAGAGGAAAGGGTTCGGGATCATTTTAGGCTTTCGCATTTAGCCTTTCTTCGACCACTGCTCGCGCCTTTCCCTGGCCTGCTCGAAAAAGCTCCCCACGGCCTCGACGTCCCTTCTCCTAAGCGCGCGTTTGAACTCCTGCAGACCCTGCGCAAACGCCTCCAGGGCGCGCGACAGGTTCCGCCGATTGGCCAGGGCGATATCCCGCCACATCTCCGGCGAGCCGGACGCGATGCGGGTAGTGTCCCGGAACCCGTTAGCGCACAGCATCCCCTGCTCTTTCGGATGTCCCGGACTGAGAATGAGGCGCGCCAATTGCGCGGCCACGACATGCGGCAAATGGCTGGACCGGCTGACGAACTCATCGTGCGCTTCCGGCGTAAGCCGGAGCAGGCATGAACCGACCGACTGCCACAACTGCTCGACCTGGCGCACCGCTGCCGCGTTGGACTTCCTGGTAGGCGTCACCACGCAAACGGCGCCGCCGAACAAATCCGCCCGGGCTGCGGTCACGCCCATCTTCTCCGCGCCGGCCATCGGATGGCTGCCGACAAAGTGCGCCTCCGCACTGGCCACGAGCGTTTCCAAATCCCGCACGACGCTCCCCTTGACGCTCCCGACGTCCGTAACGATCGCGCCCGGTTTGAGCCACGGAAGCATCCGCTCGACCAGGGAACGCATTTGAGCGAGGGGAGTACACAGGACAATCAGGTCCGCACCTTCGACGGCCTGCCGCAGGTTGCGGGTGGCCAGGTGGACGGCGCCGAGCTCTTCACATTCGGTCACACTAGCCACGCGGCGGACAAATCCTACTACGGACCCCGCGAGTCGCCGCTTCCGCAGGGCCATGCCCAGGGAGCCGCCTAACAGGCCAACGCCGACCAATGTGATCTTCTTCCAACGCACGGGCTGAGCTTCAGGTTTCGGCACGGTGCTTTCAAGCCGGGACTAGAGTGCTCGGGCAAGCATGGCGCAAGGCGCTAATAGCGCTTCGTGCGGCCCGTCCGTTCCACGGGCTTATCCGCGCGCTCGAACGGCTCCGAGTGCTGTTCGTGCGCGTACCAGTTCTCGATATACTGTTTGGCGAGCACGGGGTCGTTGATCACCAGGAGATTCTCAGCGTTGTGCTCTTCCGCCGCACGCGTGAAGTTGAATGACCCCGTAAGAACCAGATAGCCGTCAATGATGATGATCTTGTTGTGCGCAATGGCGTGCCGGGCGTCAATGAGGGTGGGGATGCCGCTGTGCTTGAGGAAATCCGCCTCCGAATACTTTTCCGTCCGCTGGCTGCGGTCGAGGATTGCCTGTACCTTTACGCCCCGCCGATGGGCTTGCACCAGGGCCTGGGCAATGGGCGCCGAGGTGAAGCTATAGGCCTGCACGAGGACGGCGTTGGTCGCGTGATCCAGGACATTGACCACTGCCTCTGTAGCTCCACCTCCCGGCGAGAAGAAAACCTGGACGCCCTGCGGAATCGAAGCCTGCGGGCCGCATCCCGTCAGCAGCAGCGCCACGCCCAGGGCCAAACAACCAAGGAGTCTCGACTTTGCCATGGCGCATAGTTGAGGAAAATTCCGGCAAACTCAATCTCGGGGAATAGATTGGGGGCTGAGTCGGCTAGGGCCGGAAATGCGCTGGCTGGAGGGCCTGGTAATACTGTTCGCGGAAGCGGTTGCCGGCGGCGGCGCTCGTCAGGCACGCATCCCAATCAAGCACTGGCGTGGACATCGGCGTCCGGCTCGCAATCCGCTTGCCGCGATACCGGCGGGCGAGCTGCTGGAATTCGCGGCCCCAGGCTTTGAGTTTGCCGTCCGCGGTCAGCAGGCCGCTGAACTCGCTCGGGTCGGTCGCTTCGGGCTGATCGTAAAGTCCCCAGTTGAGCCAGCCGACGGCAGGACCGGCGGTCGTCTCTACCAATTTCCGGCACCAGCGGGCCTGCTGTTCCTCTGAAGCAAACGGGTGCTTCCCGCCGTCGAAACGCGGTTTGCCGCCGCCATACCAGCCATATTCAGCCACCACGACCGGCTTGCCGGTCCTCGCCACTTCGCCCACGACCCCCTGCAAGTAGGCCAGGTTCCGCGCCTCCTCCTCGTCGTTGCGGTATTCGTAGGCCCCGCGATTGAGCGGGTAGAAGTGGATTTCCATGAAGTCCAGCAGCTTCGCCTGCCGCTCCGGCCGAAACCCCGCGTAATGCCGCACGCCAGGCAGCAGCGAGGGCACCGACCACTGGATCAGCCCCACCGTGACCAGCGCTTGAGGGTCGGCGGCCTTGATCGCCGCCACCTGCCGCCGCGTCCATTCGTCGGCCAGGTCCTCGCGAAAGCGCTGATAGTCCAGCAACTCCCGGCTGCCCGGGGCATCTTTGGCCTGGGGGATCGGGACGCTGCCCAGCTCGAAGGTCTGGTTCGTGCCGGCCCAGGCCTGCCCCACTCGCTCGCCCGTGGCGTATGTGCTGCGCAGCCAGTCGTTCCACCGCTTGAGCATCACCGGCCCGTCCCACCCCATCTCCGGCTCATTGCGCAGGTCGTAGCCAAAAATCACCGAACGCCCCTGATACCTTGCGGCAAACAGGCGCCAGAAGGTCTCCGTCGCCGCCAGCGCGCGCTCGTCCGCCATGCGATCCCCCCGGGCCCACTCCGGCGAGCCTTCCCAATGGTCGGGACCGGTGGGATGGACATAGATCCCCTGCTCTTCCGCCAGTTTGAGAAACACGTCGAACTTCGCCAAGCCCTCCGGCTCCAGCTTGCCCGGCTCCGGGTAAAACGAGCCATAGCTGATGAAGACCCGCACGCAATTCACCCCCAGCTCCTTCATGCGGACGAAATCACGACGCGTGGCATCGGCATCGAACTTCTTCCATACCTGCGGCGCCCAACCGGTGCCGGAACGAAAGTAAGTCAGCCCAAACGGCACGAACGGCTTGCCCTTGGCGGTTACGAACCCCTGCCCGTCCGAGCGGATCTGGATCTTCGGCAACGGCGCTTTACCTGCGCTTGATAGCGTTCCGCCCCAGGCACAGCCGCCGCAGCAGAGCGCGAGCAGCACCAGAACAACAGGCCGGTTCATTTCTCGCCGGCCTACTTCGCGCCCTGGTCAATCCAGGCGCGAATCAGCCCGATCTGCTCCTTGGTCAACGGCTGAATCCCCGCCTTGTTCCGGGGCGGCGGCATATAGCCATCCGCGTTCCCGAGGTGCGCGACGCTGTGGACGAGCATGCTGCCGGCGCTGTCGCCGGCCAGGATGACCTTGCCATCCTCACCGCCTTTGAGCACGCCTTCCAGGCTGTCCAGGCGCAGCTTGGCTTTCGGCTTCACGCCGTCATGGCACCGGAGGCACGACTTTTCAAGCATGGGCTTGATGTCCGTGGCGTAGGTGACACCGATTTTGTCTGAGGTGGGCGGAAGCTTCGAGAGGTCCACCCCCTTCTTCTCGGCCGCCTGGGCGCTGCCATGCCCCAAGGCGAAGGAGACGCTAACACATGCGATAAGGATGATTCTGGTCATAGGTTCATTTGTAATTGGCGGGCAGCATCATCCAGGATGGTCCTGGTGTCAAAAGAGATTTCGCAAAGACATTTCGCGAACCTCTAAACGCCGCAAATTTCACGTTTCACGTTTCACGTTTCCGGCTGCCTTCCTGGCATTGCATTTGGATTTGGCACGCTACGAGCGATAGGGATGCTCGTATTGAACGATACCGTGACAACAATATTGAAAAATGGCCGTATTCCGTGGGAATTGCCCCCTGGCGACCCTCTGGACCACGGCGCTGCAGCCGCCGGCACCAGTGCAGGTGCAGTGCATACGCATCACCCAGGGCCGCGTCGTTTTACCCTGGACGGCAGCGAAGCGCTGGAGCGGCATTTGGCGCTGGTGTGCGCCCGGGTAGCCGGTGAGGTGGCGCAACTGATCCCGGCGGCGCAGCTTGAGGGCCTGCTGCTGGCGGGGGGCTACGGTCGCGGGGAAGGCGGGGTGCTGCGGGATGCGTCCGGCGACCGGCCTTACAACGATCTGGAGTTCTATGTCTTCGTACGGGGCAACCTGCTGCTGGCCGAGCGCAGGTACCGCGCGGGGCTGCACGCCTTGGGCGCGCGGCTCTCCCCCGAAGCCGGGCTGGAGGTCGAGTTCAAACTTCTAACGCTGGACAAGTTGCGTCGCAGCGCGCCTGCGATGTTCTACTACGACCTGGTGCTGGGCCGGCGCTGGCTGGTGGGGGATGACTCGCTGCTGACGGGTTGCGCGCAGCACTGTGATTCGCGGGCCATACCCCTGCACGAAGCGACGCGGCTGCTGCTGAACCGCTGCTCGGGTCTGCTGTTCAGCGCGGAACGCCTCCGGCGCGAGCGCTTCGGACCGGAGGAAGCCGACTTTGTCGGCCGCAACCTCGCGAAGGCAGAACTGGCTTTCGGAGATGTGCTGCTCACCGCTCACGGCCTGTATCACTGGAGCTGCCGGGAGCGACACGAGCGCCTGGCCCGGCTGGAGGCCTCGGGCGCCACCGCTCCGTTCCAAGCCCTCCGCCAGCATCACGCAGCGGGAGTCGCCTTCAAGCTCCATCCGGTTCGCTCGACGGAGCCGCAAGCGGCCCTGGCGCGGCGGCACGCTGAATTAAGCGAACTGGGCAACCAGCTCTGGCTCTGGCTGGAAAACCGCCGCCTGGACACGGCTTTCGCGACCACCCGCGCCTACGCGTTGAGCCGCGCGGACAAGTGCCCGGAGACCTCGCCGCACCGCAACCGCCTGGTCAACGTGCGCGCCTTCGGGCTGGGAGCAGCGCTGGCCACGGCGGGCGCCGCCTATCCGCGCCAACGGCTGCTGCACGCGCTCTGCCTGTTGCTGTGGGAAGCATCCCCGCCGACAGAGGCGATGCTGCTTCGCCGCGTTCAGCGCGAGATCCGCACTCGAGCGACCAGCTTTGCCGGTCTGGTCGCCGCCTACGAACAGCTCTGGCACAGGTTTAACTGATGTTTCACGCGACGTGTGGCGGAAGAAACCTGAAAACCCAAAGCCGAAAACCGAGATCCGAAACCCGAACACGCACCACGTTTCATGCGCATTCTCGTCGTTTACCCTTACATCCCGTTCCCGGTGGATCGCGGCACTTACCAGCGGACGTTTCACCTGCTGCGTTCGCTGGCCCGCGACCACACGGTTGACCTGCTCGCCCTGAGCGAGGCGGGCGAACGTTGCGAACAGAAATCGGTCTTTGCCGAGTTCTGCCGCCGGGTGGAGTTCGTGCCTTTCACTCATCCGAACTGGCCGCGCCTGTTTCCCGACCGGCTGTTGAATCCGCTGCCGGCGACCGTTCGCCATTGGCTATTGCCGCACGTCAGGGAGGCGATTCACCGCTTTGCCGACGGCGAGCGCTACGACCTGGCGCATGTCTGCGACATCGTGATGGCGCAGTATTTCCTGCCGCAACCCGCAGCCCGCAACCCGCCACCCGTTTCGCGCCTGCCGCTGGCGGTGGACCGCAGCCGCGTGGACCTCCAGTTCCAGCTTGCCCAGCGCGACGCCCTCTCGCGCGGCGCGCGCCAGGCCGTGCTCGATTGGGAAAATATCACCAAGCTCAAGCGCTTTGAACGCCGCGTCGCCCGGCGCGCGGCAGTGGAAGTGGTCTGCGGTCCGGACGACGAGACATTCATCCGCGAGCGCATCAGCCGCGACGTAGCGGTGCAGGTCGTCACCAACGGCGTGGACCTCGATTACTTCACCCCCGCGGCTGCGCCCGAACCACGCGCCACCGAACCGACCGTGTTGTTCTGCGGGGCGATGGATTACACGCCGAACGTGGACGCGCTGCGCTGGTTCTTTGCCGAGTTGCATGAATTGCTGCGCGCGCGCGTGCCGGACTTGCGCGTGCTCATCGTCGGCAAAGCGCCCGGGGCGCAGGTGCAGGCTTACGCGCAACGCCCGGGCGTTACGGTCACCGGCGGCGTGCCGGATGTGCGTCCCTTTTATCGCCGCGCCTGGCTGCAAATCGTTCCGCTCCGCATCGGCGGCGGCACGCGTTTGAAGATTCCCGAGAGCCTGGCGATGGGCACGCCCGTCGTCTCCACCACCATCGGCGCGCAGGGTCTCGACCTCCGCCACGGCCACGATTTGCTCCTCGCCGATACGCCCGAAGCATTTGTCCGGGAAACCGCCCGCGCGCTCACGACGCCGGCGCTCCGCGCGCACCTGGAAACGGAAGGCGCGCGCACCGTCCACGCCCGGCTCTCCTGGTCCCGGCTCGGCAAACAACTCAGCGACTACTATGCGAACCGCTTCACAGCCTGAATGGTGGCAACACCGCCGGGTCCAATGGCCAGCGGGCGCCCTGCTCATGCTGGGCCTGGCGGCGGGGCTGGCGTTCACCCGCTCCAACCCTTCGCGGGTGGTGGTCTGCAACGAGACGGGGGGCGGTTTCGCAGAGCTGACCGTCAGCGCGTGCGGCCAGTCGCGGACGTTCCGCGACGTGGGCTACCGCGAGTCAGTGCGCCTCAAACTCACCGCCAGCGGCAACCCCAGCGAAATTGCCATCGCCACCAATGGCGTCGCGTTTTGGCGCGGTGACTGCATCGAACCGAGCGGCGGCTATCGCGCCATTGTCCGGATCCGCCGCGATGGGCTGGTGGAGTGCGCGGTCACGATGTCGGCGTGGCGCAGGCTCTTCTAGTTTCACGTTTCACGTTTCACGTTTTATGACCACCCTTCAATTGTCACACCCCGGAGCGCCGCGTGAGGGCACGCGACCTACATTCACGTTTCACGTTCTATGACCACCCTACAATTGTCGCCCCCCTGCTCCACCACGCACCACGCACCACGCACCACGACCGCTCCTCCGCCTCCTTCCCCAATTGCCATGCTCGGGGTGCCGTTCGACCGGGTCACGGCCGCGGACGCGCTGCGCCTCATCAGCGACATGATTGCGTCGGGCCGGCCCCATTATGCCGCGACGGCCAATGTGGATTTCGCGGTGCAGGCTTTGGGCGATGTCGAGCTGCGGCGCATTCTCGCCGAGGCCGACCTGGTCTTGTGCGACGGTATGCCGCTGGTCTGGGCCTCGCGCTTCCTGGGCAATCCACTGCCGGAGCGCGTCACCGGTTCGGACCTGGTGCCGCAACTTCTCGCCGCGGCGGCGGACAAAGGTTGGCGGGTGTTTTTCCTGGGAGGCACCGATGAGAGCGTCGCCCGCGCGGCCCGGAATGTTCGGGCCCGCCATCCGAGCCTGAAGCTCGTCGGCGCTTACTCGCCGCCGTTCAAGCCGCTGCTCGAAATGGACCAGGAGGACATTCTCCGACGCGTGCGCGAGGCCAAACCGGACATCCTGCTCGTGGCGTTCGGCTGCCCCAAACAGGAAAAGTGGATATCCATGCACCTTCATCTCGCCGGCGTGCCGATGAGCATCGGGGTGGGGGCGACCATTGATTTTCTCGCCGGCCTGGTGCGGCGCGCCCCCCCCTGGATGCAGCGCACGGGATTAGAGTGGGTTTACCGCCTGCTGCAAGAACCGCAGCGTCTGTTCCGTCGCTACTTCAGCGACTTGTTCGTGTTCGGGGTCGTCATTCTTCGCCAGTGGTGGCAACTCCGCAGCCTGCGCAGTCACGCGCAACAAGCCAACCGCGTCGTCGCCCAGTCCACGAAAAACGGCGTTTACCAGGTCGTCCGCTTCGCCGAGCGCCTCGATGTCGCCACCGTCCGCGAGCACGCCAAACTCTGGCCCGGCCTGCCGACCAGCGAAGCCCACGTCATCTTCGAGTTGTCCGCGGTGCAGTTCCTGGACAGCACCGGCGTGGGATTGCTGGTGCGGCTGCAAAAACAGCTTCGGGCGAACGGGCGTCAATTGGTGCTGGTCGCGCCGACGAAGCCGGTCTTGCGCGCGCTGGCGTTGATGCGGCTGACCGAATTCTTCCCGCTGGCGGCAGACCTCACGGCCGCTCGGATTTTGATTCATGACCGCCGGGACGAGCCAAGCGTCGTGAGCACGTTGAACCTGGCCGGACCGCACGAGGTGGTGGCCTGGCAGGGTGATATCGTGGCCGCCAACGAGGAGCAGGTCTGGCGCATGACGACCCTGCTCCTGGACAAGCCAGACGCAGACGGGCTTGCCGCGCCGAAGCCAGGCGCAGACGGGCAATACCAGATGAACATCAACCTCGCCGACGTCCGCTTCGTGGACAGCACGGGCGTGCGGTTGATGGTGCGGCTGCGCAAGCAGGCGCGGCTGTGCGGCATCCAGCTTAAGTTCACCGCGCCGCAGCCGGCAGTGCTGAACGTGCTGCGCATTCTGCGCATGGACAATTACCTCCTGACCTAACCCCCATGCGCATTGCGATTTCCACCTCGGTCATTCAGCGCGGCCGGTCCGGTGTCGGGCAGTATGTGCTCGCGCTCGTGCGCGCCCTTCTCGATCAAAAAGGGGACCACCAGCTCGTGTTGTTCGTGCTGGAGCAGGACCTGCCACGGTTCGACTTTGCGGCGGGCCGCGCCGAGCTCGTGACCGTGCCGGAGCGGTGGCGCGCCGCGGCCAGAAACGTGCTCTGGCATCAAGTAGTGCTGCCGTCGCTGCTCCGCCGATGGCACATTGACGTCCTGCACGTGCCCAGTTACCGCCGGCTGCTGCCCGGCAGTTCGTGCGCGCTGGTGGCGACCATTCACGACCTCGCGCCATTTCATGTCCGGGCCAAGTACGATGCAGCGCGCATGTTTTACGGGCGCGTGGTCGTCAAGCGGCTGGCCCGCCGGCAGGATGAGGTCATCGCCGTCAGCACGAACACGGCGCAGGACGTCGAGCGTTTCTTCGGCATCCCGATCCGGCGACAAACCGTCATCCACAACGGCATTGACCACGCCCGCTTTCATCCGGGCCTCCGCGGGCCGGCCCAAGCCGAGGCGGTTTCCCGCTGGAAACTCGACGCGCCGTTCTTTCTTTTCGTCTCGCGGCTCGAGCACCCGGCCAAAAACCATGTGCGGCTCATGGAAGGGTTCAACCGTTTCAAGGCGGATACAAAATCAAACTGGCTGCTCGCTTTGGGCGGCAGCGATTGGCATGGCGCCGAGATCATCCGCGCGGCGGCGGCGCAATCGCCGTTCGCCCAGGACATCCGCTTTCTCGGGTTTGTGGACGATGCGTCGTTGCCCAACCTTTACCGCGCGGCGGAGACGATGGTCTATCCGTCCCTCTTCGAGGGCTTCGGTCTGCCGCCGGCCGAAGCCATGGCGTGTGGATGTCCGGTGCTCAGTTCCACGCGCGGCGCGCTGGCGGAAGTGGTGGGCGAGGCCGCGGACACGGTCGAACCGGAGGACATTGCCAGCCTGGCGGCAGGTTTGGCGCGCATGGCCTCGAGCGAGACGCACCGCGATAGCCTCCGGCAGGCGGGTATCCGCAACGCACGGCGCTTCGACTGGGCCTTGAACGCGGAGCAGGTGCTGAGGGTGTATCGCACCACGCTCGCCCGGAAGTTGCCCTCGGCCATCTGAAGCTGTAGGAGACGACGTAAGGAGTCTCTAATCAGCACGTTCCGAGAAAGTGCAGGTTTGGGCGGCAGACCAAGAGGTCAGAGACTCCTTACGTCGTCTCCTACTTACTGCCAAGACCGCGGGATAGACGCACCGAGCAACCCCTCACCCCAGCCCCATCCGATGGGGCGAGGGAGCAGCCTCGGCAGCTTTGGGTGTAGCGTATGCTGCGGACTCCTCATTACACGCACTACGGAACACGCAACACGTTTCACGTTTCACGTTTCAGACCTAAAGGCATGCTGACTTCGGCGCCGGCAACCACCGCTTCATTGGGAATGTCTGACGCGGAAGTTGAGCCTGAAACGGGCTCCGGCGCCTTGACGCGCGAAAACTTTCGGCGCAGGCGGGCGCAAGGTTTCTCCACCGCGTAATGAATCAAGGTCGAAACCGCAACAGCCAAAATGAAGGCGAGCACCCCTTGCACCACCAGGTGGAGTGTCTTGGACAGACCCGCGGAGCCGGCAGGCAACGGCAGCCATTGTTGGAAAACGGTGATCACCGGCGCATGTGTGAGATAGAGGCTGTAGGAAAGCACGCCAAGGAACCGCACCCAGCGCCAGTTCAAGAACCCGAAAGGACGACTGTCAGCGAACCGAATCACCGCGATGAATATGGGGAAGATCGCGAGCCCTTGAAGCGTGTAGCGGAAGGTTTCGCGGAAGCCCGGGTCACGATAGACAAAGGAGCAGAGCAGCGCGCCAATGCCGAGGGGGACTCCCAAGCGGAGCCAAAAGCGGCGGCTGAAACGCGTGGGATCGATCGCCGGGTTGCCATAGACGGCGAGCATGCAGCCGAAAAGAATCGAGTCGAGCCGTGTGTCGGTGGCGTGACAGATGCGCGGATGATGACTGACACTCGGATCCAGCGGAATGGCGTGCAGGCCGTAAACCAGCGTGAAGCGCCAGGCGAGCACGGCGGCGGCCAGGCCGGCCAGGGCGTAAAACTGGTGGCGCGCTTGCGGGAGCCAGCGACGCAAAACGAGGAAGACCAAGGGAAACACGAGATAGAAATGCTCCTCCACGGCGAGCGACCAGAACATCTCGCTGCCTCGCGGCTGCCCGCCGTGGCCGAAGACTTCCTGGTAGTTCGAAAGGTAGAACGCCTGCGCGCCCACAGCCGTCCACGTGAAGCCGCCCTTGAGCACGCCGGTGAGCGCCATCAGGACGATGACGCCGAGCACCAGGTAGAAGGGGGGAAATATGCGCAGCACGCGGCGCCAATAGAAGTCCCGCAGACTGACCCCGCCCGTCTGTTCGTATTCGAGGCGCAACAGCGTTGTGATCAGATAGCCGCTGAGGAAGAAAAAGACGGTCACCCCGAACAAAGCTGGAACGACGCGCTGCAGGCCCGCATGGCTCAGGAAGACAAGCAGAATCGAAATGGCCCGCAGCCCATCCAGTGACGGGATAACGAATGACTTGGGTGAAACGGAAGCTGGCTTCATAACAGAGTGATAAGGGTCATTGCCCGATCGGAGTGCTCACCCCCACACCGGTGAAACCCGAATCAACGGCATGGCCGCCTTCATTCGCAGCGACGGCGCGCACGAAGGTGTCGGTGATCATTTTCGCGTAGCGTTCGAGCGTGCGATAGGGGGATTGGGGCACGTAAACAATGTCCCGGGCCTGGAGGAGCACATCCGGGGCGCGGCCAGTCAGGATCGCCGCGAGGTTCACGATCGCGATCTTTGGTTCGGTGAGCGAGCCGCGCACAATCGCCACCTGGGAAAGGTGGGCGTCCGGCGCTGTGCCAAGCGCCTTGCCGATGGCAGTTGTCAGCGTCATGTTGTCAACAAATCCGATCGGACGTGGCCCATTAACCCTGCCCAGTACAAAGACCTGGGAGGAAAGGGAGGAGGGCAGATAAATGAAATCATCGGGCTCGAGATAAATATTCTGGGAAGTGTCTCCCGCGCGGAGCAGCTTCTGAAAGTTCACGGGCAACATCTCGCCATTGCGAATGATGAAGCTGTGATTGAGGTCGGCCAGTTCCTCGGTGGTGCCGCTAAAACGCGAGGTGAAAAGTCCCCCGGCACGCGAGATGGCCTCGATAATCGTCATGGGGCCGCTCAGGGGGAAGATCCCGGACTTGTTGAGCCGGCCCAGCACCCAGACCCGTTTGCTTTCGACACTCGTCAGCGCGATCGATACTTGCGGCCGGGTGTAATACTTTGCCAGCTCGCGTTCTAGCGATTGTTTTGTTTCGGCCAGCGTTAATCCCCAAACCTCCAATCCCGGCAGCAGGTCATAGTAAATCTTCCCATCCGGGCAGACGAACGTGGCGCCGCGCGTGCCCGATCTGCCCAACACTTCCAGATCCAGCCGGTCGCCAGGGCCGATAATAAACGGGGTACTGGAGGGTTTGAGCCAATCGGGCTTGATCTGGTTCGTGGTCGCGCTCACGAAAAGGTTGGTCGAGCCGCCAGCGGACCTCTGCGAGACTCGCGGATCAAACGTTGACTTGGTGGTTTTGCAGCCGATGAGAAGCATTACTCCGAGGGAGACGGCGGCGCATCGCGTCAGACCGACCGCCCTCGAGATGAGACTGCTAGAGCACATACGATTTCGGGCCCGGAATGTTGGGGGAAGAACCCAGCTCAGCGACAGCATACTTAGCCCAACCCATGATCTCTAGCGGCTGGATTGCGGATGACTCCTCCGGCTTGAAAGCGGGGATGTGTTGGTGATGATACCCAGGCGGATTGCCGTCAATGTAATCGGTCAGATTGTCGGCGATGGTTACCACCCCCGAGGCGAGGACCAGGAAGCCAACCAGCGCCAGCAGTGCGGCCTCCGCCCACCACTCGCGGACCGATTGGGAAGGTCCCAACAGCATGCTGGAGGCAACAAAGACCATGAGGGCCCCCTGGCCGAATAACATGGGATAGTAACAGCTAGCCGTTTCCCGAAGCCAGATCGGGTATCCGCCGGCATTCGTCCAGAAACCAGGGGTTTCCCGCACCACGGCAAGATAGAGCAGCCAAGCGCCCGAAGCGACCGCCACGTGAAGCAATACGCGCCGGAGCGAAGCATTGGCAAACAGCGGCACGCGGGCATTCTCTTTGTCTTGCTTTCGAGCAAGCATCGGCGCAAAGGCCTCGGCCAAATTGTCTCCGCTCACAATGACCGGATTAGGTTTCAGAGTATTCATAAAAGCGATTGCTATTAGAGGGTGGGGACAAACGGGTTCTTGATAACCGGACCAATGCTTTTTCCGGTCCAAATAGTGACCATGGCTTGGATGAACGACGTCGCCGCCATGTCGGCGAGGTCTTCGACGCGCGACCACGGTTGGTCGGAAACGTAAACGATGTCGCGCGGCTCGAGCCGGAAGTCGAGCGCTTTGCCGGCCAGCACGTCTGCGAGGTTCACTACGAACCGCTTCGGATTCTCGAGTCCGCCGCGCACGACGAGCACTCGTTGTTTGTAAGCGCGCTCCGCGAAACCGCCGCCCAGCGTAATCGCTCCCAACACGCTCGCGTCCATGTCCAGGCCTTGGGCGCCGGGCGACCTCACCGAGCCGAGCACGTAAATCTCGTTGGCGCTGGAGGATGGAAAGTAGAGATAGTCGTCCGGTTCGAGGAAAATGTTCTGCGAAAGGTCCCCGTTCCGGAACAGCTTCTCGAAATTGACGGCTACGCGCTGCTGGTTGCGGATGAGGAAGCTGCGGGGCAAATCGGCCATTTCGACCGTGTTGAGCTGAAAGAGTCCCGTTTCCAGCCCGCCGGCTTGCGCGATGGCTTCGATGATCGTGATCGGCCGCTCCAGCGTGTAGGCGCCTTTGTTAACGACCTTGCCCAGAACGTAGAACTTCTTGCTGCGAAATTCCACCGGGGTCACTATGATTCGTGGCCGGCGATAGAACTTCGCTAATTCCGCCGTCACCGTTTCCCTCAATTCATCAATCGTGAGGCCGCTGGCCATGATGCCCTGTGCCTGCATGTAGCCCACCCGGCCATCCGGTCCGATGAGCACATCGGGTCGCGCCAACTCCGGACGGCCATAGAAGGCGAAGCTGACGACGTCATTTGGCCCCAGGGTGTAACGGGTCTGCCAAGCGGCCTTCGTCTTGGCGTTGGAACCGGCGAAAACCTGCGGCGCCTCGGGTTTGGGCACGACGGGAATGACGCCCTCCGGCGCGGCCAAAGCGGCCCAAGGGGCCACGGCCACGGCAAATGCGAGCGCCAGAGTTACAGCAATTCTCATTATGACCCTGTCACCCCCCGCCGGGTGAGGGCACCCGGCGTCCTCATCTCCTCCACAGTGAGAATTGCCGCCAGAGTTACCCGAAACAGCGAGGATAGTTTCATAGCCACGGGAACAACTTCACTTCGCGATTGAGCACTGCGCCGGCAAAGCGGCAGCCGGCATTTTGAAAGGTTTGCAAACGCTCGCTGGTGCCGTGGGTGCGCGACATGCCGCTGCCGGCGAGCCAGATAAGATGGGGCAGTCGCTCCGCGAACAGCAGCGTTTCGGATTGGTCGGCCGTCGTGAGTTCGGCGAGCACCACCAGCTCCGCGGTGTGACTCCAGATTTCGAGGGCGGCCTGCCACTGCCGCCGCCGCTCAGTGTCCCAGCGCCAGTCGGCAGGGGCCAGGAGCCACTGAGTGCGGCCCGGCTCGGCCGCCACTCGGGAGGGATGGGCGAGCGCCTCGGCGAGCGGTATCGCGGTGCCCGTGACGGGCGGGCGATTCATCACGACCACCACCGATTCATTGCGCTGGCTGGCGGCGCGGGCGAGCAGCTCGACCCACGTGGAACAGCCCTCGTGGAGGCTGGCGGAAACAAAGCCGCTGACCACCTCGCCATTGGGACCGGCAGCGAGCTTGGCCTGCAGCGCGAGCCAGGTGGAGAAGGCCCAGTTCGATTGCGCCACCCCGTCGAGGGCAGCGAGGTCGGGCATGGTTGCCAGCAGCGGCAGCTTGCTGACACGCTTCAGATCCGCAGCGGTCTTGATGCGGTCGTCGAGGGATTCCACCAAGCACACGAAGGCAACGGCAAAAAGAGCGCCAAAAACGACTCCGCCCAGAGCGAGCATGACCAGCTTCTTAGCGGGTTCGGCCCGCTCGACCTCATCCAGCCGCGACTCAAAGAAACGGTAATAGCCCAGGGCGTTATCCTCGTAGAGCTGGGCCTCCCGCTGGCGGCTGGCGAGCAGCGATTGGGAGACCTCCAGCGACTGGCGCCGCGCCTTGATCCGGGCCATTTGCATGTCTTTCTCGGGCAGGCCGCGCAGTTTTTCCCCCAAGTCCGCGCTCACGGTCTTGAGCTTTTCGACCTGTGCCGCAGTGACCTTCTTCTGGGTTCTCAGGTTTAGGAGCTCGACATAGAAGCTCGTGGCGATTCCGGTCTCGCTCTGGCGTGGCGGCGCGGCAGGTTTGCCCTCGGATTCCTTCAGCCGCGCTTCCAGTTCCGCCAAATTGGCCTTCTGTTCCAGAACATACGGATTGGAATCCGTGTATTGCTGCAACAGCTCGTTCAGCCGGTCACGCGCCGCCTGAACGTGCTCGGCGAGCGGATTGTTGGCGGACAACTCCCGCTCCAAGTCGCCAATCTTCAAGTCCAGCGTTTCGTAATCAATGCGCGCCGTCTGCAGCCGCATATCGAAGTCGCCGAGGCTGCGCAAGTAGGCTTCGATCTCCCTGTCGGCGTTGATAATTCCGGTCTGCCGTGAGAAATCGAGCAGCTCTTGATTCACCGCGCGCAGTTCGTCCTCGGTTTTGGCGATCTGCCGCTTCAACATGCGGTTCATCGCGGCGGACTCCTGCGACTGCATGTCGCGCGTGAGCCGCACCACCTCGTTGCCGAACGCGTTCAATATACGCACGGCGGTCTCCGGGCTCTGGGTGGAGGCAAAGGTGAGGTTGATCAAATCCGTGTTGCGCTCGGGCGCGATGGTCAGACCGCGGACGATGGCGCGCGCGGGAATCCGCGTCTGCTCGGCCAAACGCTGCACCAGCGCCGATGATCGCATAAAGCTCACCAGGGTCGCGACGGAAAGCTGGCGGGGCGTGAAAGGTTCGCCGACCTCTGAGGCGCGGAAGCTTGCCGCAGATTCCTGCCGCATCAGTTGCGCACCGGCCGCGTAACTGGTCTTGAACATGAAGTGGCCCGCCACCCCCAGGAGCCCCCCGACCACTCCGCCAGCGGCCAGAATAATCGGCCACCGGCGCCTTAGCGCCGCAAGCAATCGCCACGGGTCAAAGGGCAAGCTAGCACCCGTTGTGGCCGGCGAAGGACCGGACGGATTCGCGGGCCCAGGCGAAACCCCGGCACCGCTCGGTGCACCCGGAGCTGGGTTGTCTGTGATCGTGTTCAAGTGGAGTGCGCAGTCACCCAGACCTCGCCTGGGGCGGTCAACCCCCACACTTCATGCAATTCAGATTGCCCACGCATTGCAGATGCACTGTATTGCCAAACAGCGTTGTTGCAGCGGGAATGGCCATAATTCCCGGCAAGCAGCTTGTTTTCAATACTTTGCAACGTAACTGTGTTCACAGCACTTTCAATATACGCTGCTCTCGTGCCAAACTCTATCCAGGTTCATTGCATAATTCCTAAAGCTCCCTTATTCAGGCTAAGGCCCGAACTCCAACCTTCAATCCGCGCTCGGCATCCGCTGCAAGCAATGGGTCAGGTACGGCAACAATTGCTTCTTGCGCGATACCACCTCTCTAAGCTCGAAAATCCCAGGCTCGACTTTCGGGTAGTCAATTCGCTCCAGAAACCTCATCGAGCCAGCGACCAGCAGCATCGTGCATTGCCGCGCCACGTCCGTCACCATCAGCGCCGAGAAAAGGTAGCCGTGATGCCGCTGATACTCTGTGAGTGCCACCAGCAACTCATCCTTTCGCTTCGCAAATTGGTCGAATCCGATCTCCTCGATCTGCGCCACGCTGAACGTCGCGACACCCTCGCGATACTCTTTGCAATCCGTCGTGACTGCCTGCGGTGCCGGCTTGAGCGTGAGCAGTGAGCCGGAAGCGAATAGCTTTTCCGTGAACTCGCGCGCGTTAACCTCCGCAATCTTTTCCAGCTTGGCGAGCACTTCAGCGTCGTGGGCCGTACTAGTGGGCGAAGTAAGATTAAGCGTGTCGGCAACCAACCCGGCCAGTAACAGGCCCGCGATCCCCTTCGGCATCTCGATCGCCTGTCGGAAGAAGCAATCCGCCACAATGGTGCTGGTCGCACCAACGGGTTCGTTGCGGAACAGAATCGGCTGATGCGTCGTCAAAGTGCCGATACGATGATGATCAATGACCTCGATAATCTCGACCTGGTCCGCGCCGAGCACCGCTTGCGAAAGCTCGTTGTGGTCCACCAGAATGAGCCGACGGCGCACCGTCTTCAGGAAGTCCGTCTTGGACATTACGCCCACCGTGCAGCCGTTGGCATCGACGACGGGGAATGCCGCAAAACCCGAGGCCGCCGCGCTGGATCGCACCGTCGCCAGCGACGCGTTTTCGGGCATCGAGAGAAAATCCTCGTTCAACATGTGCCGCACCGCCACCGCCGCGCGGCAAAGTGATGCGGTTGTGGCGGTGTCGTGCGGCGATGAAATCAAGCTTACGCCTTTCTTCTTCGCCACTTCCAGGGTTTTCCGTTCGACCTCCAACCCGCCGGTCACGATTAACACCCGCACGCCTTCACGGATAGCAAGATTCTGAATGTCCCACCGGTCGCCCACGACCACGGCGAGCTTTTCGCGCGGATACTTCTCCAGTCGCTCGGCAAACGATTCCAGACTCATCGCGCCGATCATCAGTATCAAATCCTCCTCGCGGTCCGCATCCTGCGCAACCAGCAATGTGCCTCCAAGCGTGTGCGAAAGATTCTCCACGGACGACAGCACGCGTCGCGAATCGATCAGCCGGTTGGCGGCTGGAAATAGAAACTTGCTCAGCTTGAACAACGAGAGCAGACCGCGGCAAGTGCGCTTGGCATCCAGCACCGGCAGAAAGCGAATGTCGTGTTCGTCCATCAACCCGAGCGCCTCCGCCGCGGTGCTATCCGGCGTGACGCTGAACACTTCGGTCTGCATCACGTCCCGAACTTTAGGGGCCACATCCGCTACAAAGCGCGGGGCTGGCATGCCAAACGTATCCAGCACGAAATCGATGCGGTCGTTCGTGTCGCCGCATCGCGCAGCCACAGCCTCGGGCATACCCGTGCGCCGCTTAAACTCCGCGTAACCTATGGCGGAACAAATCGCGTCCGTATCGGGGTTACGGTGGCCGATCACCAATACTTCGCTCATGGCGTAAAGGGGGAGTGTGTGGTTAGATGCTGGCGCTTGGCCCGGGCAGTTCTCCCCAGTCTGACTGAAAAGGAGTCCTTAGTAAGTCGCTCACGTTTCACAGGCTAAGCATACCACGGCATAAGCATGACTGAAGCCTTATTTCCGTCCGACGCTCATCCCCGCCCGGGTTGCGAACGACCTCGCGTTCGGGGCTCAGGCGCTAAGCAACTCCATAAACTGAGCCACATTTGTCTGCTCCAATCGCGCCGGCTCGTTGCACAATGCAAGGACGGCCTCTGCTTTCCGGGCGGACAGGACCCCACGGAGATTCTTTTCGAACTTTGCCAGCAGCAGCGGCAGACCCTCTTTCCGGCGGCGACGGTGGCCGATGGGATATTCAACTACCGCCCGCTCGGTGGCGGTGCCATCGCGAAAGAAGACCTGCACGGCATTCGCGATGGAGCGGCTGCCGGGATCCATGTAATCGCGGGAAAAGCCTGGGTGCTCCACGACCTCCATTTTGGCCCGCAGGACATCAATGCGCGCGTCGGCGGCGGCTTCGTCCTCGTAGTCCGCCGCGGTCAATGAACCACGAAGCAACGCGACGGCAACCATGTACTGTAGGCAATGGTCACGATCGGCTGGGTTGTTCAGGGGGCCGGTCTTGTCTATGATCCGCTTGCCGCTTTGCTGTGTCTCAATGCGGATACGCTCGACCTGATCCAAACGGCTGACCATCTGGGGGTGAAGACAAAGCGCAGCCTCAACGGCGGTCTGCGCATGAAACTCAGCCGGGAAGGAAATCTTGAACAGGATATTCTCCATGACGTAGCTGCCAAATCCCTGGGCCGGTGCGCGAAGAGGTTGCCCGCGCATCACCACCTCCTCGAAACCCCAGGTCTTCGCGGTGAGGGCGCTGGGGTAGCCCATCTCCCCTTTGAGCGCAAAGAGCGCGTGCCGCACCGCGCGGCTGGTGGCATCCCCGGCGGCCCAGCTTTTGCGCGAGCCCGTGTTGGGCGCGTGGCGATACGCGCGCAGCGCCCCGCCATCGAGAAAAGCATTGGATAAAGCATTGATGATATGCGCGCGCGTGCCGCCGAGCAAACGCGTGGCCACCGCCGTCGAGGCAATGCGCACCAGCAGGACATGATCCAGACCCAGGCGATTGAAACTGTTTTCGAGCGCCAGGACGCCCTGGATTTCGTACGCCTGAATCATTGCGATCAGCACGTCTCGGACGGTCAGCGGCGGAGTTCGCTCCCCCCCAGCGTTCCGGCTGACAAAATCGGCTACGGCAAGGATAGCGCCCAGATTGTCAGAGGGATGACCCCACTCAGCGGCCAGCCAGGTGTCATTGAAATCGAGCCAGCGCACCATCGTGCCGATGTTGAAGGCAGCTTGAAGCGGGTCCAACTCAAACGTCGTCCCGGGAACCCGCACGCCTCGTCCCGGCATTTCCGCACCCGGCACGACGGGGCCGAGCAATTTGACGCAGGCGGGATACGAGAGCGCCAGCAAGGCACACCCCAAACCGTCGAGCAGGCACAGGCGCGCGGTGTGGATCGCTTCTTCGCTCGTGATGCGATCGACGGCGAGCGTGTAATCAGCCAATTGCTGCAGCAGCGTGTCTGGCGCAGGGCGCACAGCGGACCTCAGATCGTCATGTGACATAAAGCAAGGCTATCTTCGTGCCAGGGGCACGAAAGGCAAATCTTCAGGCCCGGTATAATTGGCATTGGGCCGGATGATCTTGTCGTCAACGCGCTGCTCGAGGATATGCGGCCCCCAGCCGGCGGTGCGGGCCATGACGAATAACGCGGTGAACATATTAGTGGGCACCCCGAGGAGGTGATAGGATACGGCACTCAACCAGTCCAGATTGGGGAACATCTTCTTCTCGCGCCACATAACCGTCTCGATCCGATCGGCAATCGCGAAGAGGGTCGAGTTTCCCTCCTGCTCTGAAAGCTTGCGCGCGATTTCTTTGATCACCTTGCTGCGCGGGTCGCTGACGGTATAGACGGGATGGCCAAAACCAATAATGATCTCCTTGCTGGCAACCCGGCGAATGATATCGCGTTCCGCTTCATCCGGATCGGCGTAGCGCTGCTGGATTTCATAAGCAACCTCGTTGGCGCCGCCATGCTTGGGGCCGCGCAAGGCGCCGATAGCGCCGGTGACCGCGGAATAGATGTCGGACCCGGTCCCGGCGATAACGCGCGCGGTAAACGTCGAGGCATTAAACTCATGCTCCGCGTACAGGATCAGCGAAGCGTGCATCGCCTCGACCCAGGATGCCTTGGGCGGGCGGCCGTGCAGCAGATGGAGGAAATGCCCGCCGATTGAGTCGTCGTCGGTGGCGACCTCGATGCGCCGGGCGCTGCGGGCGTAGTGGTGCCAATAAAGCAGCATCGAACCGAGCGAGGCGAGGAGTTGGTCAATGATATCGCGAGCGGCAACGGGATCGTGGATCTTCGTTTCGGGTGACACCGCGCCCAGCGCCGAGACCCCGGTTCGCAGCACGTCCATTGGATGAGCGGAGGCGGGCAAGGCTTCGAGCACGGTGCGCACGGGGATGGGTAGTGCGCGGAGGTTCTTGAGTTTGAGCTTGTAGGCCGCCAGTTCAGCCGCAGTCGGCAGCCGTCCGTGAACCAGAAGGTGCGCCACTTCCTCGAATTGGCAATGGGCCGCCAGGTCTAGGATATCATAGCCACGGTAGTGCAAGTCATTCCCAGTGCGGCCCACCGAGCACAGGGCGGTGTTCCCGGCTAGGACGCCCGATAAAGCGACCGATTTCTTTGGTTTGAAGGGCGGGGTCGGCACAGCTTCACTCATACGGCTCCTTTAGTCTTCTTTTCGGCGAACAGCCGGTCGAGCTTCTGCTCATACGACTGATATTGCAGCACGTCATAGAGCTCCTTGCGCGTCTGCATGAGGTCCACGACGCTTTGCTGGGTGCCCTGGGCGCGCACCGTGTCATAAACCGTGGCGGCGGCTTTGTTCATCGCGCGAAAGGCGCTGAGCGGGTATAGCGCCAGGCGCACGTCGGCCTGGCGGAGTTCATCCAGCGTGAACAATGGCGTTAACCCGAACTCCGTCAGGTTGGCTAGAACGGGAACGTGGCTGCCCAGCGCCGCGGTGAACTGGCGATACTCATCCAGGTTAGACAGCGCCTCGGCAAAGATCATGTCCGCGCCTGCCGCTAGATAGGCGCGCGCCCGATCAATGGCGCCATCAACCCCCTCGCTGGCGCGGGCATCCGTGCGGGCCATGATCACAAATTGCGCGTCTGGCCGAGCGTCCACGGCGGCCTTGATGCGGTCGCTCATTTCTGGCGCGCTTACGAGTTCCTTGCCCGGCCGGTGACCACACCGTTTAGCCGACACTTGATCCTCCAGGTGACAGCCGGCCGCGCCGGCCCGCGTCATTTCTTTTATGGTCCGCGCGATCATGAAGGCTCCCCCCCAGCCCGTGTCAGCATCCACCAGGAGTGGCAGAGCGGTGGCTTGGGTAATCCGCCGGATATCCTCGCAAACCTCCGACAGCGTCGTCATCCCAAGGTCCGGCAGGCCCAGCGAAGCGTTGGCGACCCCGGCACCGGACAGGTAGAGGGCGCGGAAACCAGCCCGCTCGGCCAGCAGCGCGCAAAAGGCATTCACCGCGCCGACAATCTGCAGCGGCCGTTCTGATTCAACCGCCGCCCGCAGTCGCGCCCCCGGGGATGACAAAGTTGTATGCATAGAATTATCGGATGCGATGGAGACTACATCACCAGGTGGACGTTAGGAAAGGTTGTTTTTGCCAATGTCAGCAGTTCTCATTATGGCCCTGTCACCCCCCGCCGGGTGTGGGCACCCGGCCTACATCTCCCGGAAAATCGCCCGCTTGTAGGCCGGGTGCCCTCACCCGGCGCCCCCATCTCGTCCATAATGAGAATCGCTGCTCGCCCCCCGGGGGATTCCCTGCTCACGGGGTTCCAGAGGATTGCGGCAGCCAGCGCGGATGATCAGCGCCGCGGTCCTCCAAGCCCATCGTGAGTTGGCGCGGATTGCCTCCCTTAGAGTCAGTCACCCAGATGGCCGGCACGCCGCCCGTAGCCACGCGGCAGAAGACAATCCATTTGCCCCCCGGCGATTCGCTCACCCGAAAGTCCCAAACCGGCGGCTGGCACACAGTCAGACGGGTGATTGAGCCATCGCGGGGATCAAGCCGACAGATCTCTGTGCCGCCACGCGCCGAGTCTGGCTTATAGTCCCGGTTGAAATGGTCCGTATCAGGCCGCTGCGGCTGGAACTCCCACGCCACTTTCGATCCCGGCAGGCGGCATGGAAGCAGAATCGCACCATCGTGCGACCAGGCAACCAGGTTTGAGCCGCCGCCCCGATTCTGCGGGTTGCCATACGTGGCCGCGAACCACATTGGTTTGTCCTTGGTCAGGAGTCGCTGCTCCGAGCCATCCGGGCGGCTCACCACCACGTCCGACCAATCGTGCCCGGGATCCTCCCCGGGCTGGCAGTCCTGATAGGCCAGCCACTGGCCGTCAGGAGACCATGCCGGGCCGAAATAGAGATGGCCGGGCTGCGCGGCAACCCGGAGACGATTCCCGCCTTCCGAGTCGCTGGTCCAAATCTGATAGCCCGCGGGACTGGCGAGGTGATAGGCCACGCGCCGCCCATCAGGACTGAGGCTGAGGCCATAGGGCAACCCTTCGCCCGCACGCGTGAACTCGCGCGCGTCGGTTCCATCGAGGTTCATGCTGAACAACTGGCCCACCTTGTTGCGCACAACCTGCACCAGCATGCGCTCGTCGTTGAGCAGGAGTGCGGGGGTATAAAACACCGCCAACCGTTCCCGCGTGGCGATCTCCTTCAGGGAGCCGGAATCCAGGTCATAAATCCAAAGGTGCGTCGGGGTCTGGGTGTAGTAGTCCTCAAACGGCTTGCCGGGACCGTCCCGCCTCGCCTCCATGCTCAGGAACAGGACTCGGTGTCCGTCGGAGAAGAACGCGCCTGGTTGCCAGGTAACCTGGTTCGGGACATTGAATTCCAGGTAGCGGAGGCCGCTGCCGTCGGCATTGATCAACGCGGTCTTGCCTTGCGAGACGAAGAAAAGCCTGGGCTGGCGGCCACGGCTCTGGCGCACGCCCACCGACGAGCGGCACGACACGCTAGCCACAGCCGAAGCTGCCGCCGCGGCGACCAGGAACTGACGACGATTCACTCTTATTTGCATATTTAGTTCTTAATGACATGGGGCGCGGCTACGCCCGTCTGCCCCGGGCCAAGGGCGCCCTGAATCGATGTTTCGGTGTTTCGGTTAGTATCTGCCTAAAACCGAAATCCGAAAACCGAAATCCGAAGGAAATCCGAAGCCCGAACGCCGCGCGGGGGCACGCGGCCTACAGGGGGCTGCTCGCTGGAAACGGGAGAACTTTAGAACCGCGCTGGCCCCGGGCAGACCAGACGGAACCCGTCCACGATCGGCGAGGCGGCGGCCCCTCGCTGCCGAAGCAGTTCAAACCGCACGCGCACTGCGTGGCCGCGCAAGCCCCGCAACGAATACGCCTTCACGCCGTCCCGCACGGAGAGCTTCGTCTGCGCTCGCACCGACTTGAATCCGTCGTCGGAGGCTTCGACGGCGACAGAGATCCGGCCGCCATTCAAATCGGCGGCGACAGTCAACTCCTTGGGAATGGCCAGCATGGCCCAGTCATGAGCCGGGCTCAGATAGGAGCCCGACGTGGCGTTAGTGCTAAGTTGGATTCGGTCGCCGTAATGTCCCAGAAAGCTGATGTTGGTGGTCTGCGCTTCCCCTTCGGCCGTCTTGCGGAGGTTAAAGTCCATCAGCCAAAACGGCGGCAGCGCGATCACCTGCTCCAGCGGCTGCACCTGGACTGTCCCGCCTTCAATCGTCACGCGATGACGCCGGCCCTTGTAGAGGACGTCGGCCTCCGCCCGCGGCCATTCAACCGGCAGGCACGGCGTCACGACGAGCTGATCCCAGGTCGGCTGGATCCCCATTACCCCGTGGACTGCGGCGGCGGTAACGGCCACCATATCAGCCAGGTAGGGCTCCGTATCGCCGTGCTTCATCTCACCGAGGATGTCCGCCGCATTGTCACCCGCCCAGCGGATCTCCGCCGCCCGCTTGGCAAATCGCTGCAAGCGTCGAGCCGCCCCCGCCGCATCCCCGGCTCGGGACCGGGCCACGATCTCCCAATACGTCTGGCAGAGCAGGCTGCCGCCGTTCATGTAGCGACCGTAGGTTTGCCACGCCAGCGGATTCAGCGGCTGGGGCACCGGCCACAAGGCCGACAGGCCGGCGTAGCCCTGGTAGCCGTGCTCCTTTTCCAGTTGGGCGATGCGGGCATCGGCCGTGGCGACGATCTTGCGGGCCTGCTCCGGCGAGGCAATCCCCACGGCAATCGGCGGCCATTGACACAAATCGCAGAAATAGGAGACTTCCTGTCCTTGCGCGTCGATCCAATCGAGGTAGCGCGGTCCACCCGGAGCGTCTTCCTTCCAGAGCACCCGGTTGAACGCCGTTTTGATCGATTCGGCCAGGTCTCGATATTGGCGAGCCTGCGCCTGGCGTCCGGCGGCGTGTTCCATCTCGGCGAGGTCGAGCGCTGCCTTGTAGAAGAACGCATTGTAATAGCCGTTGA
This sequence comes from uncultured Verrucomicrobia subdivision 3 bacterium, assembly GCA_903912925.1. GTDB lineage: Bacteria > Verrucomicrobiota > Verrucomicrobiia > Limisphaerales > UBA8199 > PALSA-1440. The sequence goes on along the minus strand of CAIWJG010000706.1, from coordinate 3,105 downwards.
TGCCGCCGGTGGTGATGGCGTCGTAATACCAATGGGCACCGACATCCTCCAGCTTGAACAGCCCCTGCGGGTTGCGGCGCTCGATGAAATACCCCAAAGTCCGTTCCATGGCGGGCAGGCACTCACGGATGAACGCCAGATCGCCGCTGTGGAGCAGGTAGAAGCGAGCGCCGATGATCACATGCAGGTTATCGTCCACCCATTGGCCTTCCTGGTTGTAGCCGAAATGGGCCCGCCCCCGCTCGTCCATGACGCTGAAGATGTGCGCCAGATGCTCGCGGAAGGCCTGGGCCGCGTCGTAGGGGTGCGCCGACAACCGGCCGGCAGCCGGAACCCCCGCCGCCAGCGTCGCCCCGTACATCCAACACGAGCCGGCATAATACCAGCCGTCCGACTCGTTGCCGAAGTCGAAGCCCTTCTGGTCGTTCACCGCCCCGCCGTTGAACACGGACCCGTAGAAGTCGCGGAGCGAAGCCTCGGTATCCTTGTCGGGCAAGGTGAGAGCCAACTGGTATCCGGTGGCGCTCTTGTCCACGCCGCCGATCCGGAGCGTGATATCTTCGACCTGGCCTTTCCGGTGGGTCGCGCGCGGGCTCGGGTCGGTCACCGCGCCCACCTCGCTCAACTGGGCGTAACTGCCCCGCCGATACAGATGCCCGCCCGCAACTTCCAGGCGAAGATCGCACGGGGTCTGCCAAGTGGTCCACAGCTTGAAGATTGCCCAGGTGTCGCGGTCGCGCAGCGTCTGCACGAGGTTCTCCGAAATGCGTCCGGGCAAGTGCTGCAAGGCGTAGAGCTTGCTTTCGCTCGCCGCAATGCGCAACGGATCGTACCACATCGTGCTGGTGGTGGAGTTTGTTTGCTCGCGTTTGAACGAGAAGAAGAGCCCCGGGCTGCCGGAATACGTGGACGTGAAGTCCCGTTGCCACCGGCGCACGATCTTCCACACCAATTGCGACCCGTCGCCGGGGGCGCTGAGCGTCCAGTCTTCCGTGGCTACCGGCGACTCGCCGTCGCCAGCCAATTTGACGCCGAGGACTCGCAGCACATTGCGTCCGCTTTCCCGGGTGACCTTCACCTGCTCCGGCTCCAGCAGACAGCTCTCATAACGCTTGCCGGCTTCGGCCACCACGTACGTGTAGCCGCCGTGCGCCCACGGGCGTGGCCCTTGAGTAGCCAAGAGGGATTGCGCGCCCAGTCCCTTGGGTGTGCCCAGGCATAATCGGACGAGCGAAGGCCGGGTAACATCCACCTCAACCTTGCCGAATGCCCCTTCTACGGCGACCACCTTCGACGCCCGACCGAGTGATTGGATCTCGCCCCCTCCCGGAGAAAGAGAGCCTGGCTGAGCGTTCAGCAACTGAGAACCACCCCCTGCCAGCGTCGACGCGGTGGCGGCGATGGCAACGCACACACTTCGCCAGGTTGCCAGCCGATTGGCCAGCACCCTCCTTTTGGGCGCTCCGCTATTCATGGAGAACTGCTTTTGTGTCGGTGTCACTTCCCGCGAATCTATGCCTCCTGGGTGGAACATCAAGCCGCGGGTTACGGCTGGGAGAGCTCCTGATCCAGCCGTCGCACGTGCCCGCCGCTGAGTCGCAACAAATCCATACAACCACAGATGGACGCAGATATACGCGGATAAGGACTGTTCTTGTCAGATGCTGCCTGGGCTTGAAGCCCCCAATCGTTGAATTGACTTCCGGTCCGAAAGTGGTTATATGGCTGCATGACTGCGACGTTGGAACAAACACAAGCTGACTTGGTGAAATTGCTGGGCATGGTCCAACAAGGCGAAGAAGTGGTCATCACCAGCCACGGCCGCCCGGTGGCTAAGCTCACGGGTGTCCCGCAGACCAACCCAGCGCCGAACCGGCAGGCTTGGCTCGCGAAGCTCGCCCAGTTGCGCCAGCGGCTCTCCACTGGCAAGACCGGCCCCACCCTCGAACAGATTCTCGACGAAGACCGCGGCAACTGAGGGCATGAGCTACTGGGACACCTCCACGCTTGGCAAGCTGTACCTCCCAGAGCCCGACTCCGCCGACTTCGCCCAAAAGGCGGCGGCTGACCCAGCCCGCGAAACTTCTCGGCCTCTCCCTATTCCCTGTATAATTCGGCGCAAAGGGTATTTCCTCTCCGTTCCCGCCTCGCTTGCCGGTAAGTCAGCTTGCTGACGACAAGGTGTCCTCACTTGGCGAGTGAGGAGTGACACTTGTAAGACCTCTGGTTTGACTCCGTCCCATATGAAGGTCGCATTGTTGGCGCTTTGTGAGAGCCTTAGGGTCGCATGGGGGTCGCATGAGGGTCGCATGAGGGTCGCATGAGGGTCGCATGAGGGTCGCATGAGGGTCGCATGTGGGTCGCATGTGGGTCGCATGAGGGTCGCATGAGGGTCGCATGAGGGTCGCATTGGGGTGGCTTTGAGGTCGCATGAAGGTGGCTTTGATGACGCATTGGGGTGGCTACCGCCCGGCTAGCAACACGCTTTGAGGTGGCTTTGATGTCGCATGAGGTGGCTTCGCGCGGCCATTCTGCATTCTGCATTCTTCCTTCTGCATTCCCTGTGTGGTGGCTTTGACGGTATGCGCGATTTTCACGCATACCCCCCTTTCCACTGGTCTGCGGTAAGCCTGGCGTCAATTGCGAGGCCCGGCGGAGGCGGTAGCTACCCCCGGGAGTCTCAAAGGTATTCACTGCCACTGGCCGGTCAGGGTGAAAGCGGCCCAGAAGTATGGGTTTGAAAACTCTTCCTTGCGCAGCAGAGACAACTGCGCTTCCCGCCACGTCTTCGCGCGGGGCTCGCCTGAGCGCCAGCACCGGATGAATTCCGTCATCAACTGGCGGGTGGCCTTGTCGCACTTTTCAATGGCTCGCCAGCACGGTCTGCGCGCCGGCGATGCGGAAGGCCCGCCGGCATTGGCGAGCACGAACGCATTGGCGGTGACGAAACGATCAAACCCACTCCGCGCACAGCAGCTCTGCCTGCGCGAGGACGGTCTTTACGGCATCCTCCTGCAAGTCGGGCGGGTAGCCGTATTTGTTCAGGATGCGCTTCACCATGACTTTGATCTTGGCACGGGCGCTTTCGCGGAGGGTCCAGTCAAT
>CAIWJG010000705.1 GCA_903912925.1 uncultured Verrucomicrobia subdivision 3 bacterium | reverse complement strand
TGGGACGAATGGGACGAATGGCGGATGCTCATACGCGGCATGGAACACCCTAAAGAGTGGACACCGAACCTCCCAGACCAGCCAAAATGAGAACTGCTGGAAGGACGCCAGCAATTCTCATTATGGCCCTGTCATCACCCGGCGTCCCCATCTCGTTCACAATGAGCTGGAAGGACGTAGATTGGGCTCCCAGTTTCGGCCTACAGCTCCCGGATCCAGATATTCCGATAGCGAACGGGAGTGTTGTGGTCCTGCAGCGCTAGCGACTGCTTCAGCGGGTGCGGCTTGTATTTGGGAACAGGACTGGAGGTCGGCCCCTTGACCTCAACGTTGTCCTGAACCAACACCCCATTTTGCAGGACGGTGAACCTCGCCGGCTTCAAAAGGTTGCCCGTCTCGTCAAAGCGGGGGGCGTGGTAGATGACGTCGTAAACCTGCCACTCGCCGGGTTTGCGGCTGACGTTGACCAACGGCGCGTATTGTTTGTAGATCGCGCCCGCCTGGCCGTCAAAATACGTCTTGTTGTTGTAGGAATCCAGAACCTGAAGCTCATAGCGGCTTTGCAGGAAAATGCCGCTGTTGCCCCGGCCCTGCCCCGTGCCCTTCACCTCCGCCGGCGCCGCCCACTCGATGTGCAACTGGCAGTCGCCGAACTCCTGCTTCGTGGAAATGCCGCCCGTGCGATTCACGATGGCAACACCGTCCTGGATGTCCCACTTGACGGGGCCGCCTTTCCGGTCGCTCTTCCATTGGGACAGGTCCTTGCCGTCGAACAGGACAATGGCGTCCGCCGGTGGCGGGCCGGGGTCAACAACGCGGGGTTCCACTTTGGGTGGAGAGGTTTCGCCCTCTGGCGCCGCCAAGCCGGATGCGGTGGTGAGAGCCAAGACTGTCAAACAAAGCAGGGAGCTGGAAAGCAAGCGGTTCATAATATCGTTGAACGGGTGGATTATCGTTGATCGGGTGGATAGCACAGCCGGGCCAATTCGCAACGAAAAACAAGGGGGGGGGCTTGGAATCATTTCGGGCGGGTGGAGTGGTCCTGAAGCCACACATGAACGTGAAACGTGATGCGCGATTGCGGATTCCCTTCACGTTTCACGTTTCACGCATCACGCTTCCCGTTCATGCGGCACCCAAACAGCCCGTCGCGTTTGATGATCTCGGCGATCACCGGTGGCACCAGTTGCTCCCAGGAAGCATCGCCGGATTGAATCCTGGCCAGCACGTCGCGTGAGCGGATGGGCAGCAGCTCGGGGTTGAAGTTGCGAATCCCCTGGAGGAAGCGGTTCTCCAGCAAGTACGCATAGAGGTGCTTCAGGTGGGGCGGCACAGGGAAGTTCTCCAGCGTCAGCTTATGCCCGGAATTCAGGTTGAGGTGGGGATACACGTAGAGCCGCGCCGGGTTCTTGAAGAGCTGGCCCAGCCCGCCCAGCAGCCCGCCCTCGCTCTCGTTGTAGAAACTCTCGTCGAAGATCTCTCCCAGTTTGGAGGCGCCCAGCGCCAAGCCGATCGGACGCTTGGTATAGCGCGACAGGTAAGCTGCCAGGCGGTGGAAGCGGCGGAAGTTTGAGATCAGCACCGTCTTGCCCAGGGCGCTCAACATGTCCGCGCGGTTGAGGAAATCCAGCTCGTCAATCCCCGCATCCGTGGTCAGGTGGCGCAAGGTCATCTCCATCAGCACCACCGGGGTCTCGCCTTGCAGCTCCGGTTCCTGCACGAATTGCTCGAGCGCCCGCTCCAGGACATCCAGCGTGGCTTTGGTGACCGGGTGAAAACTGCCGCGCTGGACAAAGGCCGGTTTTTGATGAAGGACTTCAGCCCATTGGACGGCTTCGCCCTTGGCCGTGAACATGGCTGCTTCGGTCAGATCCTGCTTGACCAGTTGCAGGGCCATCAGACGGTTATCCACCCGCGCGAAGGCGGGGCCCGCAAACCGGATCACGTCCACCTCTACCCGTTCCCAGGTCAGATCGTCTAACAGCGACCGGATGAGCGCCTCGGGGTCGTGGTGCCAGTAGAAGGCGCCATGAACCAGGTTGACACCGATGACGCCCAGCGCTTCCTGCTGACGCACGCTCTCCTTATCCAACATCCGCACGTGAATGATAATCTCCGACGGATCCGACCCCGACTCGGCCTGGAACCGTATGCCCAGCCAGCCGCGGCCCGCCTCCCGGCGGGTGGCCACGGTATTGGCGAAGACAAAGAAGGCCGTCTTGCCACCCCGCGTCTTATCCAGCCGTTCCAGCAGCAAATCATACTCGTAGTCGAGCATGGAGCGCAGACGCTGCCGGCTCACGTAGTAGTCCGTCGGGCCGTAGATTGCGTCGCTTACGGCCATGTCGTAGGCGGAGATGGTCTTGGCCACCGTGCTGGCCGCGCCGCCCGCGCGGAAGAACCAGCGCACCACCTCCTGCCCCGCGCCGATCTCCGCGAAGGTGCCGTAGCGCCGGGCGTCCTGGTTGATCTTCTGCGCCTTCTGATTGGCATCCATTTTCTCGTTGGCCATAACCAGGGCCATTATCCACTGAATGACCCGCCAAAGCGAGTTCCATTCCGCGCCGCTGGACTGGCCCGCACGGCCGTGACAAAGTGGGGTGATAAGGGCTCCAATCTGAAGCTGTAGGAGACGACGTAAGGAGTCTCTAATCAGCGTGTTCCGAGCAAGCGCAGGTTTGGGCCGCAGGCCAAGCGATCAGAGAATCCTTACGTCGTCTCCTACAATGACTTCAGAAGGCTTTGTCACTGGCCCTGGACCGGCCCGGGCGCCGGGCAGCGTTTTCGCGTGGCCGAATTCCGCGCGGTCGCGTAGCTTGCCCTCATGCACCTGATCGGGATATATCGGCTGGGCGCGCTCGGCGTTTGGTTGCTTGCGGGCAACGCCCTGTTCGCCGAAGACTGGCCGCAATGGCTTGGCCCCAACCGCGATGCCATCTGGCGCGAAGACGGCATCATCGAGAAGTTCCCCACCAACGGGCCCCCGGTCCGCTGGCGTGCCGGGATCGGCGGGGGCTATGCCGGGCCGAGCGTGGCCAAAGGACGGGTCTATGTCGCCGACCGTCGGCTTGCCGCCGGCGCCAGCTTCGAGCGGGTGCTTTGCCTGAGCGAAGCCGACGGCACGCAGCTTTGGAAATACGAATACGAATGCCCCTACACGATCAGTTATCCCGCCGGACCCCGCGTCGCCCCCATGATCAGCGCGGGGAAAGTCTATACGTTGGGGGCCGAGGGGAATCTGCTCTGCCTCAACGCCGACGACGGAAAAGTCCTTTGGTCGCGGGATTTCAAGAAGGAATTCGGCATCAAAACGCCTGTCTGGGGGTTTGCCGGGCACCCATTACTCGACGGCAACCGCCTGATTTGCCTGGCCGGCGGTTCGGGCAGCACAGCAGTTGCGTTCGACAAAGACACGGGGAAGGAAATCTGGCGGGCGTTAAGCGCCCAAGAGCCCGGCTACTGCTCGCCGGTCATCTACGAGGCCGGGGGCAAACGGCAGCTCATTCTCTGGCACCCCGAGGCAGCCAATTCGCTCGACCCGGAAACCGGGGAGGTCTATTGGTCGGTGGCTTGCAAGGCACGCTCCGGCATGACCATCGCCACGCCGCGCAAGATGGGCGACTTCCTTTTCTTCACCTGCTTTTATAATGGCTCCCTGATGCTGCGACTCGACCCAGCCAAACCTGCGGCAACCCCGGTCTGGCGCACACTCAAGGAAAGCGAGAAGGATACCACCTACTTGAACGCCGTCATGTGTACACCCTTCCTCGAGGACGGCTACATTTACGGCGTCTGCAGCTACGGGCAATTGCGTTGCCTGCAAGCGGACACCGGGAAGCGACTTTGGGAAACCTTCCAGGCCACGACCGCCGGCGAAGCCGTCCGCTGGGCCAATGCGTTCATCGTGAAGAACGGCGACCGCTTCTTCCTCTTCAACGAAAAGGGCGATTTGATCATCGCGAAGCTCAGCCCTCGAGGTTACGAGGAAATCAGCCGCGCCCACCTGCTCGCGCCGACCGGGGGCGCCGCGGGCCGGGCTGTGCTATGGTCGCACCCGGCCTTCGCCAACCGGCGCGTCTATGCGCGCAACGACCAGGAGATTATCTGTGTGGATCTGGCGCTGAAGTAGATCCCCGAAGATGAGTAACCAGAATCCTCGTCCCAATGCCGCTCCCGCGGCTGAGCTGTAATAGGAGGGAGTCCTGTGCGCAAACCAGCGCCGAAATCCAACCCCGCACCGACGACGGCAACGACTCCGGTTCGGGCGCGAACGCAGTTCCCGGAGTGGCTCATCGCGCCATTGCTGGTGCTGGTAACGGTTGGCCTGTACTGTCCGGTGACAGGCTTTGATTTCCTGAACTACGATGATCCGGAGTTTGTAACCGCGAATCTGCATGTTCAGGGCGGGGTGAATTGGGAGGGGATAAAATGGGCATTTTGCAACACGACCCAGGCCGTCTATTGGGCGCCGCTCATGTGGTTGTCGCACATGCTGGTTTGCCAGTTGTTTGGGTTGAATCCCTGGGGACACCACTTGATTAATGTGCTGCTGCACGCAATCAACACCGTGCTGGTGTTTTTCGTTCTGCGACGAATGACCCAGGCGACGTGGCGAAGCATGATCGTGGCCGCACTATTTGCACTGCATCCGTTGCGGGTGGAATCGGTCGCCTGGGTCACGGAGCGCAAGGACGTATTGAGCACGTTCTTTTGGATGCTCGCGTTGTGGGCGTATGTTAAGTATGTCGAGACGGCCCAAGTCCGGCACTCGAGATCCAAAGTCTGGTACGGAACAACTCTTGCGATGTTTATACTTGGATTGTTGAGCAAGCCGATGGTGGTGACGTTGCCTTGTGTTTTGCTGCTGCTGGATTACTGGCCGCTGAGGAGAATGAAGAAGGTAGAATGCAGAATGCAGAATGCAGAATCCGGCGACACGGACCACGCACCACGCAATACGCTTCACGTTTCACGTTTCACGTTTCGCTCCCGGCAATCGCAAAGCTTCTTTCCTCTGCTCGTGGAAAAGATCCCGTTCTTTGTCCTCGCGGCGTTGGGGAGCGTGGTGACCCTTGTGGTCCAGCAGCGCGGGGGGGTCGTGGCGGAGGGTGAAAACCTACCCCTCGGGGCGCGCAGCGGAAACGCCCTGATTTCGTACTGCCGCTATCTGGGGAAGCTGTTCTGGCCAACGGATCTAGCCGTTTTCTATCCACGCCCCGAGCAGTGGCCTATGGTAGAAGTGCTGCTGGCGGGGGGGGTGCTCTTGGGCGTTTCGGGGCTGCTGTGGGCGCAGCGGCGGCGATTTCCCAGCTTGCTGATGGGGTGGCTGTGGTTTCTTGGAACGCTGGTGCCAGTCATAGGACTGGTGCAGTCCAGCGACCAGGCGATGGCCGATCGTTTCACCTATATCCCGTCGCTTGGGCTGCTGATCCTGGCCGTCTGGGGCACGTGCGAACTGACCAAAAGCTGGAGATTCCAGGTGAGTGCGTTGTCGGTGGTGGGTTCGGTGGCGATCGTCCTCTGCATGGTATTGACGGGGCGGCAGCTTGGGTTTTGGCAGGACAGTGAAGCCCTGTTTCGGCACGCGCTCGAAGTCACCGAGGGCAATTACGTCGCGCACAGTGGCCTTGGCGAGGCCCTGGTCAAGCAGGACCACATTGACGAGGCGATCAGCCACTACCGGGAAAGCGTCCGCCTGAAACCTGATTTCGTTGACGCCCACTACAATCTGGCCGTCACTCTAGTTCAGAATGGCCAAATCGACGAAGCGATCAGCCATTACCAGGAAAGCCTCCGCCTGAAACCCGATTCCACCGACGCCCACTACAACCTTGGCAATGCGCTCGCAAGGAAAGGCCAAATTGACCAGGCGATCAGCCAATTCCTGGAAGCCATTCGTCTGAAACCGGATTTCGCTCTGGCCCACAACAACCTCGGCAACGCCCGGCTAAGGAAAGGCCAAATTGACCAGGCGATTAGCCAATTCCAGGAAGCCATCCGCCTGAAACCGGATTTCGCCCTAGCCCACAACAACCTCGGCAATGCTCTCTACCGCAACGGCCGCGGCGAGGAGGCGATTAGCCAGTTCCAGGCAGCCTTGAGACTCAAGCCTGACTATGCCGACGCCCGCAAGAGCCTGGACGCAGTGCTCGCTGGCAAGGCCGATTCTGCGAGGCAGCCAGGTGCGGCCCCCAACCCGTAAGCTTTGCTGTCACGCTTTTGGCGCGTGAAGCTCACGCAAAATGCGTGAAAATCTAACCCATCACACCAAGGGAGCACGCGTTTTCCCTAGGTATTCGTCAAAAAGTCGCTCTGGCACTGCCATTGCTAAGCAAATAGTCAAATCCGGTTGACAGCGTGGACGGCAACGGTAGAGTTCGCGGTCTGTTTGCCAAAACAAAATTGAAACCAGTATCACTTATGAAAAACCTACGCAAGAAGATCGGGGCTTTCACTCTCATCGAGTTGTTAGTCGTAATTGCCATCATCGCCATTTTGGCGGCTCTGTTGCTGCCTGCTCTGGCTCGCGCCAAAGCCAAGGCGCAGCGCATTAGCTGCACGAACAACCTCAAACAGGTCGGCCTCTCGTTCCGGACCTTCGCGATCGATAACGACGGCAACATGCCGCAGACGCTAGCCGGCTCGCAAGGCGGGGCCTCGGAGGATGTTGGCTTCAGAGTTCTGGGCACCGCCCAGCAGACCAGCAGAGGTGTCTCTAAGATGTTCCTGTGCATGTCGAACGAACTGAGCACCCCGAAGATCCTGTTCTGCCCGGCAGAATATGAGAGCTCATACCGCCAAGCGGCGAGCAGCTTCGGTAATCCGGGTGGAACAATTGGCAGTGCCAACACTGTCCTGTACACCAATGACTTGGAAGTCAGCTACTTCATTGGGGTTGACGCGCAAGAGACCTCCCCGCAGATGTTCCTGACCGGTGACCACAATGTGGGCGGGGATGCCAATCCGCCGACCAAGGCGTATTGCTCTATGACCTCCTCGACCGCGACCACCGGGACGCCATTTGTTTGGCTGGGCACCAATTTTTCCGTCAATATGGGGCCGGCCTTCACGGCCCAGCAGCACGACAAGCAGGGCAACATTGGGTTGGGTGACGGCAGCGTGCAGGGTTGGAGCCGGTCAAGGTTCCAGGATGCCATCAAGAATACGGGTGACACGGGCCGCTCGCCGGGGACATTCTTGCCCGCCGCGGGCGCCACCGCGGGCGCAGGCTGCAACCGCATCCAGTTCCCCTAACCCGGTAGCTTAGCTTAATTCAAAAATCGAAAAGGCACCCGAAAGGGTGCCTTTTTGTTTTCAGGCTGTCGTCTTACGTCGCCGCCGCCGCGGCTCGTTCAATGATCGCGTGCAGCGGAGTACATGGGTGAAACCCAATAGTCCCAGCTAGCTTATCTACCACCGGCTTGCGCCGGCGCATGTCCTCAAAGCCCGGTTCGTAGGCCTCGTTGTAAGGGACAAGTTCAACGCTTGATGGCGACCCCATGATTTCGATCACCCTGTGGGCCAGATTCCGCATGCTGATTTCTTCCGTGCCGCCCACGTTGAACACCTGGCCCCGAGCCGCCAGGCAGTTCTGCAGGCGCACCAGCGCCTCGACCGTGTCGCCCACATAACAGAAGCAGCGGGTCTGCTGTCCATCACCATAGACTTTGAGCGGCTGGCCGCTCTTTGCGGCGCCGATGAACCGTGGCAGCACCATTCCGTATTGTCCCGTCTGGCGCGGGCCAACGGTGTTAAACAGCCGCGTGATAACAACCGGCAGGGCCCGTTCCTTCGCGTAGGCCAGCGCCAGAAATTCATCCATCAACTTCGAGCAGGCGTAGCTCCAACGGGCCTGGTGCGGCGGGCCGATCAGCAAATCGTCTTCTTCCCCAAACGCCTCCTTCTGACTCTTGCCATACACCTCGGAAGTAGAGGTCAGCAGCACGGGTATGCGATGGGCCGCGGCGGCTTTAAGCAACACCTCGGTCTCGTGCAAGTTGGTTTCCAGCACGTGAATTGGGGAGCGCACCACCAACTCAACCCCTACCGCAGCGGCAAGATGGTAGATTGATTCCGCCCCGGCCACAAGCTGGGCAAGTTCGGGACAAGCTGAGAGGCGTGACTGGACCACCCGCAGCCGGGGATGCGCCAGCACTTTCCGGAGATTGTCCAGGCTCCCGGTCGAAAGATCATCCACAACGGCTACGGCCTTGCCGTCGGCCAGCAGGCGCTCCACCAAGTGCGACCCGATGAACCCGGCACCGCCGGTGACCAATATGTGCTGCGCAGCAATTCTCATTATGGCCCTGTCACCCCCGCCGGGTGAGGGCACCCGGCCTACATCCCCCGCAAAACCGCCCGCTTGTAGGC
>CAIWJG010000704.1 GCA_903912925.1 uncultured Verrucomicrobia subdivision 3 bacterium | reverse complement strand
GGTCAATGCCTTCATGTTACCCTCTGCTTGAAACCGACCGAAGCTGGTGATACGATTCAATGCGGTTTTGTGAGCGATGTTACCGCCGGTGAATCATGGACCCACCTAGCCCTGCCCTTTACCCATAGTTATGTGACATATTTTTAACGTAACAGGTCTACGTGACTTCCTGATATCTCTCTCGGCGTGATAATAATAGTTCATACTGTAATATGAAAATAAAGATAGACATTCAGCATAATTTCATATAGCATCACCTTATGAAAATCCATAATCAAGTAAAAACTGTACTCACCCGTCCTGAAGCCATTGAGCATATCCGCTCTATCCTTGATGATAAAAAAGATATTAACAGAACAGGACTTGCTAAAATTTTATGCGAGCACTATGGACTCTACGATTCACGCGGTTTTCCTCAGAAAGATAGTTGCCTGGAGGCTCTGCGTGAACTAGAACGTAACGGGCACCTTGTTTTGCCAGCTCGCTATATCATTTCTGCGCTTGCGAGCCGGAAGCACCTTCCGGAATCAGTTCCACCCCCGCGGGATCTCCCAGGAACGGTAAGTGAAGTCCGTGGTCTGAAGCTTCTGCTTGTGGTGTCTGATGAGCAGAAACTTCTCTGGAATGCGCTGATGATTCAGGAGCATCCCCAAGGGCCAGGGCCACTTTCAGATTTACGGCTTCAGTATCTGATAGAATCCGACCATGGCCTTCTTGGGGGAATAGCGTTCAGTCCTGTGGCGCTGCTTCTTGAAGACCGCGACCAATGGATTGGTTGGAACGTCAACACTCGTGACACTCACCTGCATCGGGTTATTGCCATGAGCCGATTCCTGATCCGACCGCAGGTGCAGTGTCATGATTTGGCGCCACAAGTGTTGCGGCACGTCATGCGCGTCGTCCCCGACGATTTCGAACGGCGCTATCGCGTGCGGCCATGGCTGGTGGAAAGCTATGCGGAAACCGGCAGTTCCCTTGCCAGGGACTTTCTTGCCGCTCATTGGGCCTTTGTGGGCCGAACGAGAAATCGGGGCAGTATGGGTCGGGCCCGGAAGACGGCCGTAGAGGAGGATCTTTACCTTTATCCTGTAGAAAATGATTTTCGCTCAAAAATGGGTCTCCCTGCGGATAGTGGCCGTGGTGGATTGGAGATTGCAGAAGGTCTTTCTGAAGAGAGTTGGGCCGAAAAGGAATTCGCCGGCGCGTCGTTAGGCGACAAGCGACTGAGTGACCGACTGGTGGCGTGCGCCGCATCACAGGCAAAACTACCGGATCGCTCCTTCTGCGGAGTGGCCGAAGGGAAATGGGCCGCAGCGAAGGGATACTATCGTTTGATAGATCATCCCGACGAAGAAGCGGTGTCCATGGACAACATTCTTCAGCCTCACCGCGAACGCACCATTCGGCGCATGACGGCACAAAAGACCGTCCTGTGCCTCCAGGACGGAACCGATCTTAATTTTTCGACTCTTAGCAGTTGCAAAGGACTTGGAGTCATTGGTTCTAACCAGACGGGTGCTCAAAGCATGGGCTTGCATCTGCACTCGACCTTGGTTGTAACCCCCGATGGCCTGCCACTGGGGGTGTTACGTGCCGAGTGCGAGGCTCGGGAGCCAAAATCAGCAGAGGACAAGCGCCCCTCATCCAGTATTCCCATTGAAGAGAAAAAAACCTTTTCCTGGATTCTTAGCTTGCGTGACTGCAAGGATGTCGCTCGGCGGATGCCTGATACCCATGTCATCAGCGTCACCGATCGGGAGGCTGACATCTATGAAGTGTTCGACGAGCACCGTAAGGACCCATGCCCCAATGTCGACCTGCTGGTCCGTGCCAAGCACAACCGGTGTATCAATGGGGGGAGCAAACTCTTCGAAGCAGTCAAAGATAGTCCGGAGTGCGGTCGGTTTATTATCCCCGTAGACCGGAAGAGCGCCAGGGCGAAAAAAAGCAAACAGAAAGCCAGTCCCAAACGCTCCGGGCGGATGGCGGAAGTTTCGTTACGGTATAAGTCGGTAGAATTGAATCCTCCACTCGGTGCTGACAGGGACAACCTGCCGCTTCTGGTCACGATCGTTCATGTGGTCGAAGAGAATCCCCCTGAAGGAGAAGCGGGGATCGAGTGGTTTCTGCTGACCACCGTAACCGTACAGTCAGCGGAAGACGCCAAGGAT
>CAIWJG010000703.1 GCA_903912925.1 uncultured Verrucomicrobia subdivision 3 bacterium | reverse complement strand
TGCGCACCCGCAGGCTCGTAGCGCGGCCAGCGTGGCTCCCTCTCCTCTGGGGAGAGGGTAGGGGTGAGGGGGAACGGGCCGCCGGACTGACGCTGCCGGCCAAAACGTCTCTGGCACGCGTGAGACCGAGCCTCAAATCCTCGCGGCATTGGACCTCCGGTCTGCCCCACACCTGAACAGTTACCAATTTTCTTACTGCAATCCCGCTCCCCCGGGCTCAACATGGCGCGACTCTTCGTCATGGGCAGCACCATTGCACAGACACCTATCGGCCGCCAGGCGCCTCCTCCGGGACACCGCCCGCCGTCTTCCCCTTTCAGCTTTCAGTATTTCAGCATTTCAGCTTTTCCCCTTCCCCACCCCCTGCCCCCATGTTTGAACAAGCCTTCAGAAACATAGACGACATCCTCCGGAAAGAGGCCGGCTGCACCACCGAGCTGGATTACACCGAGCAGACCTCCTGGCTGCTGTTCCTGAAATACCTCGATGGGCTGGAGCAGGACCGCGCCGATGAGGCCGCGCTGAACGGCAAGAAATACACCTACCTCCTCGACAAACCCTACCGCTGGGAAGCCTGGGCCGCGCCCAAGGGCAAGGATGGCCAGCTCGATCACAACACCGCCCTGACCGGCGACGACCTCCAGGACTTCGTCAACCAGAAGCTCTTCCCCTACCTGCACGGCTTCAAGCTGCGAGCCAGCGGCCCCAACACCATCGAATACAAGATCGGGGAAATCTTCGGCGAGATTAAGAACAAGATTCAAAGCGGCTACAACCTGCGCGAGATCATCGAGCATATTGACGAGCTGCGCTTCCGCTCCCAGACGGAGAAGCACGAATTGTCGCAGCTTTATGAGGAGAAGATAAAGCGCATGGGCAACGCCGGGCGCAATGGCGGAGAGTATTACACTCCACGGCCCCTCGAACGGGCAATGATCCAGGTCATAAAACCAAGAATCGGTGAGCGGATCTATGACGGCGCCGGCGGGTCGCTGGGGTTCTTGTGCGAATCCCATGATTACCTGAAGGCGACCAATCCAAATCGCACGACTGCCGAGGACAAGATCCTGCAAGAGCGCACTTTCTACGGCAAAGAAAAGAAGTCGCTCGCCTACGTGATCGGGGTCATGAACATGATCCTGCACGGCATTGACGCGCCTAACATCATCCATACTAACACGCTCACCGAAAACCTCGCCGACATTCAGGAGAAAGACCGCCACCATATCGTGCTGACCAATCCGCCCTTTGGCGGCAAGGAGCGCCCGGAAGTGCAGCAGAATTTCCCCATCCGCACCGGCGAGACGGCGTATTTGTTTCTCCAGCATTTCATCAAGATTCTCAAAGCGGGCGGCCGGGCGGGTATCGTCATCAAGAATACTTTTCTGTCTAATACCGACAACGCCTCCGTGAGCCTGCGCAAGCACCTGCTCGAAAGCTGCAACCTCCACACCGTCCTTGATCTCCCTGGCGGCGTCTTCCAGGGCGCGGGCGTGAAGACCGTGGTGCTGTTCTTCGAGAAAGGCGCACCCACTCGCAAAATCTGGTTCTATAAGCTCGACCCCGGTCGCAACCTCGGCAAGACCAACCCGCTCAACGACGATGACCTGACCGAGTTCGTGAAGCTGCAGGAGACCTTCGCCGACTCGCCCAAGAGCTGGACGGTGGACGCCAAGACCATTGATCCGGCGACTTTTGACCTTTCCGTGAAGAACCCGAGCGGCGGCGAGGAAGTGAAGCACCGGAGCCCGGCGGCCATCATGGAGGAGATCGCGGCGCTGGATGCCGAGAGCGCGGAGGTGCTGGCGGGTATCAGGGGGCTGCTGAAATGAGACCTATGAGACCTATGCGACCCATACGACCCATACGACCCATACGACCTATGTGACCTATGAGCACGCCCGACGACACCCTTCTCCCCCCCCACGGCAACTACGCTGAACTGCTCTCCTTCCACAAAGCCGAGGTGGTCTATGACATTACCTTCCGCTTTGCGCACAAGTACCTCTCCCGGGGCGACCGCACCATTGACCAGATGATCCAGTCCGCGCGCTCGGGCAAGAAGAACATCCTGGAGGGCAGTAAGGCCTCGCCCACCTCCAAGGAAACCGAGATCAAGCTCACCGGCGTCGCCCGGGCCAGCCTGGAGGAGTTGCTGGATGACTACCGCGATTACCTCCGCGTGCGCGAACACGGCGAATGGGACAAGAATTCCAAAGAGGCTCTCTACGTCCGCCGGCTCGGGCGCAAAGTCCCGCAGACCTACGAGCTTTACCGCGAGTTCGTGGAAAGCCGCCCGCCGGAAGTGATCGCCAACATTGCCATCTGCCTGATTCACCAGGCCAATTACCTGATAGACCAGCAACTCCGCCGATTGGAGCAGGATTTCCTGAAAGAGGGCGGCCGGCGCGAACGCATGACCCGCGCCCGGCTCACTTACCGGAACAGGAATCAGGGGACGAATGCGAGTGATGGGCCGCCCCAGATTCCCCGGAAAACTGAACCGCCTGGCCCTCATCCGTCGCCTGGCTCCCATAAACCCCCGCGCCACCCCGGAGGCCAGCCATGAGCCGCGCAAAACAGGCAACCCCTAAGTCCCATCCGCCCCATCATTCCCCTGCCGCCACCCAGCGCGGGGGCGCTGGAGAAGATCAAGGCGCTGCTATAGGATCAAAGGTATGAGTGACATTCGGTGGAAACAGCGATTCAATAATTACATCAAGGCCTTTCAGACGCTCGTGGCGGCGGTGGAATTGGCGCGCACGCGCGAATTGTCCCCACTTGAGCAACAGGGCTTGATTCAGAGTTTTGAGTTCACTCATGAACTGGCCTGGAATGTATTGAAGGATTATTTGGAGGAGAAAGGGATCACGGGTCTGATCGGCTCCAAAGACGCGACGCGGGCCGCGTTCAAAGCTGGCCTGATTGAACAAGGTGAGGACTGGATGAAAATGATCGTAGATCGCAATCGAACCTCACACACCTACGACCCCCAGGTGGCGCAAGCGGTGGCGGAGAATATCCTGGAGCGTTTCTATCCGGCCTTTGAGAAGATGGCGAAGAGATTCACCGCCCTGAATGATTAGCGAGCCATGAAATATGGTTTACCTGAAACCGCGGTCGAGAAGCTCTGCGCTGTCTTTGCGGGTTTCCCAGCGGTTGAGAAGGCCGTCTTGTATGGATCTCGCGCCAAGGGGAACTTCAAGACCGGCTCGGACATTGATTTGACGCTCTATGGCGAGGCGTTGACGTCTGATTTGTGCTCGGCGGTCGCATCAGCGCTGGATGATCTGCTGCTGCCTTACACCATTGATCTGTCGGTGTTCGAGGAGCTGAATCACGC
>CAIWJG010000702.1 GCA_903912925.1 uncultured Verrucomicrobia subdivision 3 bacterium | reverse complement strand
CTCAGGGTGCTCGCGGGCCATAATGTTAGGATTACGCCTGAGGTCTGGAAGTTGTTTTTGCACGAGCTCTAAGACTCGGGCATTCCTGGCAGCGACTTGCCCGACCAGTCGCGACGCTCGACTCAGAAGAATCTCGCTTGCCACGGACCACATTAAGACTCATAGTCTCTGGACTTATGAGGCTCATTTCGGCTCAGTCTGTAGGTCGATGCCTCCAATTCAGGAACTGGTTGGCGCACGGGTCCGCGAACTGCGGAAGGCCCGTGGCTGGACCTTGGAAGAACTCGCTGAAAAAGCCGACAAGCACTACACCTACATCGGCGGCTTGGAGCGTGGTGACCGGAATGTCACGGTTGAAGTGCTGCATGCTGTTGCCAGCGCACTACAGGTCCCGATCAAGAGCTTATTTGACCTTCAAGCCCATCCACTCGAAGTTAAGCTCAATGCAGCCTCCGAAGATATTCTCTCGGCCATTCAGAAGGGCTTTCGTGCGATTATCGACACCAAAGGCAAGTTGGCCGAGTATTTCCTGAATCGTGAACTTGAGGAATTGCAGAAGAAAGGTGTCATCCATGATCTCGTCTGGTATGACAAAGATGGCGCGCCGGATTTTACCTTCAAGTTCCACGGAAAACCGCTACGGCTGGAGTGCAAGAACGTCCGCTCACCCGACGAGAAGCGCAAAAACGATTCGTTCCGGGCGGAGTTGCAGAAATCCCGGAACTCCAAGGACGGGACACCAACGCGGGCGTACCGGGCGGACCACTTTGAACTCCTGTCGGTGTGCCTGTTCAACCGCACGGGAGCGTGGACGTATCTGCACATCTCGACTCATAACCTTCTCCGTCGTGCAAAATCCCCGGACTTGTTGGAGATCATGCAAACCATTCCCCAGGTCGAGCCATACGGCCATTGGAGAAAGTCGCTGGTTGACGCATTGTTAGACCATGAAGACCAGTCACAAACTCCGTGAGGAGCCAAAGGCCTACGGCACCGCGCTCCCGAAGCCGCACTTCAAGACCGCCCTGGGGGCTGCCTACTGCGGCAAGGCGGAAGAACTTTTGCCCGCTCTGCCCGACGAATCGGTCAATCTCATTTTCACATCACCGCCCTACGCGCTTCACTTCAAAAAGGATTATGGCAATGTGGACCAAGACGATTACGTGGACTGGTTCCTGGGGTTCGCGTCCGAATTCAAGCGCGTCCTGAAGCCTGACGGCAGCCTCGTCATCAATATCGGAGGCAGTTGGCGCCCGGGGCATCCGGTCCGCGCACTCTGCCATTTCGAGGTGCTGATCCGGCTTGTGCGCGAGCACAGCTTCCATCTGGCGCAGGAATTCTTCTGGCACAATCCCGCCAAGCTTCCCTCGCCAGCGGAATGGGTCACCGTGCGCCGGATTCGCGTCAAAGACTCCGTCGAAGCCCTGTGGTGGCTGTCCAAATCCACGCAACCGAAGGCGGATAACCGGCAGGTCCTCACCGAGTATTCCGAAGACATGAAGCGGCTGCTCAAACGCGGCTACCGGGCAAAGGAACGCCCTTCCGGCCATAAGATCACCCACAAGTTCACGGAGCAAGGCGGCGCCATTCCCCCCAACCTCCTGACCTTGGGGAACAACGACGCTAACGGCCACTACCTCACCCGCTGTGCGGAAGAAGAAATCAAGCCCCACCCAGCCCGCTTCCCGGTTCGACTCCCCGAGTTCTTCATAAAGTTCCTGACCCAAGAACGTGACCTGGTCCTGGACCCCTTTGCCGGCAGTTGCACCACTGGCGAAGCCGCCGAACGCCTGGGCCGAAGATGGATCGGGTTTGAGCCGGTTCCAGCCTACCTCGACGGCGCTCGCTTCCGCTTTGAAAGGGGCGATGTCGAACCGGGGCCATCGTTATTCGATGCCCACGCCAGCAATAACCGCGCACCCCACCGTCAAATCGCTTTGCTCTGAGTCGCTTGCGTTGCGTCACCCTGCAAACGCCACTCCCTCCTACAGACCGGTCAACCGCATCCGAAATCGGGAAGATGCGAGGTCAGAAGTCAGAAGGCAGAACTGCGGCTGCTACGACCTGAACCCGGCGGAGATTGATTTGTTGTGGCAAACCGCCGTAAATGGCATCGCTGTTCTCGCATACAAGTGTTACCGTCCGAACATGAGAACGTTGACGGTGAAGGTCCCGGAAGGGCTGATTGGCTGGCTGGAGGAAGAGGCTAAGGGCTCGTGCAAAAACAAATGCGGTCCTCGGGGTTTCATCCGGCGAGCGTGGAGCGTAAGAGCGTGGAGCGTCGCAGCGCGTTCGAGGTCACCACGCTCTACGCTCAAACGCTTCACGCTCTCAGGGTGCTCGCGGGCCATAATGTTAGGATTACG
>CAIWJG010000701.1 GCA_903912925.1 uncultured Verrucomicrobia subdivision 3 bacterium | reverse complement strand
GGATGTTGGATGTTGGATGTTGGATGTTGGATGTTGGATGTTGGATGTTGGATGTTGGATGTTGGATGTTGGATGTTGGATGTTCGATGTTGGCTGTTGGCTGTTGGCTGTTGGCTGTTGGCTGTTGGGGTCCCTGGTCCCAGCCTTGTTATCAGCCTGTCATTTCGTTTATTTCGCGTATTTCGTGGTAACTGCTGTTTTCAGGCTAACGGATTTGCGGCGCGCCCTGGATGTCTAGCGCGACCACCGAAGCCGACTTGTCCGGTGCATCGGCGGGCACGTTGATCGTAATGCAGTTGTTCGCGTCAGTGAACGTCAGCGGCTTGCGACCATCGAACAGAAACGCCCGGACCGGCTGGTTCGCGAGTCCGGGAATCACGAGCTGGCCGTTCGCTGGCCAGTCATAGACGAAGAAGTAAAGGCGCGTGACGTCTGCGCCGGACTTGCCGCGCGGGTCGTCGAAAGGCCAGGCGGCGTGTTGCCGGAAGCCGGCGACACTGCTGCCGGCGGCAAGTTTCTTCTGCGTGCAGCGGCCCCAGACCAGCTTCTCAAACGGGCTGGCCTGGGTTCCGTAGATGGCCTCGCGGTTGACCTTCATCCATTTGCCGATGGCTTCCAGGCGCTCGATGGAGGCACTCGGGAACGCGCCTTCCGAGGTAGGCCCGACATTCAGCAGGTAATTGCCTCCCTTGCTGGTGCAGTCGATCAGGTTGCGGATCAGGGTGGTGGATGACTTCCAGTTCTGGTCGTTCTTGTTGTAGCCCCAGTGGTTGTTCATGGTCATGCACGATTCCCAGTCCACGCCGGGACCGTAGCCGGTCGGCGGGATTTCCTGCTCGGGCGTGCCGTAATCGCCGACACGCTCCGCCCCCTTGTCCATGCCCGCCATCCCCGACCGGCCTTTGCCGACGCGATTGTTAACGATAATGTTCGGCTGCAAGCCGCGCACGTAGTTGTAGAGGTCCAGGCCGCGCGCGTGGGTCCAGGGGGCCTCCCATTCGCCGTCGAACCACATGATGCCCAGCGGCCCGTAGCGCGTGGAGAGTTCCTTGAGCTGGGCTTTCATGTAGGCCGTGTAGCGGTCCATGTCGGGCGTGCCGTTGGCCTTGTCATTCCAGGCGCGGCGCGTGCCCCAATCGGGATGATGCCAGTCCATGATTGAGTGGTAGAAGCAGAACTTGATGCCGGCCGCGCGGCAGGCGTCGGCCAGCTCCTTGAGCGGGTCGCGCTGGAACGGCGTGGATTTTATGCACCAGTCGGTTTGGTCGGAGCGGAACATGCCAAACCCGTCGTGGTGTTTGGACGTGATGACGATGTATTTCATCCCGGCGTCTTTGGCGAGGCGGACCCACTCTTTGGCGTCGAACTTCACGGGATTAAACTGGCCCGCGAACTTCTCATACTGGGAGACGGGCATCTTGGTTTCCTCCATGAACCACTCGCCATAGTTGAGCTTGCCGTTCCACGCGCCCGCGGGCACGGAGTAGACGCCCCAGTGAATGAACAGGCCGAACCGGGCGTCCCGGAACCAGGCCATGCGCTGGTCGTGCTCGGCAGCCGATTCGGCGGCCTGGGCGACAAACGGCGCCACGATGAGGGACAGAGCGGTCAGTAGCAGCGATGCTTTCATAAGCTTTGACAGATTCATAAGCCGTGTGACGTTGGACCTGTAGGCCGCGTGCCCTCACGCGGCGTATTTAGTGCCGAAACCATATATGGCAGAAAGCGCGGCGTCTGCCAAGCCCGAATGCCATACGCCGAATTCTGCATTTACTTTCAGGTGGTCCGTACAAAGTCTTTCATGCCCCAGGAGGAAAGTGAGGCGGCGTGCCACTGAATTCGCCTGGCAAGCCAGACGCCACGAGATCCAGCAGACGCGTCGCGTTCCCCATCGGCAACTGTCCGGCGCTTCGTGTGCTGTTGGTGGATGATCAGCTTCTAATCTGCCGGCCTGGGCTTTGAACCGGGCAGGGCCGCACGCAGTTCGTCGCGATAGGGGCCGATCTTGTCGAGCGGGATCGGCTGAAAGCCGAGGTTCCAGGCCGGGGAATCGCGCTTGAGGGAGAAGTCATTGGCCTGGGGCGGGTTGCCCGGCGGGCGGACGAATGAGGCGGCCGCGTTGGTGAGGTTATTTTGCACGAGTAGCTTCCCGGGTGTGGCGTGCCAATACTCCTTGAGCCACTTGCCGACGCAGACGTTCCGCTCGACGACGTTGTTCTCGGGGGGCACGCCCTTGAAGGCGGCGCCTTCGATGGCCGGTCCACCCGGGGGGCCGTAGTATTGGTCGAGGGTCTTGAGGGCCGGGTAGCGTTCGCGGTAAAGCGCCAGTGGTACTTCAGCGAGGCGCTGGCGCATGGTCTTGTCCACCATGCTGTGCCAGACGGGCGAGGTGTCGAGCCCGCGTCCGTCAAGTTCGACGGCGTAGTTGCAGTCCACGAAGATATTATTGAGGACCAGATGGTCGCGGCCACCGCCCAGGAAGGCGGCACGCTGTACTTTGTAGAACACGTTGCCGGAAATCTCCGTGCCGCTCACGCAGTCGTCCATGTACATGCCCATCGAGCCCATTCCGACGCCGCCGGTGTCGTGGATGAAGTTGTGGCGGAGCCGGTTGCCGCGGAAGGAGTAGTCGCGTCCGGTGTAAATGGCGCCGACATCGCCCGTCTCCAGCGCGATGTGGTGAATCTCGTTGAGCTCGATAAGGTGGTCGTTGCCAGTGTAAAGAATCGCGCAGTGAGGGTGGTCGTGAATGAGGTTGTGAGCAGCGCGCTGGCCGACGCCGCCCATAATGACGGCAGGCACGTAGCACTTGGACCAGCGTCCCTGATGGGCGAAGTGGCAGTTCTCGACGAAGTGCCCGCCGGGACGCAGCGTCTGGCGGTCGCCGCCCTCCATTGAGACACCGCCATCGCCGGTATCGAAGATATCGCAGCTCAGGACGCCGTGGCCGGTGCCGCCTTCGATGGTGACGCCGTAGTTGCCGATGTTGCGGATAAGGCAGCCGGCGATGAGGTTGCTCGCGCCGCCGTGGATTTGCACAGCACTGCTGCGGGTGGCTTCGAGAATCAGGCCGCGGAAGGTGACGTGGGAGACGTCGGTTAGCTTTAACAACGGGTCGGAGAGCAGCGAGAAGAGGATTTCGGGTGCTTGCGTCTTGGACTCCCTCTCACCCCGTCCAGATCCTCCTCGGAGGGGCAGAGGGTGCCCGCCAGGGCGGGTGAGGGGATCTGGCGGCCAGAAATAGAGGATGCCGGTTTTGCGGTCGAGGAACCACTCGCCGGGCTGGTCCAGTTCCCCGAGGAGGTTCAGGAAATAGAACCGCTGGCCTTTGCGGAAGCTATACATCCCATAGGGCGCAGCGGTCTTGACCAGCCGGAGGTCGAGGTCAATAGAGGCCACACGCTCATAGGTATTGGCCCAGTCCCATGACCAGTAGCCGTGGACCCACAGGTCGCTCAGGTCCTTCCACCCGTGCGGGCGGTCGCCGCTGTAGAGAAACCCCTCTTCCAGCTTGCCGGTCTTGCCGCCGTGTTCGTCCTTAATGGCGCCGCTATCGGGGTATCCGGCGATGCGCTCCCAGTCGCCTTCGTTGGGCCAGCGCGCGAGCGTCATCGGGCGGCTGCCGAAGAACAGCTCGCAGTGGGCCGGGGTAAGCGGGCGACCGAACCCCCGGGACTGCATCTGGCCGAAGTCGTTTACGCCCAGGGCTTTCAGGTCCACCTGCATGACGTGTCCGCGGGCAGCCTCGGGGAGTCGCGCCAGCATCGCAGGGTCAGTTACAGCCGCAAAGCCGGATAGCTTGCGCCCGCCGAGAAGACGGACGGTTTCTCCCTTGCCGGCGCGCCAGACAATGGGGGAGTTCGGCGTGCCAGCGTCAGCGGCGGTCAGTTCGAGCGCGTTCGTACGGAGATAATCGCCGCCCCGCAGCCAGATGGTGACGCCGCCTTTGGGCAGCTTCCCGTTCTGCGAGAACCGGCGGACCTCGTCGCGGGCATGTTCGAGTGTGGCAAAGGGCTTGCGCCGGGTGCCGGAATCCGTGTCGCTGCCTGTGGTGGCGACGTAAAGCTGCGCCGCCGGCGCGGGTAGAGCGAAAAGGAGTGCTGAGCTGAGGATTAGGAGGATGTCCGGCCTTTTGCCCGTTGGAAAGCTTGCCATCGCCCGCATCAGTTCAGCCATGCTCATGGCGCCAACCTACAGACTCGCGCGGCGGCCAGCAAGCCCACGGCGCGACCTTGGGTTGAGCCCTGAAAGCGGGCATGAATCTGGTTTATAGCGGCTGCCGCGCTCGGGTCGCCGCCACCCGTACGCGGGGAGAGAGACTGTTGGGAGCGCGCTGCTCAGGTGCTGGTAGCGTGTTGTCCGCGTGATGTTCCATAGGATGTCCATAGGATGTCCATAGGATCTCCATAGGATCTCCATAGGAATTAGGGCTTTTTCCCGGGTGCGCCTGGCCTGATCCGCAGACCGATTTTAGGGCGTGACATCGTGGGGGCTTAAGTGGTAAGGTTATTCGGCACAGTCAAATATATGAGGACACTGGATTTGCAATTTCGGAACCGGCTTGCTAGCCGACGCCGGGGCTTTACACTCATCGAACTGCTGGTTGTAATCGCCATCATCGCCATTCTCGCCGCCCTGCTCCTCCCGGCCTTGTCCAGAGCCAAGCTCAAGGCCCAAAGCATTAGCTGCGTTAGCAACCTTCGCCAGCTTAGCCTCGCTTGGGTCATGTACGCCGACGACGCCAGCGGCATGATGGTGCCAAACTGGCTCGGGACCCCCCTGGCGTGGATTGACGGTACCGTCGGGAGTGTGCACACGCTCCCCGGCGCGACCAATGTCAATGCGCTAAGGTCGGGGCTCTTGTATCCCTACAACCCCAATGTCGGAGTTTACCAATGCCCGACGGCACTCACCATGCAACCCAAGACCATCATCCCAAATCCTCGCCTTAGCGTTTAGCGACAAAAAAAGTCCCAGCTACCCCCCCAGGGGAGGTCTTCACGGATTCCGCCACAGCTCAAATTCCTCGCCCCAACCGCACAAAACCTTTGCAACCCATTGATTTAGAAACACT
>CAIWJG010000700.1 GCA_903912925.1 uncultured Verrucomicrobia subdivision 3 bacterium | reverse complement strand
CCGTGGTCCTGTGGTCGGGTCGTCTGGTGGTCTTGTGATCGCCGCGCTGACCGGTTTGGTGCCGGTAATCCGGCACGATTTGTTGCTGCTGTGCGTGCTGCCCTTTGCCTGGCTGTTGTGGCGCGAACGCCACCATTGGCGCCGTGCGGTGGTCCTGGTCGCGCTGGCTGGGCTGCCCCTGTTGCTGTGGACCCTCGCCAGCCTCGTTTATTACGGCCTCCCCTTTCCCAACACGGCTTATGCCAAAGTTCTCAAGCACGGCTTTGCCGCCAACATCATTCTGAAGATGGGCCTGGATTATTTTTGCTCCAATGGCTGCCATGATCCGCTGACGCTGCTGGTCATCGCCGTGGCACCCGTGGCCGCGTTCTGGAAACTGCAATCCTGGCAGCGCGCCTTTGCGCTGGGCGTGGTGCTGTATTGCCTGTATCTGGGCAAGATCGGTGGTGATTACCAGATGGGCCGATTTTTGAGTGTGCCGTTTCTGGTGGCGGCCTTGCTGGCGGCGGACTGGGTGCAAAGCCTCAAAGTGCCGCGCGCAGTTGCGGGGACCGCGCTGGCCGCCACGGCAGCCTATCTGTGCCTGATTCCAGCCACCCCGCTGCTGACGCCGTGGACCTATGGCCGTGATCTCAACACCGCTGAGCGGATCACGGCGTTTGTGAGGGAACAATTCATCATCGGAGCCCAGGAATCGCGCGCAATGTCTTACTCGAGGACGCTGGCAGCGTGGTGGCGCAACGAACAGCGCGCACTTTGCGGGGACGACTTCTTGCGCCGCGATGGTGAATCCCTGAGCCGCAGCGGCGACAAGGTTGTCAAACTCGATGCAATAGGCCAGGCTGGTTATTACGCGGGTCTGAAGGTTCATATTGTTGATTCTGCGGGGGTCGCTGATCCTTTCCTGTCACAATTGCCGTCTATCTGGCTTGCTACGCCCGGCGCGTTCACACGCGATGCCCCCACCGGCTATCTCGAGCATCTGCGGGATGGCGTCACCCCCATTCGAGATCCCCAGCTCAATCAATATTACCAGCAGATCGAGCTGCTGACCCGCAGCCGCGACCTTTTTTCATTGCCGCGGCTAAAGACCATCGTCGCGTTCAATCTGGGACGCTACGAAGCCTTGCTCGATGCTTACCGGCATGAGGTCGTCGAGCGTCACGGTCTGAACTCGCTCCTCAGATTGACCGACAAATCTGCCGATCATTAGGCCCGCCACCCTTATATAATGCAAAACAAGCGCTTGCCAGGCCGCTTCGTAGCTTTACTGTCCTCCCCGTGGAGGCCACGCGACACCAGCTACGTCCTGCTAGTCCTATCGCTGATCGTCTTTGCCAAGAATTTCTGGCTGGACGAGGATGCCCACATCCCCTTTCGTAGCCTTGCGCAATTGCAGGCCGGCCATGGCGCCGTCTGGAACATGGGCGAGCGCGTGCAGGTTACAACCAGCGCTGCGTGGTATTGGCTGCTCGCGGCGGTCAATGTGCTGCTGCACGATGTGATTGGGACAGCGATCGTTGTGACCATTTTGCTGTTTGTGGCAATGCTGGCTCTGGCGCGCCGTATCTATGGTGATACGCCCGCGCTGTGGTTTCTGCTGGGGGCCTTCCTGCTGTCGAAAGGCTTCTTCGACTTCACCAGTTCCGGGCATGAAAATATTCTCGCCTACACCGTGTTGCTGGCACTTTATGGCGCTTACCGCAGCATGAGACCACAGGACTACAAGACCACCGGACCACGGGATCACGAGACGACGGGACCACACGACTACACCCCTGGTCTTGTAGTCCGTGGTCCCGTGGTCCCGTGGTCCGATCCTGCCCCCCCGCGGCAGCTTTATCTAATCGCCGCGCTGACCGGTTTGGTGCCGGTAGTCCGGCACGATTTGTCGCTGCTGTGCGTGGTGCCCTTTGCCTGGCTGTTGTGGCGCGAACGCCACCATTGGCGCCGTGCGGTGGTCCTGATCGCCCTGGCCGGGCTGCCCCTGTTGCTGTGGACCATCGCCAGCCTCGTTTATTACGGCCTGCCCTTTCCCAACACGGCCTATGCCAAAGTTCTCAGGCACGGCTTTGCCGCCAACATCATTCTGAAAATGGGCCTGGATTATTTTTACTCCAATGGCTGCCATGATCCGCTGACGCTGCTGGTCATCGCCATGGCACCCGTGGCCGCGTTCTGGAAACTGCAATCCTGGCAGCGCGCCTTTGCGCTGGGCGTGGTGCTGTATTGCCTGTATCTGGGCAAGATCGGTGGTGATTACTTTGCGGGCCGCTTTTTGAGTGTGCCGTTTCTAGTGGCGGCCTTGCTGGTGGCGGACTGGCTGCAAAGCCTCAAAGTGCCGCGCGCGGCGGCGTGGGCCGCGCTGGCGACCACCGCAGCCTATCTGTGGCTGATTCCGGCCACACCGCTGCTGACGCTGTGGGGCTATGGCCGTGATCTCAATACCGAGGACCGGCTCCGGGCGTATGCCAAAGAACAATTCAGCAGCGGAACCCAGGACACGCGCGCAGGGGCTTACTCGATGTCGCTGGCAGCGTGGTGGCGCAACGAACTGCGCGCACCCTGCGCGGTGGAATTCGGCCGCCGCGATGGTGAAGATATGCGCCGCAGCAGCGACAAGGTTGTCCTTCGCTATGCGCTGGGCATTTCTGGTTATTACGCGGGTCTGAATATTCATATTGTTGATGGTATGGGGGTAACTGATCCTTTCTTGGCACAACTGCCGTCGATGTACCTTTTTACGCCCGGCCAGTTCATGCGCGATCTGCCCGAAGGCTATCTCGAGCATCTGCGCGATGGCGTCACCCCCATTCGAGATCCCCAGCTCAATCGGTATTACCAGCAGATTGAACAGATCACCCGCAGCCGCGATCTGTTTTCATTACCGCGACTCAAGACCATCGTCGCGTTCAATCTGGGACGCTACGATGCCTTGCTCGATGCTTACCGCCGTGAGGCCGCCAAGCGTCGCAGTCTGAATCCGGTCCTGAGATGGACCCACAAATCCGCCGATTAAACTCTTTTCACCTGGCCCCGGGTCGCGGAGGAGCCGGATTGTCCGCGGCTGACGGGCCGCTACGGGCGGAACGGCTCAAGGTTAGCGCGACATTTGCTTCACCGGCACCCTGATCACCGGGACGTTCGGGTCACTTGTTTTGACACGAAACTCGACTTGCTGGCCGGGAGGCGCGGCAAACCCCTGCGGGAACCCCAGTTGGGCCATGAAGAATTTGCCCGGCTGTAGCTCCCTGATCTCCACCCCCACGCCCGGAACGTTGACCGTCGGTTCGGACAGCCTCAGGAGATTTGTGGCCGTGTTGTTCTGGATTGCGATGGAGATCATCAGCCCGTTGGGCAGCGGTGCCGGAGGTAGGAGGATGTCGGCAGGTGTTGCACTGATTGTCGGCGGGACGCTGGCTTCCTGCGGCACATCGGCTTTCGGGGTGTTGGTCCCTTCGGTCTTCAGAATCCCCCGGCTCTGGTAGCTCTGGTAGGAATCATCGTTCTGCCAGAAGATCTTGGCAAATACGATCAGCGCCGCGACCAGAAGGATGTAAATGGTGAACTTGCTTTTCATTTAGAGTTCTCCAGGCACCAGCGCCGGCGCCGCGAGCACGCTACCGATCAGAGCGGAGGTCTTCAGAAAGTCGCGGCGGGCAATGCGATTGTCGGATGGTGTAATCATTATTACGACAGGTGGAGTCATTCAGACCGAAAAGCCAAGCCAGGTAAAGCCCCAAAGCAGGAGTGGGGCGCACGTCAGATTTCTTCGGGGTGGGCGGCCGACTCTCATTAACACCCCGCTTCAGCGGGGTGGGTGTGGCACGCGAACCAGCTCCCCAACCGCTTCAGCGGTTTACGGTGGTGGGTAAACCGCTGAAGCGGTTCCGGCGCCGAGACCATCGCCCACACCCCACTCAAGTGGGGTGTTAATGAGAGGCAGGCCACGTTGCATATATGAAGCGATATACGGAAGGCCCGGATTTGCCGGGTAAAATCACCCCGAGAAGAATCCAGTCTTGCGCCCCTTGGGTTAGCGCCTGATTGAAAACCCGGTTGGGAGTCCCGCCTTTAGGCGGTGCGGCCTGGAAACCGCCAAAAGGCGGGACTCCAAACCTGCCGCAGCGGAACTCAATGGCTTTTTCAAACCGGCGCTTAGGCTTCTTGCTTTACCCTGAAATGGCCCGGAGGTATGGTGGGCTTCTTGCAGCGTGAACAGTGACGTGCTAAACAGGCAGAACCCCGTGGGAGCAACCAGTCGTGGTACGCGCCAGGCGTCGTGGGTGATCCTGGGCACGATTTGCGCGCTGATAATCGGGTTCTTCGCCTGGAGCGCCCGACCGGGGTGGTTGGGAATGCGCACCTGGCGCGCCGAGGACGCCTACTACAATCAATTGGTGCGGGGGTTTCGCGCTGGCCAGCTCGATCTGAAAACCGAGGTGCCCGCCGGTTTGGCGCAGCTCGCCGATCCCTATGATCCGCTTGCCAACGCCGAGTACCTGCTGGTGGACGGGCATCCGTTGTGGGATCTGAGTTACTATCACGGCAAATTGTATTTCTATTTTGGGGTTTCCCCCGCCCTGGTGCTGTTTTGGCCCTATGCGGCCCTGACCGGCCATTATCTCGGGCACAAAGACGCCGTGGTGGTCTTTTGCGCGATAGGATTCCTGGCCAGCGTTGGTTTGCTCTGTGCGCTGTGGCGGCGCTACTTCCCGGAAGTTGGCGTGGCGGTGGTGGCGGCGGGCGCGCTGGCGCTGGGTCTGGCGGGGTTCACGCCGGTCATTCTGCCCCGGGCCGAGATATACGAAGTGGCGATCGGATGCAGCTACGCGCTGGCAATGCTGGCCTTGCTGGCGCTGTGGCGGGCCTGCCACCGGCCTCAGCAACGCGGGCGATGGTTGGCCGCGGCCAGTCTGGCTTACGGATTGGCCGTCGGGGCGCGGCCGACCGCGCTGTTCGGGGCCGTGATCCTGCTGGTTCCGGTGGTTCAGGCCTGGCGGGAGGGGAGAATGCAGAAGGAAGAAGGAAGAAGGAAGAAGGAAGAAGGCAGAAGTCAGAGGTCAGAAGCGAGCGACAAGCAACAGGCAACCCGTCCACCCGCCGCCGTATTGCTGCGGAGGACGGGCAACCTGGCACAATCGCAAATCGTAAATCGTAAATCGCAAATCCTCATTCTCTTGCTGGCGGCCACCGGTCCGATCACGTGTATCGGGCTGGGGCTCCTGCTTTATAACGCCTTGAGGTTCGACAATCCGTTTGAATTCGGAGCGTACTACCAGTTGAACGACCTCCGGACCTCCGCCCAGCATCTTTGGAGTTTGCATTACCTCAAAGCCAACTTTTGGGATTACTTCCTGGCACCGGCGCACGGGCGTGATCTCTTCCCTTTTATCCACGACCTCAAGCTGCCACCCTTGCCAAAAGCCAAATGTTATCCGGAGCATCCCTTTGGTGTCCTGACCAGCATTCCTCTGGTTTGGCTGGCCTTGGCCGCGCCGCTAGCCTGGCGCGGCCGCTCGGCAGATGTGCGCGCCATTCTGCGCGGGTTCCTGGTGGCCGTGGCCTTGCTCTTCGCGGCACGCGCCTTGAGTTTGGGCCCCTACTCATTCGCCTTCATCCGCTATGAATGGGAGTTTTGTCCCATGTTGGTGCTATTGGCCGTCGCTGGCATCTTCGGCCTGGAGCGCGCGCTGGCTGGTCGGCTGGGCTGGCGGTGGGCGGCCCGAGGGGCTTGGGGTCTGCTGCTGGTCTTCTCGCTGGGCTTCAACCTCTTGGCCAGCGTTATCTATCAGGCGGAATATCACTCAAAACTCGGCAGCTTGCTGGTCGAGCGCGGGCAGGTCAACGAGGGCATGGCACATTACCAAAAGGCCTTGGTGCTCCAACCTGACGATGCGGCGACTCATTACAACCTCGGGGTCGCGCTCGCCAAGACCGGCCAAATGGACGAGGCCATCCGTCAATACCAGGAAGCCCTCCGCCTGAAACCGGATTACGCCGAGGCCCACAACAACCTCGGTGGGGCCCTCGGCATGAAAGGCCAAACCGACGAGGCGATCCACCAGTTCCAGGAAACCCTCCGCCTGAAACCGGAGCAGGCCGATGCTCACTTCAACCTCGCCGCGGCCCTCAGTCAGAAGGGTCAAACCGACGAGGCCATCCGCCAACTGCAGGAAACCCTCCGCCTGAAACCAGATTACGTCCTGGCCCACAACCACCTGGGCCGCGCCCTCTATCAGCGGGGCCGTGTCGGCGAGGCGATCCGCGAGTTCCAGGAAGCGCTGCGACTCAAGCCGGACTATGCCGATGCCCGCAAGAACCTGATCGTCGCGCTCGCGGCCCAGTCGAGTGCGCCGCCACCGCCCGGCGCCACCACCAACCGCTGAGGGAGAATGAAGAAGGCAGAAGGCAAAAGTCCGAAGTCCGAAGTCCGAGGTCGGACCTCACGTTTCACGTTTCAAGCCGCATCCCATACCTCCCATACCTCCCCTTACTCCCATTCCCCGCGCATCCCGCTGTGGCTGATTGCCGCGTTGCTAGGGCTGGTGACGCTGGCCCTGTACTGGCCGGCGATGGGCTTTGGCTTCCTCGCCTTCGATGATCCTGGTTTTGTCACCGAAAATGCCTACGTGCAGGGCGGTTTGAGCTGGGCGGGGGTAAAGTGGGCGTTTCAACTGAACCAGGGCGATTACTGGCACCCATTGACCTGGCTTTCGCTGATGCTGGACATGAGCCTCTTTGGCCAGAAAGCCGCAGGGTTTCACTTCATGAATGTGGTGTTCCATGCGGTCAACAGCGGGTTGCTGTTCCTGCTGCTGCGGAGGTTGACCGGGGCCTTCTGGCGGAGCGTGGTGGTGGCCGCGTTGTTTGCCCTGCATCCGCTCCGGGTGGAATCCGTCGTGTGGGTGACGGAGCGCAAGGATGTGCTCAGCGGCTGCTTCGGGTTGCTGGCGCTGATCTGCTACGCCCGCTACGCGGAACGGAGAATGCAGAATGCAGAATGCAGAATGCCGAATGCAAAAAGCGGAAGCCAGCAGCCGGCGCCCCCCCTCACGTTTCACGTTTCACGTTTCACGTTTCACGTTTCACTCTTCTACCTCCTCTCCCTCTGCTTCTTCGCCTGCGGGCTGATGAGCAAGGCGATGCTGGTGACCTGGCCATTTGTGATGCTGCTGCTCGATTACTGGCCGCTGAGGAGAATGCAGAATGCAGAATGCAGAATGCAGAATGCAGAAGTCAGCGACACGCAACCCCCTTCACGTTTCACGTTTCACGCATCACGTTTCACGCCCCACCTCCTCCCCTTGCTCTACGAGAAAATCCCCTTCTTCGTCCTGAGCGGGATGTCGTGCGTCCTCACGTATCTGACGGAAAGCGGGAGACGAGGCGCCGCGGGGCTTCCGGTCGTGCTTCGGCTGGAGAATGCGTTAGTGGCCTACGCCCGTTATCTGGGCAAGACCTTCTGGCCGATGAGACTGGCCGTGCCCTATGCGAGTCCCGATCAGTGGCCGTGGCTGGAGGTGGGGGGGGCGGTTCTGGTGGCGGTGGGCGTGTGGCTGGCAGTCCTCTGGTGGGGGCGGCGGCGGCCTTACATGCTGGTGGGCTGGTGCTGGTTTTGGGGGACGTTGATCCCGGTGATCGGCTTGACCAAAGGCTGGGGGTCATTCATGGCGGACCGGTTCACTTATCTGCCGTCCGTTGGGCTCTTGCTCCTGGCCGTCTGGGGCGCGTATGAACTGATGCAGGGAAAGGCAGCAGGGGGCGTGCAGCGTGAGGAGCGTCAGGAGCGTCAGGAGCGTGGGAGCGTAGGGCACGCGCTTGCACGCTCCACGCTCCACGCTCCACGCTCCACGCTCATCCTCCTATCGGTGGCTGGCGGGGTGGCGGTTTTCGCGTGCCTGGCGCTCACGCGACAGCAGATTGGGTATTGGCGGGATGGGGAGACGCTGTTTCGGCACACGCTGGCGGTCACCGCGGACAACGAAGCTGCCCACAGCAACCTCGGCATCGCTCTTAACAAGCAAGACCGCACCGTCGAGGCCATCCACGAGTTCCGGGAGGCCCTCCGCTTGAAACCGGATTCCGCCAACACCTGCTACGACCTCGCCAACGCGCTGCTCAAGAACGGCCAAACCGACGAGGCGATCGGCCGATACGAGGAAGCTCTCCGGCTCAAGCCGGGTTACGCCGAGGCCCATAACAACCTGGGAAACGCGCTCGCCGGAAAGGGCCCCAGCGACGAGGCGATTCGGCACTATCAGGAAGCGATCCGCCTGAAGCCGGACTACGCCGACGCCTACGATAATCTGGGCATTGCCCTCGGCCGGAGAGGCCAGTCCGACGAGGCCATCCGCCACTTCGAGCAAGCGTTGCGCCTGAAGCCCGACCACGCCGACGCCCATAACAATCTCGGCAACGCCCTGGGCCATAAAGGCCAGAGCGACGAAGCGATCCGCCAATTCCAGGAAGCCATCCGTCTGCAACCGAATCACGCTGATGCTCGCTACAACCTCGGCATTGCCCTGGGCCAGAAAGGCCAGGCGGACGAGGCGATCCGGCAGTTTCAGGAAACCCTGCGCCTGAAACCAGGCCACGCCGGCGCTCACTATAACCTGGGCGTTGCCTTCAGCCAGAAAGGCCAAATGACCGAGGCCATTCGCCAACTGCAGGAAACCATTCGCCTGGAACCGGATCACGGGTTGGCCCACAACAACCTGGGCACCGCTCTTTACCAGCAGGGCCGCGCTGACGAGGCGATCCGGGAGTTCCAGGAAGCCGTGAGACTCAATCCGGACTATACCGACGCCCGCCGGAACCTCGAAGCCGTGCTCGGGGTTGTAGGCCGGGTGCCCTCACCCGGCGTTCCCATTTCGCCCTCACCCGGCGCCTCCACCAACCGCTGAGTTTGCTCCCGAGAGTCCCATGCGCCAACCAACGACCCAGTCCAAACCCGCCCCGACGAGGGCCGCTACTGCTGTTTGGGTACCCTGGGTGATGCTGGGCACAATTTGCGCGTTGGTGATCGGCTTCTATGCCTGGAGCGCCCGACCGGGGTGGTTGGAAATGCGCACCGCGCGCGCCGAGGACGCCTACTACAATCTAGTGGTGCGGGGGTTTCGCGCGGGCCAACTCGCTTTGAAAGCAGAGGTGCCGCCCGGATTGGCTCAGCTTGCCGACCCCTATGATCCGGTTGCCAACGCCGACTACCTGCTGGTGGACGGGCATCCGTTGTGGGATCTGAGCTACTATCGCGGCAAGTTATATCTCTATTATGGGGTTCCCCCTGCCCTGGTGCTGTTTTGGCCCTATGCGGCCCTGACGGGCCATTACCTCGGGCACAAAGACGCCGTGGTGGTCTTTTGCGCCATAGGTTTTCTGGCCAGCGTCGGCTTGCTCTGTTTGGTGTGGCGGCGCTACTTTCCGGAAATCGGCCCGGTGGTGGTGGCGGCGGGCACGCTGGCGCTGGGTCTGGCGGTCTTCACCCCGATCATTCTGCCACGGGCTGAGGTTTACGAGGTGGCGATCAGTTGCGGCTATGCGCTGACGATGCTGGCCTTGCTGGCGCTTTGGGAGGCCTGCCACCGCCCCCTTGAGCGGGGGCGATGGTTGGCCGCGGCCAGTCTGGTTTACGGATTGGCCATCGGGGCGCGACCGAACCTGCTGTTTGGGGCCGTGATCCTCTTGCTGCCGGTGGCGCCGGCCTGGCGTGAGGGCTCGCCGCGCGGCGCCGGGTCTGGCTTCCCGTTTCACGTTTCACGTTTCACGTCTCACCGGATTTGGGTTCTCTTGCTGGCGGCCACCGGTCCGATCACGTGCGTCGGGCTGGGACTCATGCTCTACAATGCCCTGCGCTTTGATAGTCCGTTGGAATTCGGTCAGCCATACATGTTATCTTCGGTCCGACTGGTCACGCAGCATCTTTGGAGTCACCGCTTCTTTGGATTCAACTCCTGGGTTTACTTCCTGGCGCCGGCGCGCTGGAGTGCTCACTTTCCTTTCGTCTACGACATCACGTTGCCACCCTTGCCGCCAGGCTATGGGAGTAATGAGCATCCCTTTGGCGTTCTGACCAGCATTCCTCTGGTTTGGCTATCGCTGGCCGCACCGCTGGCCTGGCGCGGCCGTCCGGCAAACGTGGGCCGCCTTCTGCGCGGGTTCCTGGCGGCCGTCGCCTTGCTCATCGCGACTCGCGCTTTGGTTCTGGGCCTCTTCTTCAACGCCAATCTCCGCTATGAAGTGGACTTCTGTCCGGCGCTGGTTCTACTGGCCGCCGTTGGCATCCTGGGCCTGGAGCGCGCACTGGCCGTCCGGCCGGCCTGGCGACGGGCGGCCCGATGGGCTTGGGGCCTGCTCCTGGCTTTCTCGCTGGCCTTCAATCTCCTGGCGAGCGCTATCTATCATGCGGAATATCAATCGAGGCTGGGCAGCTTGCTGCTCGAGCGCGGGCAGGTCAACGAGGCCATAGCCCATTTCCAAAAGGCCTTGGTGCTCCAACCGGATGAAGCGATGGCGCATTACAACTTTGGCGTGGCGCTTGTTCAGAAAGGTCAAATCGACGAGGCGATCGGCCAATACCAGGAAGCCCTCCGGCTCGAACCGGATCACGCCGACGCCCACAATAACCTCGGTGAAGCCCTTGACGAGAAAGGCCAAACCGACGAGGCAATTCGCCAATACCAGGAAGCCCTCCGCCTCAAACCGGATCATGCCGACGCCCATAACAACCTCGGTGCCGCCCTCGACGAGAAAGGGCAAACCGACGAGGCGATCCGCCAATACCAGGCAGCCCTCCGCCTGAAACCGGGTCACGCCGAGGCCCACAACAACCTCGGCCTCGCCCTCGGCAGAAAGAGCCAAACCGACGAAGCCATCCGCCACTACCAGGAGGCCCTCCGCCTCAAACCGAATTACGCCGACGCCCACTACAACCTCGGCGTCGCCTGCTTCCAGCAAGGCCGCACCACTGAGGCAATTCAGCAGTTCCAGGAAGCCTTGAGACTCAAGCCGGACAATACCGACGCCCGCCGGAACCTCGAGGCCGCGCTCGCGGCCCAGTCGAGTCCGCCGCCACCGCCGGGCACCGCCACCAACCGCTGAGGCAGAATGAAGAAGGCAGAAGGCAAAAGTCCGAAGTCCGAGGTCCGAGGTCGGACCTCACGTTTCACGTTTCACGTTTCACGTCCCTCGTTTCAAGCCGCACCCCACACCTCCCATCACTCCCATTCCCCGCGCATCCCGCTGTGGCTGCTGGCGGTGTTGCTAGGGCTGGTGACGCTGGCCCTGTACTGGCCGGCGACGGGCCTTGATTTCATCAACTTCGATGATCCTGGTTTTGTCACCGAAAACGCCCACGTGCAGGGCGGTTTGAGCTGGGCGGGGGTAAAGTGGGCGTTTCAACTGAACCAGGGCGATTACTGGCACCCGTTGACCTGGCTTTCGCTGATGCTGGACATGAGCCTCTTTGGCCAGAAAGCCGCCGGGTTTCACTTTACGAATGTGGCATTGCACGCCGCCAATGGGGTGTTGTTGTTCCTGCTGCTCCGGATGTTGACGGGGGCGTTATGGCGGAGTTTGCTGGTGGCGGCGCTGATTGCCGCGTTGCTAGGGCTGGTGACGCTGGCCCTGTACTGGCCGGCGATGGGCT
>CAIWJG010000699.1 GCA_903912925.1 uncultured Verrucomicrobia subdivision 3 bacterium | reverse complement strand
GGATGTTGGATGTTGGATGTTGGATGTTGGATGTTGGATGTTGGATGTTGGATGTTGGATGTTGGATGTTGGATGTTGGATGTTGGATGTTGGATGTTCGATGTTGGATGTTGGATGTTGGATGTTCTTCGGATTTCGGATTTCGGCCTTCCTTCGGCCTTCGGATTTCGGGTTTCGGATTTAGAGGCAGCCCTCCGACCAGCAGGCCGCCATTCATTTGATAAGTTGGCAACCGTCATACAGCATCCTATGCTTGACATCATGCGCATCCTGGTAGTGGAAGACGACAAGAAGATTGCCTCTTTCGTTGTCAACGGCTTGAAGCAAAGCGGCTTCGCTGTGGACCACTTCGCCGACGGCGAGAATGGCCTGATCATGGCCCAAACCATCTCCTACGACGCCGCGGTAGTGGACCTCATGCTGCCTAAGCTCGACGGCTTAAGCCTCATTCGGCAACTCCGGGCCAAGGGCACCCGCACCCCCGTGCTGATCCTCAGCGCCAAGGCGTCCGTGGACGACCGCGTCAAGGGCCTCCAGGCCGGCGGCGACGATTACCTGACCAAGCCGTTCGCGTTCTCCGAATTGCTGGCCCGCATCCAGGCCCTCATTCGCCGGGCCACTCAAGTCACCGAACCCACCCGGCTTGTGGTGGGCGACCTGACCCTGGACCTGCTGACTCGCGATGTGCAGCGCGGCGCAGAGAAGATCGAGCTGCAACCGCGCGAGTTCGCCTTGCTCGAATA
The DNA here is from genome assembly GCA_903912925.1 of uncultured Verrucomicrobia subdivision 3 bacterium. Taxonomy (GTDB): domain Bacteria; phylum Verrucomicrobiota; class Verrucomicrobiia; order Limisphaerales; family UBA8199; genus PALSA-1440. The sequence continues at coordinate 2,696 of CAIWJG010000699.1, read as the reverse complement.
CCTCATGCGCAACGCCAATCGCACGGTCACCAAGACCATGATCCTCGAACACATCTTCGATTACAGCTTCGATCCGCAGACCAATATCGTGGACGTCCTGGTGCACCGCCTGCGCAGCAAGGTGGACAAGGATCGGGCGATGCTGCACACCATGCGAGGAGTTGGCTATGTCCTCCGGCCTGCTTGAATCGCTGCGCCGGAACGTTGGGCTCCGGCTCAGCCTCCTCTACGCGCTCATCTTCAGCGTCAGCAGCGTCGCGCTGCTGGCCCTTGCCTACTACCTGCTGGCCGCCGCAGTCGGCAGCAAAGACCGCGAGGTGCTGGGGGCCCGCCTCAAGGAAGCGGCAGTGGTCTATAAGACGGGCGGGATCGTCGCTTTGCGCAGTTGGGTGGCCAGCCAGCCCGCCGAGGTGCAGAACACTATGTTCGTCCGCTTGGTCACCCCTGCGGGCGATGCCATCCCGCCCGTATGGGCGCCGGAGGACTGGCGGGCGATTGCCGACGTGCCGGTCTGGGGCGGGTCGCTCAAGGTGCCTTACATCCGCCTCCCCAAGAACGCGGAAAGAGACTACACCCTCGGCCAGGTCGAGTTCCGGGACGGCTGGGTCTTACAGATTGGGCGGACGACCAACAGCCGCGAAGCCATCCTGAATCCCATCCGCCGGAGTTTTCTCCTCGTCGGCAGCCTGACCGTCGCTTTCGGTTTCCTGGCCGGCGCCTTCTTCGCGCATCGCGCGATGCTGCCCGTGCGCCAGATTGTCTCCACCGCCCGCTCCATCATCCGCACCGGCCAGCTCGATGCTCGCGTCCCCGTCCGCCAGTCCGACGATGAGTTCGACGAGCTGGTGCGCCTGTTCAACACCCTCCTCGACAAGAATCAGGCCCTGATCCGCGCCATGCGCGAGTCCCTCGACAACGTCGCCCACGACCTGCGCACCCCGCTGGCCCGCCTGCGCGGCATAGCGGAGGTCGCCTTGCAGCCAGACGCCGACCCGGCCACTGCCCGCGAAGCGCTCGCTGATTGCCTCGAAGAATCCGAGCGCGTCGTCAGCATGCTCAACACCCTCATGGACATCACGGAGGCCGAGGCCGGCATGATGAAGCTCCAGCGCGAACCGGCTGACCTCTGCCAGCTCGCGCGCGAAGTAGTCGAGCTCTATCAATACGTGGCTGAGGAGAAGAAGATTGCCGTTCGCACCGAGCTTCCGACGCCGTGCGAGGCATCGGTTGACCGCACCCGCATGAGGCAGGTCTTCGCCAACCTCCTGGACAACGCCGTCAAATACACCCCCGCTGGCGGCAGCGTGACGATTTCCCTGCGCAACGGCTCTGATCGCGCTGTGGCAGTGTTTCGCGACACCGGCATTGGCATTCCCGCCGAGGAGCAGGACAAGATCTGGCTCCGCCTCTACCGCGGCGACAAGAGCCGTTCCCAGCGTGGACTGGGCCTCGGCCTGAGTCTGGTTCGAGCCGTCGTCGAAGCCCACGGCGGCCTGGTCACCGTCTCCAGCCAGGCAGACCAGGGCGCCGAATTCACCGTGAGCCTACCGAAATAGCGCCAGCTCTTTCTTCATTCTGCATTCTACATTCTGCATTCTGCATTCTTCCCTCGCCCTCACCCGGCGCGAGGCGGCATGCCCCTAATAAGAATTGCTGCACTGCGCAAGTTACCGGCGACTTGGCAGGCAGAGTTTCAAATTTGCCGTATTGCGACGCTGCAAAACCAGAACCGCCAAACCAAGCAGCAGCAGCCAGCCCACTGTCGGCTCCGGAATCGCCAGGCCAGTGGTGTCGCCAATCCAATCGAGATATGGCGCGAGCACGACGCCCCCGCCAATATCCCCGAAGCGCCCGCCGTAGCCTTCGACGAAAGTATTCACACCCGCTATGGAATAGCCGCTACCGTCAAAAAGGAGCAGCGGCCCGCCCGAATCACCCGGTCCGATCTGAGATTCCAGGTTGTTGCCGAGACTGCCTCCTGGCAGTCCGAAAGTGGCGGGCGAATCAAAGTCGTAACGGAAGAGCGCAGCAAAACCGCCTCCAAGATCATCGGGCGTGAAAGCGTCCACCACATTGTAGCCAACCCGGCGGTCGGTGAGTGTGGCCGAAGTCGTGTAACCGTAGTTGCCGTAACCGCTGCGACCAAAGCCCACCAGCGTTGCCTGATTCCCCACCTGCATAACTCCCTGGAGGCTTGGGAAAACGATGCCTTGCGGGAGCGGAGTCGCGAGGTGGATCAGACCGAGATCGCGCTGGATGGATGGATCGCCGAAGCCGGTGAAGCCCGGACAGGTATAGAAAGAGCTTGCGGTATAGGTGCCAAAGCCGGGCAAATTGAAATTGATGCTCAGGCCGGCGTCGGGTGAGCCGTTGTCGTTCAGGTCCAGGTTGTGCCCGGCGGTCAAAACCCAGTTCGGTGAAATGGCGGTGGCGCTGCCCATGTAAGAAAACCCGCCGGAACTGATGGCCAACGCGCCGACAGCGTTGAAGGGCGAACCGCTTCCCAACACGTCAAGCCGCGCGGCGGGTGAATCGGCGGGTAGCGCCGTCTCATCGCCAGCCATGATGCCTAGACCCCGTTGGGATGTCCCCACCACACCGACCACCACGGCGGCCATCAACCAATGATTACTTCTAGACTGCATTATTCACACCCCGATGGAAACGCCAACCGAGCGCCGCGTGAGGGTACGCGG
>CAIWJG010000698.1 GCA_903912925.1 uncultured Verrucomicrobia subdivision 3 bacterium | reverse complement strand
TCTGCTGCCGGCTAAAGCCGGCGTTCCGCAGGTCCCCGACCGTAGCACCTTTCCCGCAGTAGCACTCCTCGCCCGGTGGAACGCTGGCTTTAGCCGGCAGCCACTCAGGAATTAGGGATTTCATATCTGGGTCTTTCTTTAGCGTCATTTTGCGTGCTTAGCGGGCATCCGGTTCTGCTCTCGGATTTCCTTCGGGTTTCGGATTTGGGCTGCCATCACCATTGCATAATGAGAATTGCTGCCCCGATACCGCCGCCTGGGGCGGCACCAACAACGCGCTGGATTCCTATCCCTCCCTCATCATCGCCCCCACAACGCTCCTTCTCCCCGAGTGGAGTCGCCAACAGGCAGCGGACGAGCCACTGGCCGCGATCACACCGGCGAAAGCCCGGCTCACCGACAAGCTCGCCGCGCTCGATCACCTCCCCGCCGCCTTGTCGCGCGGCGCCTTTGCTGGCAATATCTGAACCGCGATGGCCGAAAAAGAATATCTCATCTTCTGTGACGAATCCGACGTCGCCGGCGCTTACTACTCCAACTTTTACGGCGGGGTAATGGTCGGATCCTCCCAGTACGACCGCATCACCGCACGGCTGAACGCCGAGAAGACCCGCCTCAACCTGTTCGGCGAGGTGAAGTGGTCCAAAGTCTCGGCCCCCTATCTGGCCAAGTACCAGGACCTGATAAGAGTCTTTTTCGAGGAGGTCCGGCAAGGCCACCTGAAAGTCAGAATCATGTTCCGCCAGAACGTCCACGAGGCCGTCGGTCTCACCCAGGAGCAAATCGAAGGGGCGTTCTTCCGGCTCTACTACCAATTCATCAAATACGCCTTCGGCATCATGCACCGCCCTCCAGCCGGCGAGCCCACCAAACTGCGTCTATATTTTGATGAGTTCCCCGAAACGAAGGAGGCCACCGCCCAGTTCAAAGGGTTTCTCCTCGCGCTGAAAGACAATCCCGAAATCCACGGCGCCGGCTTCACCCTGGCCAGGGAGGACATCGCCGAATTCCGTTCCCACGACCACGTTCTGGCGCAATGCCTCGATATTGTCCTGGGGGCAATGTCCTTCCGCCTGAACAATAAACACCTTCAGATCCCGCCTGGCACCACCCGTCATGGCAACCGGACGGTTGCCAAAGAGCAATTGTACAAGACCATTCTGCAGGAAATCCGTCGCATCAAACCGGGCTTCAACATTGGAATCTCCACCGGCACCCCAGGCGGCCAGCAGGATCGCTGGGCGGCCCCATACCGGCACTGGCGCTTCGTCCCTTTAGAATGGAAATATCGCGAAGAATTCACCAAACCCAGGAAGAAAAACGGCCCCACCCAACCTACATAAATCTCTGACGCAAAACGTCAGGCTTCGGTTGCAGCAGAGCCAACGTGAATATGGACCACTTTCCGGGGACCGCCAAGCGAAAGATTAACATAAAAGACTGGCTGGCAGGTACACGTCTATTGCCTGATGCGTAACCACTTTCACCTGGTCCTCGAAACACCGCAGCGAAACATGGTGGTGGGGATGAAGTGGCTGTTGGGCACCTACACCAGCCGCTATAATCGGCGGCACAAGGAATTTGGGCATTTGTTTAGCGGTCGGTATAAGGCGCTGATCGAATGGGGGTCAGAACAAACTTCCTCCACATTCCGGTGCGGGGAGGCGAGGGGGAAAGCTGAAATTGGGAAAGCAGAAAGCAGAAATCGGAACTCAGAAGACAGAAGACAGAAGCCAGAGGACGGGGGAGGACTGTCGGGAAGGGTGGTGCGGGCATTAGAAAACTGGACCAGCCCGACCACATTGCCTGTAGGGGCCTGACGATTTTGGAGTACCCCACATATAGCGCTTTCCGGAGCGTTATTGGCGCTGCGTGCCGGTGTCAGTCCTCACCATTGCCACAAAACGGTAATGAGAATGTAATGTGCGCATCACCAAATCCGGCAGTTCAGAAACCACGGATGACACGGATGGGAATGGGCCTCGTCATGGTCGGAAACCTCTTTCGCGACCCAGCAATTCTCATTATGGGCAAAAGTCAGGGGAAACCGTTGCAACGGTTGGACAGCAGCGGGGGCGTGGTTCACCCAAC
>CAIWJG010000697.1 GCA_903912925.1 uncultured Verrucomicrobia subdivision 3 bacterium | reverse complement strand
TCATATAAGATCGGAAATAATGATCGAACTCACGTTCGATGCTACGCGTGCTGGCGGGTAGCCATGTCATGCGTGCTGCGGCGTTCCCTGGCTGATGAATTTGTGGAGCAACATGCGGGTGATCATGTTGAGCGCCTCAAATACGCCTTCGCACTTGTGCGCGGCAGAGCCGAAGGACGGGACTTGGACATCCCGGTTGTTCAGCAGAAACTCCATGTACTCCAGCGGGGCCACATTCGGCAGATCGCGCTTGTTATACTGCAAGATGTAGGGGATCTCGGCGAAATTGAGCTTCAATGTCTTCAAGTTATCTTCGAGGTTCGCAAAGCTCTCTACGTTCTCAGGCATCTTTTCATACTGGGAATCGGCAACGAAGACGATCCCGTCCACGCCCCGCAACACGAGCTGGCGGGTCGTATTGTAGATGACCTGACCGGGCACGGTGTAGAGCTGGAACTTGGTCTTAAACCCCTTGATGGACATGGCTTCAATCGGCAGGAAGTCGAAGAAGAGGGTGCGATCCGAGCTGGTCGCCAGTGACACGAGCTTGCCCTTATTGCCAGCGACCGTCTGGACATGATCATGCACCTGCACGAGGTTGGTCGTTTTGCCGCCCATCGCCGGGCCGTAATAGACGACCTTGACCTGTAATTCTTTGGTTGCTTGATTGATGATGGCCATAAATTTATCTAGGTCGGAGGTCCAAGTCCGCGGCCAATGCCGCTAATTGCGCCGTGGGCAATGGCTCGCCAGCGCGGCCGAAGCCGGCGAAGAAGATCGCGTTCACACGGAAGATCTTCCAGGGAATGTTGCCCACCGTGAAGTGGACGTTGTTCAATTCGCCCATCCGCAGCTCTTTGGTGCATTGGTTGATCTTCCCAAAGATCTGGGGCAGAAACGCAGCCAGGGTATCGCCGTTGAGGTCGGCGGGGAGACGACTGGCCACCATGAGTCCGTCTGGCAAGGCAATGAGCGCGCCGGCGACCCCCTCCAGCGCCGCCGCGCGCGAGACGACCTCATTGGGAGTCGCATACTTGGTGACGAACTTGGTCCCGGGCGATGGACCGTGGCTTACTCTGTCGTCTTGGGTCCGAGCTCGGTCAGAACTGCCGTCCCCAACGTAGAAGTTCGTGTCGGCGACCTTGGGTGGCGCAGGGCTGGCGGCCGAGGCCACGCTGGCGCTGCCAGACTCCGATCGCGGGAAACCGAAGAACAGATTGGGGATTTCATCGTCCACCACGACCTTCTTTTGCAGTCTGCCAGCCTCTTTCTGTCTGGCCAGGAACGGAGGGGCGACCACTTTCAATGGCAATTCGAGCACGGTGCTGTCCTGGGCGGAGGGCGCCGGAAGGAGTAAGGGGGTAATCCATGATCGAAGAGTTTTCCAGGGAAAAACGATGCGGCCCTGCTTGAGCGCGCGCTCTATGACTTCGATCGGCAAAGCCACTTTCATCTCTACCAGATTCATTTGGACGAGTTCCTGTCGAACTGCTTCCGGCCAGCCCTCTGCCAGAGAGGCCAGGCTGATCAGCAGGGCCTCGGACTCACTCGCGGGTCTGGCGGGAGGCGGAGTCGGCGGCGGCGGGGCGGGGCGCGGGTTGGTGCTCGGTTCGCGCAAGGGCAAGGAATTAGTAACCGGATCCATTGCGGGCGCGACAGTGCCTGGTGGCGGCGGCGTGGGCGCGAAGGTAACCCCAGTGAAGTAAGGGAAAGACTTCACGGGGCTAAGGCCACCACGGGCTGCTGGCGTGAGCGGCGCCGGCACTACTTGCCGCGGCGGCGGGGTGGCTGTCGGGACGGATCCGGTCTTGTTCGGGCCAGCCGAGAAGATCATGCCCCGGTTGTGCTGGTCAAAGGGGTTGGAGATTTCCGGCGGAACTTCCACTTTCTTTTGTAGCGGCCGCCGCGTGATCAAAGCGGGGTCGAGCCGGGGCAGTATTTCCGCCAGGGGCAACAATACCAGGGTGCCGTCCCGATCCGTCTCCGGCATAAAGAGGTCGGGCGCCGCCTGCCGCAATTCACCGAAGGGAATCTTAACGCTGCCGTATGATAGTTGCGCGAGGACCGCTTCGAGCGCGACACAGAAAGTCAGGGCGCCGGCATCCGGATTCTTGAGACGCAGTTGCAGTTCCTGAGGAAGTCCGGCGAGGATGGGTTGCATGGGAAGTTGGAGCCCCCGCCCGTTTTGATGAACCCTATTACCACGGGTGGCCTCTGATAATGGGGATCTGAGGCTCTTACGCTCGGATTCGGGAGCATCGGCGACCGCTGACGCGGCCCGATCTTCATCGGGTGTCTCCACCCACTTTCGCAGAAGCTTCTTTAGGTAACGTAGTATCATGACCTTCCTGGAGTGGCTCAATGCACTCCCCTTTCGACATTTGGTTCAGCCCCGGCGCAAGTCGAGGCCCCCGAGCGGTGAAGTTCCGGCTGAACGACTGTCCGGGGCCGGCGTGTTCTGGGCGGCATAACGAGCGCACTGCTGGTTAGCACAGGATTCATTTCGTTTCTTCGGTTGAACTGCTTCTAGCCGCGTATCGCGCAGGAACTATGCCACAGGCTCCAGGGGACGCCGGGTGAGGGCACCCGGCCTACAAGGGGTCGATGCCAACGATTCCCAGGATTGCCAGGCTCCAGTCCGGACAAAGCTCTCTGGGGAAGCTTGAACGCCGCGTGAGGGCACGCGGCCTACAGCAGGAACACGCAAAAACCACGGCAGGAGTCTGGCAGAGCGGCTGCCGGCTGAAGCCGGCGTTCCACGGGGCGAGGGGTTTGTCCCATCGTTGGACTCGTTGTCCTATTGCTGCCAGCAATTCTCATTATGGAGGAGATGGGGACGCCGGGTGAGGGCACCCGGCCTACAAGCGGGCGGTTTTGTGGGGGAT